>DASXDG010000024.1:0-26115 GCA_036490795.1 Streptosporangiaceae bacterium
TTCTGGCGCGTCCCGTGGGCCGGATAGGGGCCGTGACACCGATTCGCGACGCAGCCCGGATGCGCGGCGCGGTTTTGATCCGCAGCGCGGTTCTGATTCACGAGCCGGCTCAGATTCACGCGCCGGTTCAGATTCACGGCGCGGTCCGCGGCCAGAGCACGGCCAGGACTCACGGCGTGAGCCAGGTAGCCGCGGCCCGTGGCTTGACCGGCCGTCGCAGACCGGACCGGCTGTCCCCGACTCGGTCAGCGCCGACCAGCTGGACCCGGTTGCCCGCGCCCAGCTGGGCAGCCTGCCCAACGACCTTGCCGACAGCATCGCCCGCTATCTGGTCGCGGCCGGCCTGGCCGAAGACCCCGAGATCGGGTACGCCTTCACCAAGTCGGCTCATCGTCTTGCCGCCCGGGTGGGCATCGTCAGGGAGGCCGTTGGCATCGCGGCGTACCAGACTGGCCGCTGGGCCGAGGCACTCGCCGAACTCCGCGCCGCCCGCCGCCTCACCGGCAGCGACGACTACCTCCCGATCATGGCCGACTCGGAGCGCGCACTCGGCCGCCTGGACCGGGCGCTCGCCCTGGTGAAGGAGGCGGACGTCAGCACGCTCGATCGCGCGATGCAGATCGAGCTGCTCATCGTGGAATCGGGCATCCGGCGCGACCAGGGTCTGGCCGCCGCGGCCGTGGTGGTGCTGCAGGTGCCAGAGCTGAAGAGCACCCGGCTGCGCCCCTGGTCCGCGCGCCTGTTCTACGCCTACGCCGACGCGCTGCTGGGCGCCGGGCGCGAAGAGCAGGCCAGAGACTGGTTCTCCCGCGCCATCGAAGCGGATCCAGACGGCATGACCGACGCCGCCGATCGGCTCAACGAGCTCGACGGGATCGTCTTGGAGGACCTCGACGAAGACGAAGAGGACCTTAACGAGGAAGCCCCCGATGGCGAGGACTTGGCCGGCGACGAAGACGTCCACGACGAGACGAGTCTCGACGGCGAAGTGCGAGAAGGCGAAGTGCGGGACAACGAGGTGCGGGACGGCGATCTGGGTTCCGGAGGCGGCGAAAGCGCCCTTGATGACAGTGTCACCGTCGACGCGGAGCGCCGCGGGGACGACAGCGAGGACTCCGGCGACCCGGACACGTGACCCGGCCGAGCGAATGATCGTGCGCGTGGCGTTCCGGCAATCCGGAACGCCACGCGCACGATCCTCTCCGGTCGGTTCCGGGGCCGCCAACAACGCGGCAATTGACCCCAACGCGGAAGAAATACCTGCTCACAGCCGGAAATCGCCGCGTTGAGGCGATCTTCCGCGTTGATCTCATGGCGCGCCTCCGGCGCACGGTGGCCGCGTGGCCACCGCGCGGTGGCCACGCGGCGGCGCGGCCCGGTTAGCCGCGGTGGGGGACGAAGGATGTGCTGCAGAAGCCGTACCGGTTTGCGTGCTTGGTGGTGACCGATACGGTGACGCGGTATCCGGGCGTGGCGCCGCTGATGTAGTACCGGATCGTGGCGCTGCCGCCGGCGCCTGCTGAGCCGGTGTGCCGCCTATTCAGCGTCTTGTAGTGAGCGACGGTCGTCACTCCCGCGTCCGAGGCGGTCTGTACGCGCACCGCGGTATAGGAGTAGTCGGCCGGGTGTGCGTTGCTCATCCAGGCGTGACACTTCAGCGGAGCCGCTGCCGAGGCCGGTACCGAAGCCGCGGTGAGCCCGAACGCGCCTAGCAGCGCGCAGGGCACCAAGACCAATGAGATCCGAAGGTTCATGTCACGCATGATAACGTCATGCTCACTGGCAGGACATCCCCGAACCCGGGTGTCCCGAACGGCGGGTCAGGAGTTCTTGTCCAGCCAGTGCATGATCCCGGCCACGTTGGCTCCGGTGCCGCTGATCTGATCGAACTTAGCCGTCAGCTCGGGATCGGCGTCGGCAGCGAACGCCTTGTACCTGTCCCTGGTCCGCTCGGCGACCATCGCGACCGCGTGGTCGAGGTCGAGCCCGGCCGACCGCGCGGTCCGCGTGTGCTCCACCCACACGTTCAGTTCCTCCGCCGACCGCTCCAGTGTGACCGGTACGTCGGACACCGGCCCGTAGTGGCTGAACAGCAGCCGGGACGGCGCCAGGCCAGAGAACAGCCGCAGCGAAGAGAGCGCCGTCTCCAGCGAGAAGTCAGGCGGCGGCGTGGCGGGTCGCAGGTCTCCCGTTTCCGGGATGTAGACCCCGGCGGCGTCCCCGACATACAGGTCGCCCGACAAGGAGTCGAGCAGGCCGACGTGATGCTTGGCGTGCCCGGGGGAGTAGTGGCTGGACAGCTGCCGCCCGTCGCCCAGATCGACCGAGCCGGTGTCATCCAGTGCCCGGATCCGCTCGCCGGGGACCGGCCGCAGTTCACCGAACAGCCCGTGCAGCGCGTCCCCGTACACCGCGCGGGCACTGGCCATCAGCCGGCTGGGGTCGGCCAGGTGCCGGGCTCCGCGCTGGTGCACGACGATCTCGGCGGCCGGGTACAGCTCCGCGATGTCCCCGGCTCCGCCCGCGTGGTCGAGGTGAATGTGGGTGACGACGACCGTGGCCAGGTCGCTCGCGTCCACGCCGAGAGACGACAGCGCCGCCCGCACCACCGGTGCGGACGGCGCCGTGCCAGTTTCTACCAGACAGGGCCGCGAGCCGCGGATCAGGTAGCCCGCGGTGATCCCGGAGTAACCCGCCATCTGGGTGTCGATCTGGAACACATCGTGACCAAGATCGGTGACGTCCATTCCAGAATGCTATGCGTCCCTCGTGCGGAACAGCGTCGCGCCCGCGATCAGCACGATGACGACGTAGACGCCCAGCACCGCCATCTCACCCCAGGCTGAGAACATGTGGTCGTTCGTCCCCACCGTGGTGCTGATCGCGTCTCCGGCCGAGGTCGGCAGCCAGCGCACGATCGCGTTGTGCCAGGACGACGGGAACAGGTTGATGATGATCGGCAGCACGAACAGTATGCCGACCACCAGCGTGATCGTCCCGGCCGTGTGCCTCAGGATCACGCCGATCCCGTACGCCAGCAGCCCGCACAGCGTCACGTAGATCGCCGTGCCGACAATGGCCCGCATCGTCCCCTGGTGGGACAGCGTGGCGGAGTGGTCACCGAGCAGTGCCTGGCCGATGAAGAACGACAAGAACGAGAGCACCAGCGCGAGCACCAGTGTCACCAGGCCGAATACCACGCCCTTCGCCGCGAACATCACCGAACGCCGCGGCATCACGGTCAGCGATGTGCGGATCATCCCGGTGGAGTACTCCGAGGTGATCACCAGCGCGCCGAGCACGGCGATGACCAGTGGCCCGAGAAACCCGATTCCGCCGAGGCTGGTCGAGGTGGCGTCGAACGTGGCCTTGTCGGAGGCGGACATCGTGTGCCAATTCGCCTTGATCACCGCGCAGATCAGTGCCGAGAACCCGATGCTCAGCAACACCAGCACGAGCAGCGTCCACCAGGTGGAGCGCACCGACTTGAGCTTGGTGAGTTCGGAGCGGATGACCCCGCCGAGCCCGGCCCGGCCGCGCACGGCGGCCGGGCCGCTCGCAGTCACAGCAGCCATCTCAGGCACCCCCGACCATAGCGGCGGGAACCGCGGCGTGGTACTCCACGCTGTCCCCGGTCAGTTCCATGAAAGCGGTCTCCAGAGAAGCCCGCACGACAGCCAGCTCGTGCAGCCTGATCCGGCTCTCGAACGCGATGTCCCCGATTTGCTCGGCGGTCATGTTCTGCACGGACAGCACCTCGTACCCGTCCGGGGTGACCCGGCCGCCGGCCGTGGTGAGCGCCCTGCCCAGGTCCTCGGCCTGCGGCGTCCGCACCCGCACCGACTGGCCAGAACTCCGCTCGATGAACTCCTGCATGGAGCAGTCCGCCAGCAGTTGCCCCCGCCCGATCACGATCAGGTAGTCGGCGGTGTGTTCCATCTCCGACATCAGGTGGCTGGACACGAACACGGTCCGGCCCTCCGCGGCGAGCGCCTTCATGAGGTTACGGATCCACAAGATCCCCTCGGGGTCGAGCCCGTTGACCGGCTCGTCGTACATGAGCACGGCCGGGTCCCCGAGCAGGGTGGCCGCGATCCCCAGCCGCTGGCCCATGCCGAGCGAGAAACCCTTCGACCGCTTCTTCGCGACGTCGGCGAGTCCGACCAGGCCGATGACCTCGTCGACTCGCTTGCGCCCGATGCCGTTCGTCTGGGCCAGGCAGAGCAGGTGGTTATAGGCGGAACGTCCGCCGTGCACCGCCTTGGCGTCGAGCAGCGCCCCTACCGACCGCATCGGATACGCCATGTCCGCGTACCGCTGGCCGTCGATCGTGACCGTCCCCGTGTCCGGCGTGTCCAGACCCAGGATCAGCCGCATCGTGGTGGTCTTACCCGCCCCGTTCGGCCCTAGAAAGCCGGTCACCGTGCCTGGTCTGATGTCAAATGACAGGTTATTGACGGCAAGTTTCGTGCCGTACCGTTTACTGAGGCCCCGTGCCTCAATCATCGCAATCGTCCTCTCCGCTGTGCAGTGCCACTACTAGTCAATCGGACTGAGCCATTGCACCGCGTCCCCCGCTGTGATGATTTACCCCATCAGCCGATTGGCTGATCCCCGCGGACGTGAAGTGTTATCGCGAAGCCCGCCGAGGCGGCCCGGATCTGGTGCGCCAAGCCCTGCCCGTGCACCCTGACTCGCCCGGCTCGCAGTTCGGTTGTCACAGAACCCCCGTCCGCCACGGATTCCTCCAGGGCGTCCCCGGCGACGAGCATCATCAGATCGCATGAGCAGTAGAGCCCGGGATCCCCTGGAACCAGAACTCCTACCCAGGCGGTAATCCCGGAAACTCCAAGATCGATCTTCTCAGAACTACCGCTGTGATACCTGACCGTACCCCACCACTGTTCCGGTCGGCTGGCGATATGCCTGAGTTCGCCGGCCAGCCCGCCCAGCGTCCGGTTGCCCGGGAGATGCCCGGGGAACTGCGGAGTCTGCGGCGCTTGCGCGGGGACGGCCAGCAACGCGATCTCGGGAGCCGCGGACAGGTCCAGATTCACTGGAAGAAACCTTTCGTGGTCGGTAACAAGGCGTATATGCGTTGTTACCGGCAACACGAACAGCACGGGCACATCACCGCAGCGGCTACGCCGCCCTGGTGGAAAGCACGTCCTGGCACGCGGCCAACTATAGCGGGTCCCGGGCGCGGCGTCTCGCACGGCGCGGCACCGGGCGATGTTAGCGGGTAGCACGTGCCTCCCAGGGCAGCTTTTCTCACTTATTGAGACGCTGCAGGGCGCCGGTTACCGCGTCGTGAGAACTGGGGGGAGCATCGCGGGACCAGGCGGCGGCGCAGAGGGCACGCAGGGCGTCGATCCGCTCTCCGTCGCCGTCCAGGCCCAGCTTGTCGCCGTCCCAGCGGGCGGTCCAGCCGCCGCACGCGTAACCGCCGGCGGAATCGCCGGTGACCTCCGGGTGAGGGTCGAGCAGTCCGTTGAGGTCGTCGGCGATGTAGGTGGGCCGCTGATCCGGGGGAGCGAGGATGGCCTCGGCCGGGTCGGTGACGCCGGTGAAAACGAGCAGGCTGTCGGTGCCGACACGGTAGGCGCCGAGGATGTCGGTATCGAGCCGGTCGCCGACCACGATGGGATGTTTCGCGTCGGTTCGCAGGACCGATTCGCGCTGCAGCGGGATCTCCGGCTTGCCCGCGACGATCGGCTCGACCCCGGTGGCGGTGGCGATTACCCGCAGCAGCGATCCGTTGCCTGGCTGCCGCCCGCGTGCGGAGGGGATGGTCGGGTCGGCGTTGGAGGCGACGAAGACGGCGCCGGCCATGACCGCCAGGCAACCCTCGGCCATCGCGGAATAGGTGATCCCCGGTGCGTAGCCCTGCACGACGGCCGCCGGCTTGTCCGCCGCGGTGCTGACCGGCCGCAGGCCCCGCTCGCGCATTGCCAGCCGCAGGCCGGAACTGCCGATGACCAGTACCGCCGCGCCGGCCGGGAGCCGGTCAGCCAGCAGCCGGGCGGCGGCCTGGGCGGACGTCACGACATCGTCGGGGCCCGCGGGCGCGCCCATGCCCTGCAGCAGGGCGGCGACCGCCGCAGGCGTCCGGAACGCGTTGTTCGTCACGTAGGCGAGCCGCATGCCGTCGGCCTGGGCCTTGCGCAGTACTTCCGGCGCTCCGGGAATGGCGGTGCCGCCAATGTAGACGACACCATCCAGGTCGAGCAGCGCCACGTCGTAGGCGGTTACCAGGGGCTCGCTCGCCTCCGGGCGGGTGCGTGGCGTTGTCTCAGTCACTCCGTCGCCTCCGCTGGTCCTGGGCCTGCCGCTTTCCGTCGCGCGCGCAGCGTGGCGCGCACCTGGCGCAAGGCGTCAGTGTAGTGGGTGGCATCGGGCCGCATGGCGGCGGCAAGCGCCAGGTATTCGGCCGCGGCCGCGGGATTCCCGGTCCTGGCCAGGGCGAGTCCCAGCCCGAAATGAGCGTAATCGTCGGTTGGGCTGGCATCGACGATGATCCGGAAGTTGGCTGCCGCCAAGGCGTACTGGCCGGCGTCGAACTGAGCCCGCGCCAGCGCCTCGCGGACGCTGCGTGAGGTGGGTTCGGCCTCCGCCGCCCGTTCAAGGACCTGAGCTGCGGCGGCGGCGCTGCCGCGCCCCAAAAGCTCCATGCCGCGCCGGTACCAGGCGTGCGCGTCCCCCTCCGGAAGGTTCTGGCCAGGGCCGTTTTCCTCGGAGCGGGAATCCCTGCTCGCGCTTGAACCTTCTGACATGTGTGCAGACCCTTCCGTCCGACCCTCGTCCGGGTGTCGCGCTGGCGCCCTTCCGTGGAATCCGGTATGCCCGGAACCGGGTGAGCGGAATCGCGAACGTCACATCCCCACCGTACGACGTGATCAGCGGGGGTAGCCTCGCGCATCTGCGGGCTGCCGATCCGCACAATGTCGTCCGGCTGATCCTGCCCGGCGGAGGCGAGAACGCGCCAGCGGCGGCCGCTGGATTGCTGGCGGAGTGGATGTCCGATGGCGTGCTCATCATGGACAGGATGCCCGCCCTGTACCTCTATGAGCAGTCCGCCCCATCGTGGCGGCAGCGAGGCATCATCGGCCTGGTCGGGCTCGGTTCGCCCGATTCGGCCGGGATCTTGCCGCACGAGGACGTCATGCCGGGGCCGGTGGCGGGCCGGCGCCTGCTGATGGCGGCCACCAAGGCCAACCTGGAACCGATCTTCCTGGTCTACGACGGCGATCAGGAGGCCATGCGCGGCGGCCGCGGGCCGACGGCGACGGACATCGTGGACCAGGTCGCGAACGGGCGGGCGCCGCTACTGTCGATCCAGACCGAGGACGGGGTGATCCACCGCCTGTGGCGGCTGGACGACCCGGTCGAATGCGAGCGGATTGCCGCCGACCTGGCCGGCCGGCGCGCGCTGATCGCGGACGGCCATCACCGTTACGCGGCCTATCTCCAGTTGCAGGCCGAAATGCGGGCGGCCGGACGCGGAGATGGCCCCTGGGACTACGGCCTGGCCTTCCTGGTCGACTCGGCGGCCTGCCCGCCCCGGCTCGGTGCCATCCACCGGGTGCTGCCCGGCCTGACCCTGGAGCGCGCGGCGGAACTGGCCGGGGCCGCGTTCTCGGTGGAGAGTCTGCCCGCGGACAGCGATCTGGAGGACGCGCTCGGCCGGCTGGCCGAGGAGAAGGGGACCGCGTTCCTGCTCGCCGGCAAGGCGGCCGCCGGGGACAGCCGCTTCCGCCTGCTGAGCGGGCCCGATCCGGCGCAGGCGGCCGCCTCGATGCCGCCGGGCGTCTCCCCGCCCTGGCAGGGGCTCGATGCGTCGATCCTGCAACAGCTCCTGCTTGGCCGGCTCTGGGGCATCACCGATAACGAGGACGACGTGCTCATCTACCACGATGCGGCCGAGGCGGTGGCCGCCGCGGGGGACGGCACGGCGGTGATCCTGAACCCGGTCCCGTTCGAGGCGGTCCGCGAGATCGCCGAGCACGGTGAGCGGGTGCCGCGCAAGTCCACCTCGTTCGGTCCCAAGCCGCGCACCGGCCTTGTGCTGCGCACCTTCGGACCGCGCCGCCCTCCTGCCGGCGGGCGCTAGCCGCCAGGTGAGCGATCATGCTCGCCGGAACATGGTGCGGACCTGCTCGTTGCCGGGGCGGTCCCGGCGGCTGAGACCAGATCAGGCCAGCGTCAAGATCTCGTGTCCGTCCTCGGTGACCAGGATCGTGTGCTCGAACTGGGCGGTGCGCTTACGGTCCTTGGTGACCGCGGTCCAGCCGTCCGGCCAGATGTCGTAGTCGATCGTGCCGAGAGTGAGCATGGGCTCGATGGTGAACGTCATGCCCGGCTCCATGATCGCGTCGGTGCGCGGGTCATCGTAGTGCGGCACGATCAGGCCCGAGTGGAAGTTCGTGCCGATGCCGTGTCCGGTGAAGTCGCGGACCACGCCGTAGCCGAAACGGCGGGCGTAGGACTCGATGACCCTGCCAATGGCATTCAGCGGGCGTCCGGGGGCGACTGCCTTGATCCCGCGCATCATCGCCTCGTGCGTGCGCTCCACCAGCAGCCGCGACTCCTCGTCGACCTCGCCCGCCAGGAAGGTGGCGTTCGTGTCGCCGTGCACGCCGTCGATGTAGCCGGTGATGTCAATGTTGACGATGTCGCCATCATTGACCACCGTGTCATCCGGGATGCCATGGCAGATCACTTCGTTGAGCGAGGTACATAGCGACTTCGGGTAGTTCTTGTAACCGAGGGTGCTCGGATAAGCGTTGTGAGCTACCAGGAAGTCGTGCCCGACCTCGTCCAGGTAATCGGTGGTCACGCCGGGCCTGATGCGGCGGCCCACCTCCTCGAGCGCCTGGGCGGCGAGCTTTCCAGCCACCCGCATCTTGGCGATGATCTCGGGCGTCTTGACGTCCGGCTCGCCGGTGACCGGGGCCTTCTTGCCCACGTACTCGGGGCGCGGAATGGTGGCAGGAACCTGCCTGAGCGGAGAAATTCGGCCGGGGTGGAGCAAAGTCGCCATGAATGGGCAGTCTAATGTGCATGGACGCTGAACACGCAGGCTGGTGGTACTGCCTGAACCACAAGACCGTCGAACCATACGACAGTGACTGCGCGGGCAAGGACAGGCTCGGCCCGTACCCGACTCGGGAGGCGGCCGCGCATGCTCTGGAGAAGGTGCGGGAACGCAATCGGGAGTGGGATGCGCAGGACTAATGGTTTTCCGTGCTGTGCTACTAGGCTAGAGCCGTGAGCGAACACCTTCCTCCGGTGGCCGAGGCCAGGATGCGGGAAATCCGGTCGAGCGGCACCTGGGGTTCAGCGTTGTCTTCGGACGAGTTCGCGGCAATCCGCTCGGTCGGCTTCGCGCCGGTCGGCCAGGTTCTCGGGGCCGCCGTCTACAACATCGGCTACACCGGGGGCTACAACTGCCCGGGTGCCTGGGGTAGTTACGGCGGCTGGGCGACTCCGGCCCGCACCGTGACCCAGGTGTCGGGGCGGGGCGGCTGGGGGTCGTTCGGCCCGCTGGTCCAGGCGATGTACGACGCCAGGCACAAGGCCCTCGACCGGATGATCGCCGAGTGCGCCGAACTCGGCGGCCACGGGGTGGTCGGCGTCAAGCTGACCATCGGGACATTCCCGGCCGGCGGCCTGGAATTCAAGGCGATCGGCACCGCGGTGGCCGCCCCAGGCGCGCCGCTGCCGACCGGACGCCGTAAGCCGTTCACCTCCGACTTGTCCGGGCAGGACTTCGCCAAGTTGATTATGAAGGGCTGGGTGCCCGCCGGTCTTGTGCTCGGCATCTCGATCGGGTCGCGGCACGATGACTGGCTCACCGTCGGGCAGACCCGGTGGGGGGCCGGGAACGCCGAGGTGGTGGGCTACACCGAGCTGGTCAACGATGTGCGTCACGATTCGCGCAAGCAGCTCGAGGCGGACGTGAAGCGGATCGGCGCCGAGGGCGTCGTAATCGCCGACATGGAGATGCGGGTGCGGGAGCGGGAATGCCCGGTGCAGGAGGGGCGGCGCGACCACATCGTTGAGGCCACCGTGATCGGGACCGGGATCACCCGGTTCTCGCGGTCCGCGGAGGCGCACACCGGCGGGAGAACGCTGGCCATTATGTCGCTTGACCCGCAGCGGCGGCAGGCCGCGCGGATAAAGATTTAGGGCGCGTGGCTGGATTGCCGCGCGGCGGGTTCAGGGCGCTCGGCTGGACGGCCGAGCGAGGTAGGTTGAGGAGACTGTGGTCATGAGTGAGTCTGAGGCTCAGGTCAAGGCGGAGCTTGACGCCGCTGGCGTTCCGCAGGACGCGATGCGTCGCCTGTCGGAGTTGCAGCCGGGCCGGGCGGGGGCGATTTTCACTTCGGACCTGTCGGTGAACGAGTTCCTGCTGGTCCGCGAGGTCGGTTTCCGGCCGCTCGGGCTCGTGCTCGGTTCGTCGATCTACCACGTCGGGCTGCAGGTCGGCCGGTGGGGCAAGAACCAAGAGCTCGACGTGTTGTCGCAGGCCATGTACCACGCGCGGGAACTGGCCATGTCCCGGATGGAAGCCGAGGCCGACGCGCTGCGTGCGGACGGGATCGTCGGGGTCCGGCTGGAAGTGGAGATGAAGGAGTTCGGCTCCGACATCGCGGAGTTCATCGCGGTGGGCACCGCGGTCAAGGCCGAGGAGGGGGCCGGCGGCGGTGGCGTCTCGAACTGGCGGAACAACAAGAACCAGCCGTTCACCTCGGACCTGTCCGGCCAGGACTTCTGGACGCTGATCCGGGCCGGCTACGCCCCCCTCGGCATGGTCATGGGTTCGTGCGTGTACCACATCGCTCACCAGAAGTTCGGCGCCAAGATCGGCAACGTCGGGCGGAACGTCGAGATCGAGCAGTTCACCCAGGCGCTGTACGACGCGCGTGAGCTGGCGATGTCCCGGATGCAGGCCGAAGCCGAGGCGCTGCACGCGGAGGGCATCGTGGGCGTCCAGCTCCGGCAGCACAGCCACACGTGGGGCTCGCACACCACCGAGTTCTTCGCTATCGGTACCGCGGTCCGGCCGCTGCGCGCTGACCACATCATCGAGCGGCCGACCATGGTGCTGAGCCTGGACTCCTGACGCTGCCCCGCGGCGCTGCGCCAGCGGCCCCGTGGCGCATGGGACGCACGGGGCTAAAGCGCGCGCGGACCGCAGCCCTCGGGCTGAGGTCATGCGCGGGCCGAGGCCATGCGCGGGCCGAGGCCATGCGCGGTTAACGCGGTAGTTAAGTCCTACGCGGTAAAAAACCATGCTGTGAGCAACGATTTTCTCCGCGAAAAGACGATGTTCCGCGTTGTTCGCGCTCGCGTGCAGCCGGTCGGGGCCGATGTGAGCTGTGGTGCACTTGGTGTGTGTGATGCCACAGGGAACCCGGGTGGCGGTATGGCAGGCGTGCGTGGGGCGCTCGGCGGCGGGCCGGTGCGGGTGGTTACGCGGTGGGGCCGCTTACTGTGTCTAGGAGGTGGGCGACGCGGTCGCGCAGGCCGCGGACGCCGGGGCGGTAGCGGCCGTTGCTCTGGTAGGGCACGTGGTAGCCGTTGCCGGCCGCGGCGCCGGGAGCTGCCAGGCGCCGGGCGGTCGCCAGGCCGAACTCGCCTGCCACGCTGTACTCGCGGATCTCGTTCTCGCCCAGGTCGCCGCACGCGGCGCTGACCAGGTGCTGCGCCGCGCCGAACGAGACGTTCTGCACGGTCAGCGCCTCATGGGCGAGCGAGTCGAGCTCCGGGTCGCCCTGGTCGAGGGCGAAGATCGTCGCGCCGGTACGCCTGGCGTCGTTCACCCGCTCCAGCAGCGGCACCGGCGCCGTTTCCGGGGATATGACGAACAGCGTCTCGCCGCGCCGCGCCGCTTCCAGCCGGGATAGCCCGACCCGCAGGTGAGCGGGGGCCTCGGGCGGCGGGTTCCACCGGACGAGCGTCGGCATCAGCTCGGGGATCCCGGCCAGCCGCGACTCCTCATCCAGGTGCGCGGTCAGGTGCCACGGCTCCTCGTCGGGAGTGCCGATCACCATCAGGCCGCCCCGGAGGCGGGTCGCGGAACGCATGCCCTGTGCGAATGTCCGTGTCCGCTCTAGCCACCCGGTAGGGGCCAGTAGCGCACGGAGCGTGGCTACCTGGTTCGCGTCCATACATATATAGTGCACCCGATCACGCCGTAGCGCAGCATTATCCACACGGAGAGTTTCCGGTTCGCTTTTAACAGGCGCTGATCTGGCAAGATCATCCACATGACAGCCAACGTGGAAGAAGTGGTCATCGGCATTCTAGGCGGCACCGGTGACCAGGGGCGAGGCCTGGCGCACAGGTTCGCCAGGGCCGGGCACCGGGTGATCATCGGCTCGCGGAGCGAGGAGCGTGCCCTGACCGCGGCCGGGGAACTCGCCGGATCGCTGCCCGTGGGATCTGCGGGATCGGTCGACGGCATGACAAATGCCGGTACGTCCCGCAACGCGGACGTGGTGATCGCCGCCATCCCCTGGGAGGGGCACGCCGAACTGCTCGGCTCGCTGGCTTCTGACCTGGCCGGCAAGATCGTCATCGACTGCGTGAACCCGTTGGGCTTCGATGCCAAGGGTGCCTACGCGCTGCCGGTGCCCGAAGGCAGCGCCGCTCAGCAGGCCGCCGCGGTGCTGCCGGACAGCACGGTGGTGGCCGCCTTCCACCATGTCTCCGCGAAGCTGCTGCTCGACGCGGAGGTGGACACGATCGACCTGGACGTGCTCGTGCTCGGCGACAACCGCGAGGCCACTGACCTGGTGCAGGCGCTGGCCGGGAGGATCCACGGCGTCCGCGGCGTGTACGCGGGCCGGCTCCGTAACGCTGGCCAGGTCGAGGCGCTCACCGCCAACCTGGTGTCCATCAACCGCCGTTACAAGGCCCACGCGGGCCTGCGGGTCACCGATATCTGAACCCCGCGGGGGCGTCGTGCCGGCGGGTGCCGTGCCGGATGCACCGGCGTTCCTGGCCACGTGCGCACAGGTCAGAACATAATTGTCACCGAGAAGAACGCCGGCTCCGACTGTGTTCCCCGCGTCATCGCAGATCCTTACCTGCCATGAGTCATCCGAATCCTGACACCTTGGCATGCCTACCAAGGTACGCCTAATGGATAAGCCGCCACCGGCTAAACTTCCTTATCCGCCACAGGGAAGCGCGACAATGCCATTTTCTATCCTTTATCAGCTTTTAGCGGGCAGGGCATTCGGCCCATAATTCTCACCCGGAGCTGTGTGGCGGCAACGCCCGAACGTGCTATTACGATTACGGATTGTGGTCGAGAACAAGGGGCCGGGCGGGGAAGCCGTCGGCCTGCCGTTTCGTGCGAGTACCCCGCTCCGGTCGGTGGGCAGGCGTGCCCTTGTCGCCGTCGGCCTGGTGGTCGCGGCCGCGCTGATCGTGTACTCGGCGCGCTCGGGGTACCGCGACTCGGCTCACCCGGACCAGCCGCTGTCGTTTCTCGGCTCGCTGTATTACTCCACGGTGACGCTGACCACCACCGGGTACGGCGACATAGTCCCGGTCACGACCCTGACCAGGCTGGAGAACACGTTCATCATCACGCCAATCCGGGTGGCGTTCCTGATCGCACTGGTGGGAACCACGCTCGGGGTGCTCGCCGAACGGACCCGCACCGGCTGGCGGGTGGCCAGATGGAGGTCGAGGGTGAACGGTCACACGATCGTGGTCGGGTTCGGCACGATGGGCCGCAGCGCGGTCAGCACGCTGCGCGAGGCGGGCGTGCCACCGGACTCCATCGTCGTGGTCGACGAGGATCCGGGCGCGGTACGCGACGCGAACGCGGCCGGGCTCACCGCCGTGGCCGGCGACGCGACCAGGACCAAGGTGCTGGCCAGCGCCGAGGCCGGCCGGGCCGGCCGGCTCATCGTGGCGGTGCCGCGGGACGACACCGCGGTGCTGATCACGCTGACGGCCCGCCAGTTCAGCCCGGACGCCGTCATCGTCGCCACGATCAGGGCGTCGGAAAACGAGCCGCTGCTGCGGCAGAGCGGTGCCGATCACGTGATCGTGTCCGCCGAGGCGGCGGGGCGGCTGCTCGGCCTGACCGCGACCGATTCCGCCGTCGGCGGCGTGATCGCCAGCCTGCTCAGCTGCGACGGCGAGCGCGGGTTCCACTTGTACGAGCGCCAGGTGGCCGGCGCCGAGGTGATCGCCGGCGCGGCCAGTGCCGAAGGGCCGGTGGTGGCAGTGGTCCATGGCGCTACCGTCATGGCGCCCGGCGATCCGCGCCTCGGAACCCTGGCCGCCACCGACCGCCTCGTGCTGACCGCGCCGCAGGCAGGCGGCCTGCCCGCGGCCAGTGACACCGAGCGGTGACCAAGCACCGCGGTTAGTTATGAGATCAGCGGTAAGAGTGTTCCTGGTCGGGGAACGTGCCGGCGGAAACCTCCTGCGCGAACGCGGTCGCCGCGTCGCGCAGGACGCCCGCGACGTCCGCGTACTTCTTCACGAACTTGGGCGTGACCGGCGACAGCCCGGCCATGTCCTGCCAGACCAGTACCTGCGCGTCGCAGGAGGGTCCGGCGCCGATGCCGATCACCGGGACGGACAGGGCCTCGGTCATCCGGGCGCCCAGTTCGGCGGGTACGCACTCGAGTACGACCGAGAACGCGCCGGCCGCCTGCAGCAGCTTGGCGTCTTGCAGTAGCCCTTCGGCGTCTTCGCCGCGTCCCTGCACCCGGTACCCGCCGAACGCGTTCACCGACTGCGGGGTGAGGCCGAGATGCGCCATCACCGGGATGCCGGCCGCGACCAGTTCCTCGACCTGGTGCACGACCCTGCGGCCGCCCTCGAGCTTGACCGCGTGCGCGCCGGTCTCCTTCAGGAAGCGGGTCGCCGCGGCCAGGGCGGCGTTCGCCGACCCCTGATAGGAGCCGAACGGCAGGTCCGCGACCACCATCGCCCTGCTGGTCGAGCGCACCACGGCGGCGGTCAGCGGGATCAGGTCGTCGACGGTGACCGGGATCGTGGTGTCGTGGCCGAACACCACCATGCCCGCCGAATCGCCGACCAGCAGGACCGGAATGCCCGCCTTGTCGAAAATGCCCGCGGTGAGCGCGTCATACGCGGTCAGCATCGGCCATCTCTCGCCCCGCTGCTTGGCCTGCGCGATATCGCGGACGGTGATCCGGCGGCCGGTTCCCGCTCCTCCGTACAGCTGCTGAGACTCAGTCATCAGTGACCTCCATGTCTCGTGTCGCCCCTATGGCGTACCCGGACGGCTTCATTATTACCTGACCTGGGGCTCTGAGACACTAGGGAGATGGGTGAATTCGGAGATGCTGACGCGATAGCGGCGGAATTCCAGGCCAAGGGCGGACAGCCGGGCCTGGTGTACGGGATCGTCCGTGACGGCTCGCTGGTACACGCCGGCGGCCTCGGCGAGCGTTCGCTGGGCGGGCCGCCGCCGGACGCCGGCACCGTGTTCCGTATCGCGTCGATGTCCAAGAGCTTCACCGCCGCCGCCGTCTTGCTGCTGCGCGATTCCGGTGCGCTGGCCCTGGATGACCCGGCCGCGCGATATGTGCCTGAGCTGGGGAACTGGGAGTTCACGCCCACGATCAGGCAGCTGCTCACGATGACCGGCGGCCTGGCCGAAGACGACCCGTGGGGAGACCGGCAGCAGGGCCTGCCGCTGGATGAGTTCGGCGTGTTCCTGGCCGGCGGGGTGAGCTTCTCCCGGGCACCGGGGATCTCGTTCGAGTACTCGAACCTCGGCTACGCCATCCTCGGCCGGGTCGTGAGCAACGCGTCGGGCATGGCGTACAAGGACTTCGTCCGGTCGCGGCTGATGGTGCCGCTCGGCATGACCCGGTCCGGTTACGACGCCCCCGAGGAAGGCCTGGCGCCTGGCTACCGCCGTGCGCCCGGCGGCTGGGCGGAGGTCCCGGCCATGCCGTACGGCGCGTTCGCCCCTATGGGCGGCGTCTTCACCACGATCAATGACCTGGCCCGGTGGGTGGCCAGCCTGGCCGGCGATGGCCTTGACGGCAACAATGTCGACGATAACAGCAAGAAGCATCCGCTAGGCAGTGCGTCGCGCCGCGAGATGCAGCAGCCTCGGGTGCCGACGCTGTGGGACCGTCCCGCCGTTTTCCCCGGTGACGGGTCCGTGACCAGCTACGGGTTCGGCCTGTCCATCGGCGAGGACCCCGTGATCGGCCGGGTCGTCGGGCACGGCGGCGGGTACCCGGGATACGGCAGCTACATGCGCTGGCATCCGGCGAGCGGGACCGGCGTGATCGCGTTCGGCAACAGTACCTACGCCCGCATGCAGACGCTGACCACCCGGCTGCTCGGCGCCGTTATGCGGACCCGGCCGCCGATCGCGCCCTGGCCCGCCACGGCGGCCGCGCGCGACGCGGTGAACGCGCTGCTCGCCTCCTGGGACGACGGCGCCGCGGATCGCCTGTTCGCGCCGAACGTGGCCCAGGACACGCCTTATCCCGAACGCCGCGCCGCCCTTGACCGCATTCGCGGCCGGATCGGCGAGTTCGCCGACGACACGTCCTATCAGCCCGAGAACGACACGCCCGCGCGCTGCCGCTGGCGGCTGACCGGGGAACACGGCACGATCCAGGTCCAGATCATGCTCACGCCAGAACGCCAGCCGCGCGTCCAGTCGGTCAACCTGGCGGTCCCGCCCGCCGCGGATTCGCCGCTGGCGGCGGCCCTTGGCAGCGTGGTCGCCTGGATGAACGGCGGCGATGGCGTGTGCCCGGTTGCTGACGGGGTGACCGCGCGGCGGCTGAAGGCGGCTGCTGCCTGGGCCGGCCAGTGCCGGGTGGCGGCCTATACCGGCGGTGACGGCGAGACGGCCACCACGGCCGAACTGGCCGGGGAGCACGCCGCCGTGGCGCTCTCGGTTTCCGTCGACTCCGCGACGGGCCAGGTCAGCACCGCCAGCGTCACCTGGCAGCCAAGCTGAGCGTTCCTATGTGACCCATGTCACGCCCAAGCCGGAATGGATATCGATACGGGAGTGTTCCGTATCGATAGCTTCCAATTACACGGGTTTCAGACAGGGGAACACGAATGAACGCGGAAACCATCCAGCGTCGCCGCTGGATCATCCTCAGCGTGATCATCGTCGGGTTGCTCGCCATCGTGATCGACAACACGGTGCTTAACGTGGCGCTGAAGACGATCGCCGAGCCTCGCGGGGGCCTCGGCGCGAGCCAGAGCCAGCTTGAGTGGGCGATCAACTCCTACACGCTCGTCTTCGCCGGCCTGCTGTTCACGTTCGGCGTGATCGGCGACAAGATCGGCCGCAAGCGCATGCTGATGATCGGCTTGGTCATGTTCGGTATCGCGAGCTTGCTGAGTGCGTACTCGCGCAACCCGGACCAGCTGATCTTCGCCCGCGCCGCGATGGGCCTGGGCGGCGCGGCCGTCATGCCGCAGACGCTGTCCATCATCTCTAACATCTTCGAGCCGCAGGAGCGGCCGAAGGCGATCGGCCTGTGGGCCATGGCGGTCGGCCTGGGCATCGCGGCTGGTCCCGTCCTCGGCGGCCTGCTGCTCGCGCACTTCTGGTGGGGCTCGGTCTTCCTGATCAACGTCCCGGTTACCATTTTCGGCGTTATCGCCGCCTTCTTCCTCGTGCCCGAGTCGAAGAACTCCGGGGCCGGCGGCATCGACTACGTCGGCGTGCTGCTGTCCATCGCTGGCCTGATCCTGCTGGTGTTCGGCATCGTCCAAGGTGGCGACACCGGGTCCTGGCTGCGGCTCGACGTTATCGGCCCGATCGTGGGCGGCCTGGCTGTCCTCGGCGTGTTCGGCTGGTACGAGACGCGCATCCAGCACCCCTCGCTCGACGTGCGGCTGTTCCGCGACCGGCGGCTGTCCGCGTCGGTGGGCGCCCTCGCGCTGGTGTTCTTCGGCATGGGTGGTGTCTTCTTCTTCACCAGCTTCTACCTTCAGAACGTCCGTGGGTACTCCGCACTGGACGCTGGCTTGCTGACAGTGCCGTTCGCCGTCGGTCAGCTGATCCTGTCCCCGCGTAGCGCGGGGATGGTCCGTAAGTACGGGCCCAAGGCGGTCGGCGCGACCGCGATGATCGTGAATGCGCTGGCTCTTGCTGGGTACGCTGTCCTCGGAACCACCACTCCGATCTGGGTGCTAGGCGTGCTGTTCGCGATCCAGGGCGCGTCGATGGGCGCGGCAATGCCGGCTGCTACCGCCGCCGTTATGGAGGTGCTGCCCCGTGAGCGGGCAGGCGCGGGTTCCGCGCTGACCAACACCGCCCGGCAGGTGGCCGTGGCGTTGAGCGTGGCGGTGCTCGGCTCGATCCTGGCCGAGTTCTACTCAAGCAAACTGCACCCGACGCTGGCCCACCTGCCCTCCGCGTTGCAGTCGACGGCTTCGTCGTCGATCACCTCGACCCAGGCGGTCGCTCAGTCGCTCGGGTCGAAGGGTAACTTCCTCCTAGCCCCGGCGAACGACGCGTTCGTGCACGCCATGCACTACACCACGCTGGTCGCGGCGGCGATGGCGCTGCTCGGCGGCCTGGTGGTGCTCCGCTGGATGCCGGGCAAGCCTCGCACGGCCGCTGCTGCCGAGGTCACGCTCGACGACGAGCTGGTGCTGCTGGCCGAAGAGCCCGCCGCCAAGGAAAGGTAAGAACCGATGAAATCCGCAATCGCTGTGGTGCCCGGGCAGGCGGGTCAGCCTGCCGGGCAGTCCGCTGGCCAGGCCGGTCCGGTTGCCGGCCAGTCTGCCGGTCCGGGTGAGGAAGGGCGGCGTCCCGGCCGCCCGCGCAGCGAGCAGGCGGAGCAGGCGATCATCGACGCCGCGCTCGAGCTGTTCGGCGAGCGCGGCGTCGAGGGCGTCTGCGTGGAAGCCGTCGCCGCCAGGGCCGGCGTCGGCAAGGCCACGATCTACCGTCGCTGGTCGAACAAGGAAGACCTGTTGCTGGCGGCGCTCGGCTCGATGAAGGCGCCGATGCCGGACCCGGACACCGGCAAGGTCCGCGACGACCTGATCGAGCTGCTGACCATCTTGATCCGGGACGTGGCCGATCCGCGGTTCGCGCGCCAGTTCGCCATGCTGCACGGCGAGGGGGAGGCGTACCCCCGCATCCTGGCCCGGTACACCGAGACGATCACCGAGCCTCGCCGCCAGGTGATCCGCATGGTCCTGAACCGTGGCATTTCGCGGGGCGAGCTACGCGAGGACCTCGACGTTGAGGTCGCGATGCTGGCGCTGACCGGCGCGGTGATGGCCCGCGGCAAGCACGACCGGACCCCGGTGAGCCCCGGCTTCGCCGCCCGCGTCGTCGACGAACTGCTGCGCGGCATGCGCGCCTGAGCCCGTGCGTTTGGGCCCCCTCTCCTTTCGGGCTCACCTACGGCACCGGTAGCCGCTCGGCGTCATCGGTGATCTCTTGCGCGGCGGTCTCGCCCTTGCTGTTCGCGATCCTCAGCGCGAGCACGGCGCTGGCGGCCAGCGCGATGCTGCCCGCCAGCAGGGCGCGCTGGAAGCCGCCGGTGAGCGCGGCGGGCACCGAGGCGTGGGCCGCCAGCAAACCGCTGGCGCGGGCGGTGGAGATGGCGGACAGGACGGCGAGGCCGAGCGCGCCGCCGGTTTGCTGTGCGGAGTTCAGCAGCGCGGCTGCCAGGCCCGCCTGATCCGGGCGGACGCCGGCGTTCCCTGCCGTGGAGACGCCGACGAACATGGCGCCGATGCCGACCGAGAGGACGAGCATGCCGGGGAGCAGGTCGGTGCGGAACGATCCGTGCACCGGGATGCGCGAGAGCCAGTAGACGCCGCCGGCGGCGATCAGCGCGCCGGCGGCGATGACCGGCCTGGTGCCGACCCGGGACAGCAACTGCCCGGCTCCGCCGGCCGCGATGCCGATCGCGAAACAGAGCGGCAGGTAGGCGAGTCCGGTCTTGATGGGCGAGTAGCCCAGGACGTTCTGCATGTAGAGGGTGAGGAAGAAGAACATCGTCGCGAAGCCGGCGAACGCGATGAGCTGCGTCGCGTCGGCCGCGGCCAGCCCGCGAACCCGGAAGATCGACAGCGGCAGCAGCGGCTCGCGGCTGCGCGTCTCGTTCAGGACGAACAGGACAAGGAGAACGACCGCCCCGGCCAGCTCGCCGATCGTCCGACCTGAGTCCCAGCCCTGAATCGGCGCCTTCACCAGCGCGAACACCAGCAGCAGCATCCCGCCGGTCGCCAGCACGGCTCCGGGAATGTCGAAGCTCTCCGCCCTCGCACGCCCTCGCTCCCCGCTGAGCAGCCAGAAGATGGGGCCGAGCAGCAGCACGCAGGCGATGGGGTTGACGAACATCACCCAGCGCCAGCCGGGTCCCTGGGTGAGCAGGCCGCCGCACAGCACGCCCGCGGCGGACGACAGGCCGGCTACGCCGGCCCACACGCTGAGCGCTGTGTGCCGCTCGCGGCCATCCTTGAACGACGTGGTGAGGAACGACAGCGCGGCCGGCAGCATGAGCGCCGCGCCGAAGCCCTGGACGAGCCGCGCGCCGATCAGCACGCCGGCATCACCGGCGAAGCCGCCGACGAGGGAGGCGACGCCGATCACGACGGTGCCCGCGACCAGGACCCGGCGGCGGCCGAGCAGGTCCGCCGCGCGTCCGCCGAGGAGCATGAAGCCGCCGTAGGTCAGCAGGTAGGCGCTCGGCACCCACTGCAGGCCCTGGTCGGAGAAGTGCAGCGCCTGACGGATCGCGGGCAGCGCCACGTTCACGATCGACGCGTCGACGAAGTCCATGAAGCCGACGCAGCACAGCAAGATCAGCGTGAGCTTGCCGCGGCGGGTAGCCAGAAAATTCTCATTCATGCCCGAACGGTATGAAGTTCGCCCAGGTCACGGCGTCACCCGAAAGTGGAATCCGGGGTGGAATCTTAGGATGGGACAATGGGGTAATGCCCGACCTCGCCTTGGCGGCCAGCGTGCTGGCGACGAAGCTGCATGTGCCGCGCGCGCAACCCGGCTTCGTGCCACGGCTGAGGCTGACCGCGCGCCTGGATGAGGGCCTTGCGCGCGGCGTGACCCTGGTCTGCGCGCCGGCCGGGTCGGGCAAGACATCCCTGGTCGCCGCCTGGGCGCGAGCCCGAGCACTGCCGGTCGCGTGGCTGTCGCTGGATCCCGGCGACAACGACCCGGCCCGGTTCTGGCGGCACGCTGTGGCCGCGCTCGACCTGGCCAGGCCCGGCCTCACCGGGCCAGCCGCCTCGCTGCTCAGCGTGTCCGCACCGCCGCCACCCACCGAGCTGGTCAGCGTGCTGAGCAACGAGCTCGCCGGGCGGGACGGCGAGGTCGTGCTCGTCCTCGACGACTACCACGTGATCGACTCGTCCGACCTGCACAGGTCGCTGGTCTTCCTGCTTGATCACCTGCCGGGCGTGCTCCGCATCGTGCTGGTCAGCCGGAGCGACCCGCCGCTGCCGCTCGCCCGGCTGCGCGCCCGGGGTCAGCTCGCCGAGGTGCGTGCCGCCGACCTGCGGTTCACCGTTGCGGAAGCGGCTGGCCTGCTGCTCGATGTGCCGGGTGAGGCGGTGGCGACCCTTACCGCCAGAACCGAAGGCTGGGCCGCTGGCCTGCGGCTGGCCGCGCTGTCGCTGCGCGGGCAGGCCGGTGCCGACGCGGTGAGGTTCGTGGCTGACTTCAGCGGCAGCAACCGCTACGTGCTCGACTACCTGGCCGAAGAGGTGCTCGACCGGCAGGACGAAGACGTCCGCGCGTTCCTGCTGGAGACGTCCGTGCTCGACCGGCTTTCCGGCGACCTGTGCGACGCGGTGACCGGGCCGTCGGCCGGCCGGCCCGCCGGCGGGTCAGCCGGCGGGTCAGCCCCGGGGCAGGAGATGCTGGAGCGGGTCGAGCGGGCCGGGCTGTTCCTGATCCCGCTCGACGAGGAGCGCGGCTGGTGGCGCTACCACCACCTGTTCACCGGGCTGCTCCGTGCGCGGCTCCAGGCAGAGCGGCCGGACCGCGTGCCCGAACTGCACCGGGCCGCGGCCGCGTGGTGCGACGAGCACGACTTGGCCGACCAGGCCATCGCGCACGCGCTCGCCGCCGGCCAGACGAACGAGGCGGCCCGGCTGGTCGAGCGGCACTTCGACGCCGCCTACATGACCGGTGAGCGAGCCACCATCCAGCGCTGGCTGGACGCGATTCCTCCCGCGCTGACCCCGGCCCGGCCCAGGTTGCGGCTGGCGCGGGCGCTGGCCGCGCTGGTGTCCGGTGACGTCGAGGGCGCCGAGGGGCTGCTGGCCGTGGAGGGGCCCGATGAACCCGGCTCCGGATTCGAGCCCTCGGCGGGAGCCGCGTCGAGCATGCTGGTGAACATCGCGGCCGGGTTCGCCATCGCCAGTTCGTGGCTGGCTTACCTGCGTGGGGATCCGGAGCAGATGGCCGTGCACGCGGCGGCGGCCAGGTCCAGGCTGCGTGACGGCGAGGCCATGCTGGAATCGGTCTACCAGCTTAACCTCGCCCTCGCCGACTGGCTGAGCGGCAAGCTGCCGTCAGCCGAAGAAGGATTCGCGGCGCTGGTCCTGAGATGGCGCTCGTTCGGCGAGAGCAGCCTGGCCGCGCGGTGCTGCCGTTTCCTCGCCCAAGTCCAGCGCGATCAAGGTCGCCTCGACGCGGCGTTCCGCACGTATGGCCAGCTCATCGCCATCGCGGAAGATCCGGCGGAGCCGAGGCCACCGGTCGCCGCGTACGGTTACGTCGGCATGGCCGAGGTCGCCTACGAGCGGGACGAGCTGAGCGACGCTGTCCGCTATGTCACCGAGGCTATCGCCCGCGGGCGGCTGCTCAGCGAACGCGAACCGCTGGCCAGCGCTCTGGTGACGCTGGCCTGGATCCGGGAAGCCGAAGGCGACCAGCCGGGCGCGGTGGCTGCGATGGAGGAGGCGGACCGGGTCGCGCCGAGCCCGGCGGTGGCAGACCTGCTCAATCCCATCCCGGCCCAGTACGCGCGGCTGCTCCTGGCTCAGGGAGACATCGCCTTCGCGCAGCGATGGGCGACCCGCCGTGGCCTCGATCCTGACGGGCCCGTGGCGTACCTGAGTGAGCAGGAGTACCTGGTGCTCGCCAGGCTGCTCATCGAGCAGTCGTCACCGGATCGCGCGCTGGGCCTGCTCGACCGGTTGTCTGGCCTGGCGGTGGAGCAGGGCCGGACGGGCAGCCTCATCGAGATCCTGGCGGTTCGGTCACGGGCGCTGGCGGCCCGCGGGGACCGCACGGCAGCGAAGGCCGCCCTGGCGCAGGCGGTTGAGCTGGCCCGCCCGCGCGGTTACCTGCGCCTCATCGCCGACGAGCGTATTCTGCTCGGTGATGATTCGGGTTTGCCCGATCCGCTGACCGCGCGCGAGCTGGAGGTACTCACCCTGCTGGCGGCCGGCAGCCCCAACCAGGGCATCGCCGATCAGCTCTACATCACCCTGGACACGGTCAAGAAACACGTCACGCACGTACTGGCCAAGCTAGGGGCCGGCAACCGCACTGAAGCCGTCGCGCGCGCCCGCCAGCTCGGAATGATTACTTAATGCGCTTCTCTCGCCACTTACTGGTGATAGGTAGCCGCCTATCACGACCGAAATTCTTCTGGCTAATCTTCGGGCCGGGAGGATATTGGCGCCGCTTATATTCGGCCAGGTCCACCAGCCGCAGAACCCGTTCGACGAGCGCGGGATCGTGGCCTGCCGCAATCAGTTCGGCCGCACCCATATCTTGCTCGACGTAATCATCCAATAGCTTATCGAGTACGTCATAGGGCGGCAGCGAATCAGTGTCGAGCTGGCCCGGAGCCAGTTCCGCGCTGGGCGGCTTAGTGATTGAGTTCTCCGGGATCGGAGGCGTCAGGCCCTGGCGTTCGGCCTCGGCGTTGCGCCAGCGCGACAGCTCCCAGACCATCGTCTTCAGCACGTCCTTGATCGGCCCGAACCCGCCCGCCGAGTCCCCGTACAGGGTCGAATAACCGGTCGCAAGCTCGCTCTTGTTGCCGGTGGTGAGGACGAGGTGCCCGTGCGCGTTGGACAGCGCCATGAGCAGCATCCCGCGCACCCGGGCCTGCAGGTTCTCGGCCGGCAGTCCGGCTGGCCGGAAGCCCGCGGGCTCGAGCTCGGCGGCGAACGCGTCCACGATCGACTTGATCGCGATCGTATTCGCGTGTATGCCCTGCCGCTTGACCAGGTCTTCCGCGTCGGAGATGGAGTGGTCCGTGGAGTAGCTGCTCGGCATCAGCACCACGTGCACGTTGCCCGCGCCGATCGCGTCGACCGCGATCGTCGCGGTGAGCGCTGAGTCGATGCCGCCGGACAGGCCAAGGATCACCGACCCGAAGCCGTTCTTGCGCACGTAGTCACCCGTCCCGGTGACCAGCGCGGCGTACACCTCCGCGGTGTCGGACAGCCGCGGCCAGATCGGTCCGTCAGGTCCGTCAGGTCCGTCAGGCTGGCCGGGCTGGCCGGGCTGGCCAGCCTGGTCAATTGCGCGATTGACACGCCCTAGCGGGGTCAATTGCGCAATTGAGTCGGATGGGGCGGCCCCAGCCCCAGCCCCAGCCCCGGCCTGGGCTGGGGCCGGGAGCGTGACCGGCCTGATCGTGATCATCGTGCCGTCGCCGGCGTCGACGGCTGTTTCCGCTGGGGCCGGCCCGGGGGCGGGCGGCAGGTCGACGTCGGCGACCACGAGGGCCTGTTCGAACTGCGGGCCGCGGGCGAGCAGGTCACCGCCGGGACCGACCAGGATCGAGTCACCGTCGAAGACCAGCTCGTCCTGGCCGCCGATCAGGTTCGCGTAGGCCAGCACCGCGTTGGCCTCCCTGGCCCGGCGGACACACAGCTCAAGCCGCACGTCGTCCTTACCCCGCTCGTAGGGGGATGCGTTCGGCACGACCAGCAGGCCGGCACCCGACCGCCGGCACACCGCGACCGGACCGCCCTCCTGCCAGAGGTCCTCGCAGATCGCTATCGCGACGTCCACGGACTCGCCATCGCGGACCGGCAACCGGAACACCGGCAGCGTGTTGCCGGGTACGAAGTAGCGGAACTCGTCGAAGACCCCGTAGTTCGGCAGATGGTGCTTCGCGCTGGTGATGACGACCCGCCCGTCGTAGAGCAGGGCCGCGGCGTCCAGCGGAGCGCCCGCCGGCAGCCCGGTCCGCGGTGCGAGGTCGGCTCGCCGGTCCAGGTAGCCGGCCACGACGGCGATGCCGCCGAGCCCTTCGGCGCCGAGCCGGGCGGCGACCGCGTGCAGCGTCTGGACCGACGCGTCCACGAACGACTTGCGCAACGCCAGGTCTTCCACGGGATACCCGGTCAGCATCATCTCCGGGAACACCACCACCCGCGCACCCTGGGCGGATGCCCTGCGCGTCCACTCGACGATCAGCTCAGCGTTACCATCCAGGTCGCCAACCGTGGCGTTGACCTGGGCCATCGCGATCCGCAGCGTAGTCACGAGTCAAGCCTACGACCCGCCTTAACCCGGTCATCTAGGGCATCGGCAGCGTGCTGGTGCCGAGCGTGACATCGAACGGCGCGGGGATGTGCAGCTTGCCTCCGCCCGGTCCGCCCGGGACGGTTTCCTTCCTCGTGTACCCGTTCTCGCCAGGGACCGAGAGCAGGGTGAGGGAGACTGGCTTGGTGAACCTGTCTACCAATAGGTAAAGCGGGATTCCCGCTTTCGCGCACGCGTCCGGCTTTACCTCGCGGTCCACACGCTCGCTGTCCCTGGATGTGACCTCCGTGGCCAGCAGCACATGTTCGGCAGGTATCTCCGACTGGAGCCGGGGTATTTTGCCGGGGTCCTTGAAGATCACCAGGTCGGGCAGGACGCATGTCCAGCGCGTCTCCGGGATCAGGGCCGAGTGACCTGACTCGCCCTAGCCGTGCGAGCGACCGCGTAGCCGGTCTCCTTGACCATTGACAACGTCCTTGCACCCGGTCGGCATTGATCAATGTTGCCTCATCCCTCCCCAGGTGCACGGCAGCGGCCCGCGAACCCTAAGGTTAGAGCCGTGGACAGGCAGGAAGAATTCGTGCTGCGCACGCTGGAGGAGCGGGACATCCGTTTTGTCCGGC
>DASXDG010000025.1:0-9626 GCA_036490795.1 Streptosporangiaceae bacterium
GCCCGCAGCACCATGACTGATCCGGGACCGGGTCAAGCACCACCGTTAGTTATGATCAGCGCTTCCTTGCCAGCCTTCGCCGGTAGCCGAGGCTCCCAGCGCCGGCCAGTATCGCCGCCCCGCCGAGCGCGAAGAGCCCGCCGTCCTGGAGTCCGGCGGTGCCACCGCCTCCGGTTTCCGGCGCGGCCGTGATGACAGGGGTGGGTGACGACGCGACCGTCGCCCTCGGCGTCCGCGTCGGCTTCGGTTTCGGCGATCGCGTCACCGTCGCCCTCGGGGTCGGACTCGTCGCCGCGGTCGCTGACCGAGTCGGGGTGGCCGAGGCCGTGGCCGTGGCCGTGGCCGAGCTGTCACCGCTCGCTGTTGCTGTCGCCGAGATAGAGCCGCTCGCCGTGGGAAGGAACGTCGTCGCCGACGACAAGGGCTGCGTCGGCGACGAGCAGCCGGACACCGAGACAGAACCCAGGACGACCATGGCGCCAAAGCCGACCGCGATAAGGAACGCACGGGGGGTACGCACGCTTTTGAGGTACCCGGCCGCGCAATCGTGAACCGTGACTGCCTCCAGAATCGATACGCATCCCCGCTAAGGGGAATGATGTCACTAACAAGTGAGAATACGGGCGGAAGGGTCGGCCCCCGTTGCGCGACGCGAAGTGGCGGCACATTGCCGGGTTCCGCGTGGTTGTGTCATGGCCGCAGGACGGGCACGCCGCGCCGCCAGCCCGCGTGCGGGCGAGTCCCAGGGCGCGCGTCGCCGGAATCGGCGGCACGCTGCTGCTGCTCGGCGGGATCTCGCTGGTGGGCTTCGCGGTGATGTCTCAGGTGCATGCACCGCAGCCGTCCGCCGCGGCGGCCGGCACCATCGTGCCGCTGCCCGGCGGAGGCCATGTGCGCCGGTCGGTACCGGTACGGGTCGACATCCCCGCCATCGGCGTGCACACGAGACTGCTGCATCTGGGGATCACCGCGGACGGCGCGATCCAGGTGCCGCCGCTCGAGACGAGCGCCAGCCTCGCGGCGTGGTACAAGTACTCGGCGACGCCCGGTCAGATCGGCACCTCGATCATCGAGGGCCACGTCGATGATCTCCAGGGTCCGGCCGTCTTTTACCGGCTCGGCGCGCTGCGTCCGGGGAACACCATCGACGTGACGCTCGCGGACGGTGTCACCGCCGTGTTCCGCGTTACCGGCGTCCGCGAATTCCTCAAGTCCGGTTTCCCCGCGGACGGCGTATACAGCCCGGCTCGTTATGCCGCCCTGCGGCTGATCACCTGCGGCGGCGCATTCGACTACAACACCGGTCACTACCTGAGCTCGACCGTCGTCTTCGCGTCCCTGGCCTCGGCCCGGCGCTAGCGATCCGGAACGCCCACCATGAACGCACCCTGGCTCTGCTCGGTCGCGATCGAGCCGACCGCGGTCGCCGCCGGGCCCGACGCGGCGAGCGCGGTGATGCGGTAGGCGCTGTTGAGCCCGCTCAGCTTCGTCCGGGACCATGCCGTTCCGCTGGGCGAGGTCCACGCCGCGGGCGAGGCCTGCCCTGGCGTTCCGTACTGACCGACGGCGGCGAAGCCGTGTGAACTGGCGATCAGCGCCGTGAACGTCGTGTCCGGCCCCGGCGAGCGGAATGGCACCTGGCGCCACGTCGCACCGCCGTCATCAGAGAGCGCGGCGAACGGCACCTCACCGCCGGCCGTCGTCGCCTGGCCGAGGACGGCCAGCCGGCTTCCGTTGACCGCGACCTGCTGGAGCACGGCGGACGTCGCTCCGGCCGGCAATGGCAACGCGTTCGTCGTCCAGGATCGCCCGTCGCTCGTCATCCATACCGCCGGCTTGCCGTCGTGCGAGCCGACCGCCACGAAACCATCCGCATCGGAGGCGGCCGCGAGCACCTGGCCGCCGTTCATGCCGCTGGCACGGAACCACGAGGTCAGGTCGGGCGACCACCACAGACCGGCGGCTCCGCCGACGACGACGTAGCCACCCGGACCTGCCGCGACCGCGACCGCGGACACTGCGGTGAGGTCCGGCGCGATGTTCCCGGCCGCGGGCTGCCAGGTGACGCCGTCGGCGGAAGTGAACGCGACGGGGCCGGACGCGCCTACCGCCAGCCACCCGTCAGGCCCGCGGGTGACGGCGGTCAGTGCGCCGAGTCGATCCTGCGCCGCGGTCAACGCCGACGACGACTCCAGCATCCACGAACCCGCGCCCTGCCTGCGCCAGATCGCCGGGTACCCGTCCGCGCTGCCGACGGCCACCTGCACGTTCCCGGCTGCCGCGACTCCGTTCACCGCGAGTTCGGGGACAACGGCACCGGGGATTCCCGCCAGCGACACCGGCCGCACGGTCCCCGCCGGGGTCGCTTCGAGCAGCACGCCCTGCTGACTGGTTTCGCTGGCGTTGGCTGACCCGGCCGCCACGACGGTGCCGCCAGCCGCGACCGCGGGACTGAGCACCGGCTCGGTGCCGAGCGACCCGGTCGCGGTCCACGTGGCACCGGTGTCTGTGCTGGTGTAGGCGACGACTGCCCCCGCGGTCGTCTGGCCGGTCACCGCGAAACCGTCGGGGCCGCCCTTGACCGCCGATGGACGCCAGCCACCGGACGGGTCGATCGTGCCCGCGTACTGCCAGTCCTTGCCGTTCTGCGAGGAATAAGCCACCCCGCCTGCGGTACGGCCGGGCCGGACCGCGAGCAGTCCGGCCGCGTCGGAGCCCAGCCCGGCAATGCTGTCAGCGGCACCGTGGTCGGCGGGCACCGTCACCCGCGTCCATGACGAGCCACCGTCCGTGCTCAGCCACGCGCCCGCGTACGTCGTCGCGTCGATGTCGATGGTGCCGGAGATCACCGTGTCCGAGCCGCGTGCGGCGGCGGCGGAGATGTCGCGCACGGTCTCGCCCGGGGCCAGGCCGAGTCGCGCCGCCGTCAGCTGCTTCCAGTTCATCCCGTCGCGCGAGATCCAGATCGCGCCCTGGTCGCCCGCGGTGCCGCCGGCCAGAAACCCGTTCGCGGTGCCGGTCAGCACCTGCACCCGGGCGCCGGCCTGCCCCGCGGTTATCCCGTGTGCCGCCGCCAGCGTCCAGCTCGTTCCGTCCTTGCTGGTCCAGATCGCCTGCGGGCCGACCGCCAGCCAGCCCTTCGGTCCCCTGGCAATCAGGGTGGCCGCGTGGCCGAGCGACGGCTGGCCGCCGCCTGGCGCCTGGACCGATGCCAGTTGCCAGCTCGCGCCGTTGTCGTCGGACACGAAGAACTGCTGCCGCACCTGCCCGTCGCTGGATTGCGAGCCGGTCGTGACGATCGTGCCGCCGTAGCCGGCGATGCTGTCGATCTGCTGGAACACGCCGCGCTGCTGCTGCCCGGAATAGATGCCGATGGTGCGAGGCGGCCGCGGCGAGGCCGGCTTCGTCCCCGCCTTGTGCGCGGCGTTGCTCGCCGTCTCATGGCTAGGCCCGGACCCGGTCAGCAGCGCGATCATCACCGCGCCGACCGTGACCAGCACGGCGCCCGGCAGCACCACGGTGACGACGCGGCGCTTGCCCGGCGGGGCGTCGGACGCCTGGTCCTGATCCTCTTCCTCGTACACCAGCACCGGGGCGCCGAGTGGTACGGCCAGCTGGCGGCCAACCGCATGCCGTCCCTGGTACTTCAGCTTGTCTCGCCGTCCCGCTGCCGACCTCGGCTCAGGTACCGGTATCTCGGCCGGGTCGTCCCACTGGGTGCCCGATTCGCTCCACAGCCGCTGCGACCTCTGCCACGGCGAATGGCCATCCTCCGGTTCGGATGGGAACGGGTTGAACCCAGGACCCCCTGGCCTTCCGCGCAGCGCACGGGTGCTGTCGTGTGTCTGGGTCGCCAAAGAACCGGGAGGGCGTGGCGACTCCCCGGTTAGGCGGGATTCCTCACCACTGTCGTCGCTTGACCAATTACTGTCAGTATTCATGGCAGACCGGACTTTGTGCGGCAATGTTGTGCACAAGGAACGTTACAGTCGCTACTTGCCGGAATCAACGTCACGGGCATAAACACCGCAAGACGGCCAGCTCAGGTGACAGGCCGCCAAGCGCGCGACGGGCCGCCGGGCGCGGGACGAGCCGCCGGGCGCGCGACGGGCCGCCGGGCGCGGGACGGGCCGCCGAGGGGGCGACGGGCCGCCGAGGGGGCTCGCGGCGCGCAGGCCCCCACCCGAGGGGGCTCGCGGCACTCTAGCCTCCATGGCCCAAGGGGGCCGCGGCGCCACGAGCCCCTTGCGGGGGATGCCGGCCGGAGCTCGAGCTCGTCCCGATCACGGCCAGCTCAGGTGACAGCGGCTAGCGTGTCCATGAGGCGGGACGCGTTGGCCTGGAGGTCATCGGCGGCGGAATCCCGGCCGGCCAGCTGGTGCAGCAGCGCCTGCTGGAACAGGCCGTCCAGGATCGCGTACGCGGCGGTCGGCGTGACGCTGAGGGTGACACCCGCTAGTTCGGCGTAGCGGCTGATCACGTGCCAGATCATTTCCTCGCGACGCTGGTCGATCTCCAGCACGTCGGCGCGGAACGACTCCTCGAACAGGCTCTGATTGCGCAGGTCGTACCACAGCCGGTGCATCGGCGCGTCCGCGCGGAGCGTCTGCGCCATCGCCTCGCTGAAGTCCCGCTTGAGCTCCGGAGCGGTTCCAGCCGCGGCGACGATCTCGTCATACCGGGTGACGCACGCGGCCTCGTACCGGCGGACGCAGTGGATGAGCAGGTCTTCCTTGTCGGTGAAGTAGTAGTGCAGCACGCCGTGGGAGAACTGGGAGTTTTGCGCGATCTCGCGCAGGCTGGTCCTGGCGTACCCGAGTTCGGCGAGGGTCTGCAGCGCGGCATCGGCGAGCTGAGCCCGCCGTTCGGCGAACTTGTCCACCTGCCGGCGCGAGACCCGCTCACGGTTCGTCTCGGCCACGTCGGTCACGGAACCACTGTATATCGACCCGATCGAATCCTTGACAATTGTCAAGGAAAGTCTTGACGACTGTCCAGAGAATGGCGTTACGCTGTGACCTACGTCGCAAGGGAGGAGATGCCTCATGGCTGGGTACGACCTGACTGGACGCAAGGCACTGGTCACCGGTGGAGCGCGAGGACTGGGTGCCGGGATGGCCGAGGCGCTCGCCCGCGCCGGAGCGGCCGTGATGATCGGCGACGTGCGGGAGGACCTCGGCAAGGCCACGGCCGACGCCATCGACGGATGCGGCTTCACCACGCTCGACGTCACCGACGACGCGAGCTGGGACCAGGCCGTCTCCACGACGATCAGCGAGCTAGGCGGGCTCGACATCCTCGTCAACAACGCGGGCGTCGAGATCTCCGGCCTGGTCGTCGACCTGTCGCCGGACGACGTGCGGCGGATGCTGGACGTCAACGTGCTCGGTACCGGGCTCGGCCTCAAGCACGCGTTCAGGGCGATGCGGCCCGGCGGCCCGGCCGGGCAAGGCGGCGCGGTGGTCAACATCTCGTCGGTCGCCGCGACGATCGCCTTCCCCGGCATCGCCGGGTACTCCGCGACGAAGTCCGCCGTCGACCGGCTGAGCCGGGTCGCGGCCATGGAATCGGGCAAGCTCGGCTACGGCGTGCGGGTCAACTGCATCTACCCGGGGCTGGTACCGACCGAGATGGGTAACCAGCTCGCGCAGGACGTGGTCCGGCTCGGGCTGTTCTCGAGCGTGGAAGAGGCCGTCGGCACCGTCGTCGGGCTCACCCCCAGCGGCCGGCTCGGCGAGGTGGCGGACATGGCGGACGCCGTCGTGTTCCTGGCCTCCGACGCGGCACGCTTCATCACCGGCGCCGGATTGCCCGTCGACGGCGGAATGGGAATGTGAGGTCCAGCTATGGCCAAGCCTGTCGTCGTTTACGGCGCCTCCGGCTACACCGGACGCCTGATCTGCGAATATCTGCGGGAGTACAACCTTCCCTTCATCGCCGCGGGACGGGACAAGACCCGCATCCAGGAGGCGCTTGACCGGGTGCCCGGCATCGGCACCGTGGAGCACGAGATCGTCGAGGTCGCGCACGAGGTCGGGCCGCTGACCGACCTGTTCTCCGGCGCGAGCGTCGTCTGCAACACGGTCGGGCCGTTCGCCCAGTACGGCGGCGCGGTCGTCGAAGCCTGCATCGAAGCCGGCTGCCACTACCTGGACACGACCGGCGAGCAGGACTGGCTGATCGACTGCGACGAGAACTACGGCGCCCGGATGGCGGGCAAGGGCCTGCTGCTGTCCCCCGGGATCGCGCAGATGTACACGACCGGTGAGATCGCCGCCAGCATCTGCCTGGAGACACCGGGTCTGGACACGCTCGACATCCTGGTGTTCTGGAAAGGAATGCCGACGGTTGCCTCGACCCGCACGATCCTGGTGAACGCGTGCCTGGCCAAGGCGTACTACCTCGAGCAGAATTCGTACGTGGAATGGCCCGCGGACGGCGGCCTGCACGACGTGGTGGTGCCCGGTCAGCACGAGACCGGGCTCGCGCTGCCGTGGGGCGGCACGTCGCACCCGGTCTGGTTCAAGCGCGACCCGCGGGTAGCCAACGTGAAGGTGCTGGGCGGCGTCTTCGACCGCGCCCTCATGCAGGGCGTGCCGCAGATCGTCGCGGCCGTCCTCGGCCAGGTCAAGGATCTGCCCCAGGCGGAGCAGTACCGGGTGCTGACCGAGCAGGCGGCCGCGGTGATGAGCCAGATGCCGCCGCGGGAGAACACTCGGATCAACACCTCGATGGACTCCGTGCACGCGTCCGGACCGCTGGGGCGGGCGCACTGCGTCATCCACGGCAACTCGAACTACAAGCAGACCGGGCTGCTGCAGGCGTACGCCGCGTACTCGCTGCTCCAGCAGCCGCCACGGCGGGCCGGCTTCGCGTCCGGCTGCCAGGCGTTCGGGCACCGCGAGCTGCTCGGCGTGCTGCGCAGCTTCGGACTGGTGATGGAGCCGACCCTCACCGTGCGGCACTAGGCGCCCCGTGCGGCTGACCGACTTCCTCGACAAGGGCGCCTCGCTCGGCCCGGACGCGCCGTGCCTGACCATGACCGGTTCGGACAGCTTGACCTATGGCGCTGTCCAGCGGCTGTCCTACCGTGTCGCCCGGGCGCTGGACCGGTCGGGGATCCACCCCGGCGACACGGTGGCGATCTTGTCCGCGAACGACCCGGTGGCGTTCGCGTGCGTATTCGGCATCGCGCGGGCGGGCGCGGTGTGGTGCCCGGTCAACCCGCGCAACGAGGCCGCGGAGAACCGCGAACTGCTGGACTTCTTCGACTGCAAGTGCCTGATCTTCCAGGCCGCCTTCGCACCGCTGGTCACGAAGATCGCTCCTGAACTATCAAAACTGACAACGCTCGTCTGCCTGGACGCTGCTTCCCCGCAGGCGGTGGAGTTCCCCGGGTGGCTCGACGGCCTAGACGATGAACCGTGCCAGGCCGAGCCAGTCTCCGACCTGGTGATGCTGGTCGGCACCGGCGGCACCACGGGTCGCCCGAAAGGCGTGATGCTGACCGGGCACAACATCGAGACGATGTCCGCGCTGACGCTGATGAGCTACCCGTTCGCCGCCCGGCCGCGGTACCTGGCGCTGGCGCCGCTGACCCACGCGGCCGGCGTGCTGTGCTTCCCGGTCATGACGCTGGGCGGCGAGATCGTGATCATGCCAAAGCCGGACCTGGCCGAATTCCTCGCGCTGGTCGCGCGGCACCGGATCACGCACTCGTTCCTGCCGCCCACGCTGATCTACATGCTGCTCGATCAGCACGACCTGCCGGTGACGGACCTGGGCTCGCTTGAGTGCCTGTGGTACGGGGCGGCGCCCATGTCGGCCGCACGGCTTGAGCAGGCGCTGGAGCGGATCGGGCCGGTGATGGCGCAGCTATTCGGGCAGAGCGAGGCGCCAATGATGATCTCCACGATGGCGCCGAAGGAACACTTCCTGCCGGACGGCACAGTGGCGCGCGCACGACTGGCGTCGGCGGGGCGGCCCACACCGCTCACCCAGGTCGCGATCATGGACGACGACGGGCGGCTGCGCGGCACCGGCCAGCGCGGCGAGATCGTGGTGCGCGGGCCGCTGGTGATGGCGGGTTACTACAAGAACCCCGACGCGTCGGCAGACGCCAGCCGGCACGGCTGGCATCACACGGGTGACATCGGCTACCTGGACGACGACAACTACCTGTTCATCGTCGACCGGGCCAAGGACATGATCATCACCGGCGGGTTCAACGTCTACTCCGCCGAGGTCGAGCAGGTGCTGCTGACGCATCCCGCGGTGCAGGACTGTGCGGTCATCGGTCTGCCCGACGAGAAGTGGGGCGAGCGGGTGACGGCGGTGGTGCAGTTGCGTTCTGGGCAGGCTGTGACCTCGGACGAGGTGCGGGCGTTCGTGAAGGAGCGGCTCGGCAGCGTCAAGGCGCCCAAGCAGGTCCAGGTCTGGGCGGACCTGCCCAGGTCCAAAGTCGGCAAGGTACTGAAAGCCGAGGTCAAGGCGCAGCTGCGCGGCGGGAGCGATTAGCGCGCACAGATCCGCCGGCTCAGCACCAGATGCGGGACGAGGGGCATGTGCTGAGCACGTTGTACCCGTTCCGGCCCTCGTTCCGCGCGCGGTTCGGTTACGTCGCCCTGCTGGTGCCGTTCTGCGGGGCTGGCGGGGTGATCAGCGCGGTAATTATGTCCAGTACGGAAGAAAAGGCTGCTCACAGCAGCATTAATCACCGCGTTGGACATGAGTACCGCGTTACCGTAACGGCGGCGGCGCGGCGGGCCCCGCAGGACGTCTTGTTACCGGGCTAACCCTTAGGATCGGGTCGTGACGGCGTCGCGTTTTGTGGTGCAGCTTCACGACGCGACGACGCTGCATTTCGATCTCCGGATCCGGATCGGCGATGTGCTGCGGTCGTGGGCGGTTCCCAAAGGGCCCTCGCTCGATCCTGGTGTCCGGCGGCTGGCTGTGCCGGTCGAGGACCATTCCCTGTCCGCGGGTGACTATGAGGGACGCCGGGCCGGGCAGGCACGCGGCACGGGTGCGGTGATCATCTGGGATGAGGGCGCCGCTGAGGTCATCCGTGATGAGCCTGGCCATCTATCGGTCCTGCTGAGCGGCAGCAAGCTCACCGGCAGATTCGCCCTGACCCGCACCGGCGAGCGCCGCTGGATCCTGGTCAAGGCCCGTGATGAGCACGCGCGACCCGGTTCCGACATCGTTGCTGAGCAGCCAGCGAGCGTGCGCAGCGGCAGGACGTGGCAAGACCTGGCCAGCGGGTAACCCCTCCGCAGGCCGGCGGGTGTTGAAGTGTCAGCATGGCAGCGGCCGCGGGGTCTGGCGGGTTGATCGTGCCGTTCGGCACGAGAACGGGATACCGGACTACCGGCTCGCATACCTCAACGGCTGGACCTCCGGTCCCGGTAGACCCGTCCCGTCAGGTCGTCGCCGTGACCCTGCCCAACCGCTCCGGCACCGTTAACACGCTGGTGAACGCCGCGCACGTGTTCGCGGTGACAACGGGCACTCCGGGCGCCACGCTCAGCCACGACGGCCTGTCCTTCACCTGGCCCGACGTCCCGGCCGGGCTGCCGGACAACGTGCTCGCGCTCGGGCAGACGGTCCTTGTCTCCGGGACCGGC
>DASXDG010000026.1:0-1618 GCA_036490795.1 Streptosporangiaceae bacterium
AGCTGCGGCAGGACCCGGGTGCGGGCGACGACCGGCATGAAGTTGGTGTCGCCGCCCCACCGGGGCACGACGTGCTGGTGCAGGTGGGCGGCTATGCCGGCGCCCGCCACCGTGCCGAGGTTCATCCCGATGTTGAACCCGTGCGGCCCGGACGCGGCCCGCAGCGCCACCAGGCAGCGCTGCGTGAACAGGGAGAACTCGGCCGCCTCGGCGGCGGACAGGTCACCGTAGTCCGCGATGTGCCGGTACGGGCAGACGAGCACGTGACCGCTGTTGTACGGGTACAGGTTCAGCACCGCGTACACCAGCGTGCCGCGGGCGACGATCAGGCCCTCTTCGTCGGACAGCGTGGGTGCGCGGCAGAACGGGCAGCCCTCGTCGGCGCCTGGCCCGGTCGGCTTGCCCTCCCCCTTGATGTATGCCATCCGGTGCGGAGTCCACAGCCGCTCGAACGCGTCGGGGTCCATGGCTCAGACCTGGACGCGCTCGCGGACGGCGGTCACGATCGACGCGATCGCCTCGGCGACCGGAACGCCGTTCTTCTGCGTCCCGTCACGGAACCGGAACGACACCGCTCCGGCCGCCACGTCGTCATCCCCGGCCAGCACCATGAACGGCACCTTCTGCCGCTGCGCGGTCCTGATCTTCTTCTGCATCCGGTCGTCGGAGTCGTCGATCTCGACCCTGATGCCCTCGGCGCGCAGTTCCGCGGCGACCTTGGACAGGTAGTCCACGTGCGCATCGGTGATCGGGATGCCCACCACCTGGACCGGAGCCAGCCAGGGCGGGAACGCGCCCGCGTAGTGCTCGACCAGGATGCCGAAGAACCGCTCGATCGAGCCGAACAGCGCACGGTGGATCATGTACGGCCGCTGCCTCGTCCCGTCCGCAGCCTGGTACTCGATGCCGAACCGGCCCGGCTCCTGGAAGTCGACCTGCAGCGTGGACAGCTGCCAGCGCCGCCCGATCGCGTCCTTGACGTGCACGTCGATCTTCGGCGCGTAGAACGCGCCCTCGCCCTCGGCGATCACGTACGGCAGGCCGGACTTGTCCAGCGCGTGCTTCAGCGCGGCCTCGGCGGCGTCCCACTCCGCGATGGTCCCGACGTACTTCTCCGGCCTGGTCGAAAGCTCGGCCTCAAACGAAGTCAGCCCGTAGTCGCGCAGCAGCCCGACCACGAAGTCGAGCAGCGAGGCCAGCTCTTCCGGCAGTTGCTCCGGGGTGCAGAAGATGTGCGAGTCGTCCTGAGTGAAGCCGCGCGCCCTGGTCAGGCCGTGCACGACGCCGGACTTCTCGTACCGGTACACGGTGCCGAACTCGAACAGCCGAAGCGGCAGCTCCCGGTACGACCGCCCGCGCGACGCGTAGATCAGCACATGCATCGGGCAGTTCATCGGCTTGGCGTAATAATCGGCGCCGTCGAGTTCCATCGGGGGGAACATGCCGTCCTTGTAGAACCCGAGGTGGCCCGAGGTCTCGAACAGCTCCGCCTTGCTGAGGTGCGGGGTGTTGACGAACTGGTACCCGGCCTGCTCGTGCCGCCGCCGCGAGTAGTCCTCCATCACCCGGCGGATCGTGCCGCCCTTGGGGTGGAACACCGGCAGGCCGCTGCCGATCT
>DASXDG010000027.1:0-4091 GCA_036490795.1 Streptosporangiaceae bacterium
TGCTCCTTGTGCTGGGGTCATGAGACGACAGCGGCGGAGAACTGACTGTTGTAGAGGTCGTGATAGAGCCCGCGCTGGCTGAGCAGTTCGTCATGGCGGCCCTGTTCGATGACGCGGCCCTCGTCCATCACGACGATCGTCCCGGCGTTGCGGATGGTGGACAGCCGGTGCGCGATGACGAAGCTGGTCCGGCCGAGCCGGAGCCTGGCCATCGCGTCCTGGATGAAGATCTCAGTCCGCGTGTCCACGTTGCTGGTGGCCTCGTCCAGGATCAGGATGCCCGGGTCGGCGAGGAATGCGCGGGCGATCGTGAGCAACTGCTTCTGCCCAGCGGAAATGCTGGCCGCGTCGCCGTCGAGGACGGTGTCGTACCCGTCGGGCAGCGTCCGGACGAAGTCGTCGACATACGCCGCGCGGGCCGCGGCGATGATCTCCTCATCGGTCGCGCCCTCCTTGCCGTAGCCGATGTTGTCGCGGATCGTTCCGCCGAACAGCCAGGTGTCTTGCAGCACCATGCCGAAGCAGCGGCGTACCTCATCGCGCCCGAGATCGCGGTAGTCGGTGCCGTCCAGCAGGATCTGCCCGCTGTCGACTTCGTAGAAGCGCATGAGCAAATTGACGATCGTGGTCTTGCCCGCGCCGGTCGGTCCGACGATCGCGACCGTCTGACCCGGCTCGGCCTCGAGCGTGAAGTCATCGATCAGCGGCCGTTCCGGGTCGTAGCGGAAGCACACGTTCTTCAGCTGCACCCGGCTCCCGGCGACATGCCCGTTGGAAGCAGCCAGCCCCGCCTCGGCAGCCAGGCCCGTCTCGGCAGCCAGCCCCGCCTCGGCAGCCAGGCCCGTCTCGATAGCAAGCTCCGCCTCGGCGATGACCGCTTCCTCGGGCGCGTTGAGGAACTCGAAGACGCGCGCGGCTGAGGCCAGCCCGGACTGAAGGACGCTCATCTGGCCGGCGATCTGGGCGATCGGCATCGCGAACCGCCGCGAGTACTGGATGAACGCCGTCACGGCGCCGAGCGTGATCACGCCGGTTGCCACCTGGTAGCCGCCGACGGCCGCGATGACCACGTAATTCAGGTTGTTGGTGAACTGGATGGCGGGCAAGATGACGCCGGACAGGAACTGAGCACGGAAGCTCGCCTGATACAGCCGTTCGTTCTGACTGTCGAATTCTGAGATCATCCGCTCGCGCTGGCCGAAGGCCTGCACCAGCGAGTGCCCGGTATGCGTCTCCTCGACCAGGCCGTTCAGCTGGCCGGTCTGCTCCCATTGCGCGGTGAACCGCGCCTTGGACCGGCGTGCGATCAGGCCGGTCACCACGATGGCCACCGGGATCGTGACCAGGGATATCGCGGCGAGCAGCGGTGAGATCCAGAACATCATGCCCAGCATCCCGAAGACGCTGAGCACCGAGATCAGCAGCTGGCCGACGCCCTCCTGGAGGGTGGTGAAGATGTTGTCGATGTCATTGCTGACCCGGCTGAGGATGTCGCCGTGCGGGTGGCTGTCGAAGAACTGCAGTGGCAGCCGGTTCAGCTTGGCGGCGACGGCCTGGCGCAGGCGGTAAACGACGCGGACCGCCACGCCAGACATGACGAAGCCCTGATTCCAGCTGAATACGGTGCTGAAGATGTAGGCCAGCGCGGCCAGGCCGAGTACCTGACCGAGGTGGGTGAAGTTCACGCCGAACCCCGGATGGAGGTCCATCGCGGAGAGGACGTTGGCCAGATGACCCTGACCGTGCGTGCGCAGGCCGGCGATCACTTGCGCCTTGGTCTCGTGGGCCGGCAGCTGCTTGCTGACGACGCCGTTGAACAAGATGTTGGTGGCGTTTCCCAGCAGTTGCGGACCCGCGACGACCAGGCCGACCGAGATCGTGCCGAGCACGGTGACGAGGATCAGCTTGGCCCGCTCGCCGTTCAGCAGGTGCCCCAGCCGGGTCGGATTACCGGTCTCTTTGCCGCTCATACTGTTGCCGCTCATACCGTCGCTGCCTCGCCGAGCTGGGATGCGATGATCTCCTGATAGGGCACGCAGTCAGCGAGCAGTTGCTCGTGCGTCCCGATCCCGGCGATGCTGCCCGCGTCCAGGACGATGATCTGTTCGGCGTGCATGATCGTGCTGGCCCGCTGCGCGGCGATGACGACCGTGGCATCGGTCACCTCGTCCCGCAGCGCGCCGCGCAGCCGCGCGTCCGTTCCGGCGTCCAGCGCGGAGAAACAGTCGTCGAACAAGTACACCCGCGGTCGCCTGACCAGCGCCCGCGCGATGGACAGCCGCTGGCGCTGGCCGCCGGAGACGTTCGTGCCGCCCTGGTCGACCGGCGCGTCGAGCTGCCCGGGCATGCTGGCCACGAAGTCCAGCGCTTGGGCCACGTCCAGCGCCCGCCACAACTGCTCGTCGCTGGCCTCGGGCATACCGAACCGCAAGTTGCTGCCCACGGTGCCGGCGAAAAGGAACGCCGTCTGCGGGACCAGCCCGAGCGAGGACCAGAGCTGCTCCACGGCCTGCTCGCGCACGTTGACTCCGTCGATCAGCACCATGCCATCGGCCGTCTCGAAGAACCGGGGAATGAGGTTGAGCAGGGTGGTCTTCCCGCTGCCCGTGCCGCCGATGATCGCGGTGGTCTGGCCGGGGCGGAGCGTGAAGGTCAGGTCGTTGAGCACCGGGCGTTCGCTGCCCGGGTATCCGAAGCTGACGTGGCGGAACTCGACGGTGCCCGCGGGCTCGGCCGGCACGAGCGGTTCCGCCGGGTCGGTGATGGCCGGATCGGTGTTGATGACCTGCGAGATCCGCTCCGCGCTCGCTACTGCCCGCGGGATCAGCATGATCACCGACACGGCGATCATGGAGTAGACCAGGATCTGCACGATGTAGATCAAGAAGGCGGTCAGCGTGCCGATCGGCATCGAACCCTCGCTGACGAACCGGCCGCCGAACCAGATGACGCCCACGCTGGACAAGTTGGCGATGCCGAGCAGAACCGGCACGGCCAGGGCCAGGATCCTGGTTCCGCGCAGCATGATCTTGGATATCCCGGCGTTGGCCTCACGGAAACGCTCTCGCTCCGAGCGCTCGCGCAAGAACGCGCGGATGACCCGGACGCCAGTGATCTGCTCGCGCAGAAGCTGGTTGAGGTTGTCGGTCCGTACCTGCACGGCGCGGGCCATCGGCACCAGGATGACCATCAGCACGCCCACGACCAGGGCCATCACCGGCAGCGCCACGGCAAGGAGCAGGGACAGCGGCGCGCTCTCCCAGATCGCCATGCCGATGGAACCAATGCTCATGATGACGGCCATGAAGAGCAGGCTGAATGTCATCGTCACGAAGATCTGGACCTGCTGGACGTCGTTGACGTTGCGGGTGATCAGTGACGGGATGCCGAACCGGTTCATCTCCGCGGCGGAAAAGCCCTGCACCCGCCGGTAGATCGCGGCGCGCAGGTCGGCGCCGGTCCGCATCGAGATCCGTGCGGCGCGGTACGTCACCACGACGGCGATGGCGCCCAGCGCGAACACGATGCCGACCATGATCCCGCCGACACGCCATATGTAGTCCACGTTTCCTTGCACGACGCCGTTGTTGATGATGTCGGCGTTGAGGTACGGCAGGTACAGGTTCCCCGCGGATTCAAGCGTCAGCAGGACCAGGACCAGGGCGACCTGCCAGGAGTACGGTCGCATGGAGGTGCGGAGCAGCCTGGAAAAGACTCGCCATCCCTGGCTGTGCCTATCCTGGCTGTGCCTATCCTGGCTGTACTCACTCTGGCCGGGCCCACCTGCCTCGCGGGCGGGCAGGTTAGCCATCCGCTTCAGCCAGAGCGGGCTGCAGGCGGGTGACCAGCGCGGACATCGCCTGCACCGTACGGAAGTTATCCAGCGTCAGGTCCGCACCGGTAATCGCGATCCCGTACGTCTCCTCCAGATGCACCACCAACTGCATCGCGAACATCGACGACGCCAGCCCGGACCGGAACAGATCCTGATCCACCGCCACCGAAGCCCCCAGACGCCCCGACACAAACCCCACCAGCGCCGCGCTCACCGCGGACTCGTCCACACCGGACTCCTGATCACCAGCCATCAC
>DASXDG010000028.1:0-20680 GCA_036490795.1 Streptosporangiaceae bacterium
CGGCGCGACATGTCCCGGCGGTCTCTGCGGGGCGCCGAGCCGTCACTGAGGGCAGGGCGCCTTATCGGCAACGCTAGGCCGTGACGAGGAGATATAGGTTGAGGCCCACGATCAGCGCGGTGATCGCCGCCGCGGCCGCGATCATCGGGTAGCCGTTCACGAGCGTCCCCATCACCTTCCGCCTGCTGGTGAAGATCACCAGCGGGATCAGCGCGAACGGGATGCCGAGGGACAGGAACACCTGGCTGAGCACCAGCGCCCTGGTGGGGCTGAAGCCGATGCCGATCACCACCAGGGCCGGGATCATCGTGATCGCGCGGCGGGCGAAGACGGGGATCTGGCGGTGGATGAATCCCTGCATGACGATCTGCCCGGACATCGTGCCCACGCAGGACGAGGCGATGCCGGAGGCGAGCAGCGCGATGCCGAACACCGTGCCGCTGTGCGCGCCGAGGAACTGATTCAGCCCGGTGTAGACCCGCCCCAGGTCGTTGCCCGCGCCGGTCAGGCCGCGGGCGTGGAAGACGACGGCGGCCAGCGCCAGCATGGCCAGGTTGACCACGCCGGCCAGGCCCATCGCGATCGCGATGTCCACGATCTCGAAACGGAAGATCTTGCGCTTCTCGCCGTCGTCCCTGCCGACGATGCGGTTCTGCGTGAGCGAGGAGTGCAGGTAGATGACGTGCGGCATCACGGTGGCGCCGACGATGCTGACCGCGAGCAGCGCCGAACCGCCGCCCGGCAGGACGGGCACGAACAGACCGTGCGCAACCTGCCCGGCGACGGGCTTACCGCGCAGCACTTCCAGGCCGAACGCCAGCACGATCACCGCCACCATCGCGGTGATCGTCGCCTCCAGCCTGCGGAACCCGCGCACCTGCATGCCGAGGATGGCGAACGCGGCCAGCCCGGTGATGATGGCGCAAGCCCACAGCGACAGGCCGAACACCAGGTGCAGGCCGAGCGCGGCGCCGACGAACTCCGCCAGGTCGGTCGCCATCGCCACGGCCTCGGCCTGCAACCACAGCAGCAGCACCACCCGCGAAGGGAACTCGTCCCGGCACACCTCGGGCAGGCTGCGCCCGGTCACGATGCCGAGCTTGGCGCTGAGTGTCTGGACGAGCATCGCCAGCAGGTTGGCCGCGAGCACCACCCAGAGCAGCGCGTAGCCGAACTGCGAGCCCGCCGCCATGTTCGTGGCGAAGTTGCCAGGATCGACGTAGGCGACAGCGGCGATGAAGGCCGGGCCGAGAAAGGGCAGCACGGCCCTGACGCCCCGGCGCTCACCGGACAAGACCAGCTGCGCCGAGGCAATTAGTTGAGTATCAGCCAACTGATGGGCCAAGGCCCAGGGACTGTGGCGTGCTGGAGTCCGGTGACGGCTGGTGCAGGCCCTCGTCCAGCGAGCCGAACTCGGTCATCAGCGCGGCGCTGCCGCCCCACGGCGTCTGTTCCTCGGCGACCAGCGTGTTCGTCGTGAGTAGCAGGCCGGCCACCGAGGCGCCGTTCTGCAGCGCGGAACGGACGACGCGGAGCGGGTCCACGACGCCCATCTCGAGCATGTTCCCGTGCCGGCCGATCAGCGCGTCGAACCCGTCGTCGGGACCCATGGTGCTGGTCCTGGCCACGATCTCCGCCCCGGCGTAGCCGGCGTTGGCCGCGATCAGGTACGCGGGTTCGCTCAGCGCGCTGCGCACGATGGCCACGCCGGTGGCGTAGTCGTCGGTCACGGTCAGGTCGTCGAGCGCACTGGCCGCGTGCAGCAGAGCGGCGCCGCCGCCGGCCACGATGCCCTCGGCCATGGCGGCCCTGGTCGCGGACAGCGCGTCCTCGACCCGGTGCCTGAGCTCGCGAAGCTCGGCGCTGGTCGCCGCGCCGACGCCGATCACCGCTACCTTGCCGGACAGCGCGCCGATGCGTTCGGTCAGCACGTCCTCGTCCATGGCCATGGTGGCCCGGTCGAGTTCGGCACGGAGCTGCCCGAGCCGGAACTCGATGGCGTCCGCGCCGCCGGCCCCGCCGATGATCGCGGTGCGGTCGGCGGTGACCCGGACCTGCGCGGCCCGGCCGAGCTGGTCGACCGTGATCGTCTCGAGCGACGACCCGGAGTGCCTGCTCAGCACCGTGCCGCCGGTCAGCGTCGCGATGTCCTCCAGCTTGTGCAGCCTGCGATCGCCGAACCCGGGTGCGCGCACCGCCACGCACTGGAAGATCCCGTTGACGTGGTTGTGCACGAGCATGGACAGGGCGGTGCCCTCGATCGACTCGGCGATGATGACCAGCGGCCGCGGTGCCCGCATCACCTTGTCGAGCAGCGGCATCAGCTGCTGCACCTTGGTGATCTTCTCCGCGCACAGCAGCAGGTACGGGTCCTCGACGACCGCTTCCAAGGTGGCCGGGCTGGTCACCATGTACGGGGACATGTAACCGTTGTCGAACTCGAATCCCTCGACAAAGCTCACGTACATCCCCGGCACCGGCGCGTCGTCGACGGTCACGATGCCGCTGTCGCCGACGGTGTGCAGCGCCCTGGCGATGACCGCGCCGACGGCCTCGTCGTCGTTCGCCGAGATCGAGGCCACCCGCCGGTAGTCCTCCTCAGAGGCGACCGGGTGCGCCACCGTCTGCAGATGGGCCACCAGCCGGCCGACGGCGACGTCGATGCCGCGCTTGACCAGCACCGGGTTGGCGCCCTTGCCGATGGCTTCCATGCCCTCGCGGACGATCGCCTGGGCGATCACGGTGGCGGTCGTGGTGCCGTCGCCGACCACGTCGTTGGTCTTGATGGCGGCTTCCTTGACCAGTTGCGCGCCCATGTTCTCGAACTGGTTCTTCAGGTGGATCTCGCGCGCGATCGTGACGCCGTCGTTGGTCACCACGGGGGAGCCGGTGATCTTCTCCAGGATGACGTTGCGGCCCTTGGGGCCGAGCGTGGACTTCACCGCTTCCGCGAGCTGGTCGACGCCGGCCAGCAGCAGCCCGCGCGCGTCGGCGCCGAAGCGCAGTTCTTTTGCCATGCGAGCCTCCGAAGATTCAGGGAACGAGAATTGCCCGGCCGCGCACCCGGCCGGCGTCGAGGTCGGCCAACGCGTCGGCCGCCGAGTCCAGCGGATAGGTCCTGGTGTGCAGCGTGACCCGGCCAGCCTGGGCGAGCGCCATCAGCTCGGCGAGGTCGTTGTAGGTGCCGACGATGTTGCCGATGATGTTGCGTTCGGTGGAGATGATGTCCAGGGTCGGGATGCGCAGTTCGCCGCCGTAGCCGATGACGAAGTACGAGCCGCCAGCGGCGGTCATCTCCCAGCCGTCCATCTCGGCGCCCCGCTCGGCGACGAAGTCGAGCACCACCTGCGCGCCTAGCCCGCCGGTGAGGTCCGCTATCGCGGCGCGCTGCGACCCGTCGGCCAGCACGGTGTGCGTCGCGCCGAGCTGTTCGGCCAGCTTCAGCGCGTCCGGGTTGCGGTCCACCACGACGATCGTGGTGGCGGTCAGCGCGGCCAGGCACTGCACGCCGATGTGGCCGAGGCCGCCGGCCCCGATCACCACTGCCGTGGTGCCCGGGTACAGCAGCGGGATCGCCTTGCGCACCGCGTGATAGGCGGTGATGCCGGCGTCCGCCAGCGCCGCCACCTCGGCCGGCTTGGTGTCCGGAAGAAGCTTCACGCAGGCGCGGGCCGAGGTGCGCAGGTACTCGGCCATCCCGCCGTCGGTGGACAACCCGGGGAACGTGCTGGCCACGCAGTGCATGTCGTCGCCGGCCCGGCACGCCCGGCACAGCCCGCAGGTGGGCGTCGGGTGCAAGATGACCGTGTCGCCGACGGCCAGGTTGGTCACCGCGGGCCCGACCTGATGCACCCAGCCCGCGTTCTCGTGGCCGAGGATGTACGGCAGCGGGGTGTGCATGCGCTCGTCCCACTGGCCTTCGATGATGTGCAGGTCGGTGCGGCACACTCCGGCGCCGCCTATCTTCACGATCACGTCGAGCGGCCCGCTGATCGCCGGCTCGGGCACGTCGTCGATCACCGGCTGACTGTGGAAAGCGTGCAGCCGTACAGCCTTCACTTGGCCTCCTCCATCGACTTAGCTGATGGGTACCTGTGCCGGAGCATCCCGGAGCAGATGCTGGTGTTCGCGTCGACGCCGACCCGGGTGATCCGCGCCTTGCGCAGATGCAGCGGCAGCGCGTCCGGTACGACCCCGGCCCCGGTGACCGGGTCGATCACCAGCGGATCGCCGTCGCCGGAGGGCAGGCCGAGTTCGGCGCGCCGCTGGCGCAGCCGCTCCCGTTGCGGTGACGGCGGCGCGTCGCCCAGCGTCATCGTCGCCAGCGCGCCGGCCAGCGACCGGCATACCTGGTCCGTTCCCGCCATGACCGCCTTGCGCAAGAAGGAAACCCGCAGCGCGTCGAGTTCGGACCGCGCCTGTCCGGGGAACGACCGGACGAAGCCGGCCCGCGCCGCGACTCCCTCGTTGATCGCGTCCGACGCGAAGTGATCCTCGAGCACGACCTCTACCGTCAGCACGCCAGGCACCGCGCTGACCGCGTCGTACGCATCCGCCACCATGAGAAACGCGAAGTTGGGCGCGCAGAAATAGGTGGGAAGCCGCAGTCGCACCCGCACCGCGCCGCCACCGGAAACCTCGTCAGGAACCTCGTCAGGAACCTCGTCAGGAACCTGGTCGGGAACGTCGTCGGACACGGAGCACGACGCGACGAAGCCGAGTGAGGTGATCGGCTCGTTCAGCTCCGGGTCGCGCACGGTGGCGAGCGCCAGCCAGGCGGCGCTCGCCACATCCGTCGTCGTGGTCATGCCCCAGTGACCAGCTGGGCGTCGTCCTTGGCTGCCGGGGTGCCCGCCGCGGCAGGCAGCTGGCACTCCGCTGGCACCTCGATGCCGTACAGCCGGGCCGCGTTCAGCCCGAGGATCTTTTTCTTGGTCGCGGTGGTCACCGCGGGGTAGTCGGAGTATTCCTCGCGGTCCGGGTAATCCCAGTCGACGAACCCCTCGATCTGCCACTTCGGTTCCCAGATGCCGTAGTCACTGCCGAACGTCATCTTGTCTTCGCCGACCCAGAACAGCAGCTCGCCGATGACCTTGGCGAAGAACTTCGGCCGTGCGTACATGAGCCCGCCGATGACCACCGACAGGCCGGCGTACACGTTGGGCTCCTGCGTCGCCATGAAGCAGAAGTCCTCGATCCGCGGCAGCCCCACGTGCTCGACGATGAAGTTGAGCTCGGGGAAGTCGGTCGCGGCGTGGTCGACGTCGGACACGTCGAACGCGTCCTTGTCCAGCGGCCAGATCGTCGGGCCCTTGTGCACGTGGACGTTCTTGATGCCCAGGTCCTGCGCCGCGGCCAGGTACCGGTACGCCGCCGGGTCGCTCAGCTTGTAGCCGCGCGAGCCGTTGTTCCACTCGGCGGTGTACAGCTTGACCCCGCGCGACCCGTAGCGCTCCACGTTCCGGGCCAGTTCCTTGAGCCCGTCGTCGCCGTCGCGCGGGTCGAACCGGGTGTTCGCGATGAACTTGCCCGGGTGCTTCTCGCCGAGCGCCGCATTCCGCTCGGTGGTGTTGAAGCCCTCCTTGTACCACTCCATCAGGTACGTGGGCTGGAACACCGCGACGTCGACGTGCCCGTCCTCGAACACGTCCTTCATCAGGTCGTCTTCGGAATACTTCTGGAAGTGCTCGATCGTCCAGTGCGTCTGCGGCGGCCCTAGTCCCTGGTACGCGTGGAAGCACTCGATCCAGCCCTTGGCGTACTGCTCGGCGCCCGGCACCCAGTTGTCGGGAGCCGCGTTCCAGTAGTGCATGTGGCTGTCGACGACGAAATACTTCTCGCCGTTGTGCTCGTACAAGATGGCTCCTCTCAGGACCGCGCGACAAGGTCGAAGCCGATGTACTCCGCCGCGTCCTCGGGGTTCGCGAACATGATCGTCCGGTCATCCTCGTGGATCATCCGGCCGTAGTGGGTGGACATGTTCTCCTCGAACTCGGCGGCGTCGAACCAGCCGGGCTCCTCGCCGGCCGCCTCGGAGATCTCGTCGTAGACGACGTCCATCCGCCGGATCGCGTCGACCCGCATCATGGACGGCAGCACCGTCACGGTGACGTCGGGCTTGGTGGCCATCACCTGGGCGATGACATCGCCCACCTGGTTGTTCATCAGCGTGAAGCCGCACATGTTGGACGCTGTGTTGTCGCTCTTGAAGGGGCTTTCCGAAATGGCGGTCACTGCGCCAGCTCCTCTGGTACCGAAAGGCCGATGTCGGTCACGATGCCGCTGAAGCGACTCTTGACGGCGTCCAGGCCGTCCTCGAAGCGGGGCGGCTTCGAATCGGGCTGCGACCACAGCGGCTGCAGCTTGCGGGCCGCTTCGATGCTCCGCGGCACCCAGGTGGACAGCCACTGCTGCATGATCGGCTTGTTGTGCCCGGCGAACTCGCGGTCGGCGGTCAGCAGAGCGAACATCGCGATGGTGTACCGCAGGTCGCGTTCGGCGAAGTCGTGCTCCTCGGCGCCGACGATCGTCGGCGTGACGTAGTCGCCGTTGCGCGGCGCGGCCTGCTGGACCAGGTGGCTGCGGAACAGCTCGCCGACCAGCGGCTCGAACACGACGTTCGCGGCGAAGATGGCCTCGCACCAGTCGTCGATGCCGGTCAGCAGCTCGGCGGTCTCGCGCACGCCCTGCCAGGCCGGGTCCGCGTTCCAGGTCTCGACGTGCGCGGTGCCGTCGAAGCCCTCGATCTCCTCGCTCAGCGTCAGGTTGTACAGCGCCAGGTCCTGCGCCGACCTGATCCGGTGCATGCTGTTCACCGAGATCGCGTTGTTGTGCATGTTGGTCGGCGCCCGGCGGTTGGCGTTGGCGTACAGGTAGAGCCCGAGCCCGTGGTCGACATGCATCCAGGCGCCGAGGTTGCGTTCCACGAACCGCACCCAGTTCCGGTTCCACTGCTCGAAGGCCTTGGATTGCCTGGCGTTGTCGACGTTCTGGTTGAGCTGCCGCACCACGTTCGCGTTGTAGCGGTAGAGGGTGAGTTCCCACTCCTCGTTCGGGTCGCGGAACTCATGCCAGCCGTGGGCGGGCCAGTCGTAGCCCTTGCCGCCGGAACCGGGGAAGCGCTTGGGCTCTGGCCGGTCCGATCCCCAGGCCTTGAGCACGGTCCAGTCCAGCGGGTAGCCGCCGCGGCCGTCGGAGAACCCGTACAGCCAGCCCTGGGACAGGTAGTGCCGCGGGTCCGGCTGGACCTCGACCGTGACGTCCTCGTAGTGCGTCTGCTTGCGCTTGGCCGGGGTGTAGTAGTTGAAGCGACGCGCGTCGGAGTCCGGGAATACCTTCGCGCCCGCTTCCGCGTCGGTGAAGGTAACCGTGGGCACGCTTCGTTCTTGAGCTGTCATTGGGTCTCCCCAGTGGTCGTGAACTTATCGAAATAGACGTGCTTGTCTGGCACCCCGAGCCCGGTGAGCAGGGGCACGGCGGCCTCCACCATCGGCGGCGGCCCGCACACATAGCCGTGCGCGCGGCGCAGGCTGCCTTCGAGCCGGGTCACCACGTCGGTGATCAGGCCGGTCTCGCCGTCCCATTCGTCGTCAGCCGGATCGGATTCAGACAGGGCCGGGATGTAACGGAAACCGGGCAGTGCCTGCTCAAGCGCGCGCAGCTCCGGTTCGAAGCAGAGGTCCTGCCGCCGTCGCGCGCCGTAGTAGAACACCGCCTTGCGGTCGATGCCGCGTTCGGCCATCGAGCGGAGCAGGCACAAGATCGGGGCCAGGCCGGCCCCGCCGCCGACGAACACCAGGTCGGTGTCCGGGGCGTCCCGCAAGGTGAACACGCCGTACGGGCCGGAGACACGGAGCTGGTCACCGACCTGTACCTGGGTGTCCAGGAAGTTCGAGAACAGGCCGTCCGGATAAATCTTGATGATGAACTCGAGCTGGCCGCTCTCCCGCGCGGACGTGTTCGCCATGGAGAACGACCGGGTCTCGTCGGTGCCGGGTACCGCTATGTCCACATACTGACCGGGGAAGAATTTGAACATAACGTCGTCTGTGATACGCAGCACCAGGTGCCTCATATCGTGGGTGACCGGCTCGTTGGCTACCACTTCCGCGGTTACTTCCTGGATCGGCAGCCCGGACCTGATCATCTCTTCGTCGTAGTTGAGCAGCTCGATCGTGACGTCTTCGTAAACGTGCGCCCGGCACAGCAGCGTGAAGCCTTCTTCCCGCTCGAAGTCGGGCAGCGCGAACGTCGAGTACCGGTCCAGTTCGACGTCGTCGCCGTCGAGCAGGAACGACTTGCAGGAGGCGCACTGCCCCTCCTTGCAACCGTGCATGAGCATGACGCCCTGCTCGAAGGCGGCGCGCAGGACCGTCTGCTCCTCGTCGACCTCGATCTCGATGCCGACCGGCTCGAACCGCACGACATGTTTGTCAGCCATGATCACCTCGTGGTCCCGGACCCGGGTGCGGGCCCGGGAACCACCGTTTGTTATGACTAAAGGGCTCAGGCATCGTCCCGGGCGAAGCGGCCGGCCGGCCCACCGCGGATGTAGTTCGCGTGGAATGCCGAGCGCTCTTCGCCGGACATCTCGTTCAGCAGGACGTTCGGGCTCTGCACCGGTCCCATCCGGCGCAGGTGGTCCAGCGTCCACATCTTCTTGGGGTCGAGGTTGAGGTGCGGCTGGGCCACCATGGTCTTGCCGTCGTCGCGCACGTAACCCATGTCGGACACCACATCGGCCCAGTTCCAGCCGTGGTACAGGGTCTCCCACTCGCGGGCACCGATGAGCTGGCCCATGTTCGGGGTCTGGCGGCCCTGGTACGTCGGACGGAACGCGACCGCGTCGGTCCAGTGGCATTCCTTGTGGCAGTAGGTCCGCCACTGGCCGTCGACCTCGGCCATGACCATGTCCTCGCGGACCAGGCACGGCACCATGCAGGTCCAGCAGCGGTGCGGGTACTGGTAATCGACGTCCTCGGCGACGATCGGGTGATGCCCGTTCGGCGTGGACAGCCGGTTGTAGTTCTCCCACCACTTGCCGTACCTGTCGTACCAGCCCGGGTACTTGTACTCGAACCACTCGAAGTCCTTGTCGGTCATCGGGTCGATCCGCCAGTAGTTCGCCAGCCAGCCGGTGGCGAAGAACTGCGCTACCTCATGCACGTAGCCCTTGTTCCAGATCTGGTTCCAGGCTTCCTCGATCAGGTCGTGCGGGATGACCAGGCCGTACTTCTCCAGCGGCACCAGGTAGCTGCGGTAGTAGTCGTCGTAGATCCACCGCCGCCACATCTCCGCGTAGGACTCACGATCCTTGCGGCGGTCCTTGGTGCCGTACTCGATGAACGTGCCGATGGCCGCGTCTACCACCCGGTGGTTGTTCCACCACGCGTAGCGCAGGTCGCGCTCGAGCAGCTGGTGATTCTCTTCGTCGGCGAGCGCCATCAGCAGGGTGGCGTAGCCGTTGCTGATGTGCCGCGACTCGTCGCTCTGGACGCTGTGGAAGACCGTCGGCAGCAGGTAGTCGCCGTTGGCGGCCGCCTCGGCCGGCATGGCCACGAACAGGGTGTTCGTGAACGCCGTCTCCGCGACGATCGTCAGGTAGATGGAGGCGGCGGTGATGGCATCGCCGGTGATGAATCCCTCGGCGAACTGCCGGCCGATGGTGCCGCAGTAGTCGTTCTGGAAGTTGCGCAGGCTGCTGTTGAAGCCCGCTGGGTCGATGTAGTTCTGCATGTACAGGCGCTTGAGGTTCTGCTGGATCGTCGAGTGCCGTACCTCGTCGATCATCTGGATCGCCTGGCCGTTGTGCAGTTCCGGGTTCGGCACGTTGCGGAACAGCAGCGGCATGGCCCGCGCGGCCGAGATCTCGGGCAGCGGGATGATGCTCAGGAACAGCTTCTGCCATTCCAGCCAGCGCTCCTGCACCTGGCGGAACATGTTGCCGCGGATCGCGCCGTCTTCAGCGCCGTACACGCGGTGGTCTTTTTCTTCCTGCATGGGGAAGTAGGACCGCAGCACTTGCTTGAGCGGGTCCTTCTTGCTCGCCTTGCGGAAGGTGTAGTCGGTCCCGTACTGAGACACGGGCTCGTGATACATGGGCTCCCAGGCAAGTTCCTGGATCTTTTGATGCGCCCTGGCCACACTCTGGCGACTCATCGTCTATATCTCTCCTTCTGCGTCCCGTGCGCTATGACCCGGATCTCATCGCGGAATCCGAGGTCATTAGCTCTCAAGATGAGACACGTCGAAAACAGCGCGGATCTCCGCGAGCTTCTGCTTGGTCTGCTCGGACGTCTGCCGGCTGCCTTCTTTGTCCGGGGTGATGCCGAGCGCGCGCAGCAGGTCAGCCGCGGGCGCGCCCGGGTCGCCGGCTTCGCCGAGCACCGGGTGGAGTCCCTCGGCGGCAAGATGCCCGAATACGAGGTTGACGATGCTCCACGGGTTGTAGGTCTCGCGCGGTTCGCTCGGCGGGGCCGAGCCAGCAGAGCCGTCCATGGCCTGAGAAAACGTCCGTTTGCGCGCAAATGCGGTCTCAATGTGAGACAACCCCTGCGTGCGACTGGGTTACGGTGGTGTTTACGCGACGTTAAGGCCTCCGAGGAGCCGGGAGGCGCGATGGTAACAATGAGGGCCCCCGACCGGGTTGCTAAGGCGAGGGAGCGGTTCCTCGCTGCCGAACCACTGGACAGCGAGGCGGTCCGACGACCGATCCTGGCGTCCTGGATGCGGTCTCGGCACTGGCGTATTGCCGCCGACCATATTGACCTGCGCTATATCCACGAACCTGACCCCGAAGCCGTGCTGATCCGCGCGGCCGATCCGGTGCTGCGCCGGCTGCACGAGCAACTGGACGGACAGCCGATCAGCATCATCTTGACCGACGCGCACGGGCTCGTGCTGTCCCGGCGGACCGCCGAGCGCGACCTGGAGCGTTACCTGGAAAGCGTCATGCTCGCACCCGGCTTCAGCTACGCCGAAGAGCTGGTCGGCACCAACGGCATCGGCACGGCGCTGGAGGCCGGCGGCCCTGCCCACGTCTTCGGGCACGAGCATTACGCGGAACGGCTGGAGGGCCTGGCCTGCGCGGGCGTGCCGCTGCACGATCCGATCACCGGCAAGACCATCGGCCTGGTCGACCTGACCTGCTGGCGCCGCAACGCGGACGCGCTGCTGCTGTCGCTGGTCCAGGCGACGGCGGAGCAGATCTCGCAGGCGCTGGCCGCCGCGAGCTGCGGCAGCGACGTCCAGTTGCTCGAGGAGTACGTGCGCGCGTGCAAGCGCAGCGGCGGGATCGTGCTCGCTCTCGGCGACGACGTGGTGATGATGAACGACCACGCGCGCAGCCTGCTCGACCACAGTGACCAGGAGGCGCTGATCGACCGCGCGACCGAGGTGCTCAGCACGCGGCAGTCCGGCGCGGTCACCGTCGAACTGCCCAGCGGCGTGGCGGCGCGGATGTCCTGCCGCCGGGTCGGTGACAGCGGCCGGCGTCCGGACGGCGTGGTTCAGGTGCGGCTGCTCGCGGACGTCGCCAGCGCGGCAGACGCCGCGGGTCCGCCGCGCTCCGCGCGGGTCTCCGCCGCGTCGCCGGCCGTCAAGGCGCCGATGTACCTGCCAGGACTGGTCGGCAACGGCGTGCTGTGGCTGCGCGCCTGCCGAGCCGCCGAAGCGGCGTGGGGTTCGGCGGAATGGCTGGCCCTGGAGGGCGAGGCAGGCGCCGGGAAGCTGGCCTTGGCCCGTGCGGTGCACCAGCGGCGCAACCCCGCGGCGCCGTTCCACGTGCTGGACGCCGCCGGCGCCGGCGATGGTCATGACTGGACCTCCCGGGCCAGGATCGAGCTGCTCGACGGCACCGGCGTGCTGGTCATCCAGCACGTGGACGTGCTACCCAGCCCGCAGCTCCGCGTGCTCGGCAGCGCGCTGCAGGAGGCCTGGGCGCAGGGCCGCCAGTCGGTGCTCCGGGTCGTCGTGACCCTGCGGCGTGAGGCGGCCGGAGGCGACCTGACCAAGCTGCTGCGCTTCTTCCCCCGCACGGTGGAAGTCCCGCCGCTGCGCCACCACATCGAGGACCTGCACGACCTAGTGCCGTTCCTCCTGTCCAGGCTGAGTCAGCAGGGCCGGGCGACGTGCTCGCCCGAGGCGATGCAGTTGCTGATGCGGCACAGCTGGCCCGGCAACGTAGAACAGCTCTGGCAGGTACTCAAGCAGGTCGTCCAGTCCCGCCGGTCCGGCACGATCAAGCCGAAGGACCTGCCCCCCGAGTGCTGGACGGTCAGCCGGCGGCTGCTCAACCCGCTCGAGTCCCTGGAACGGGACGCGATCGTGGCCAGCCTGCTCGACCACGAAGGCAACAAGGTCAAGGCCGCCGAAGCCCTCGGCATGTCCCGCGCCACCATCTACCGCAAGATCCACGAATACGGCATCGTCACCGCGTCAAAGTGACGCCGCCCCGACTGCCTGGCGCCCCGCCCGGCCCGCCCGGCCCGCCCGGCCCCCGGGGCCGGGGCCGCCGTAACCCCGCCCCGCCCGGCCCGCCGCCGGCCCGCCCCGCCCGGCCCGGCGCCGCCGGGCGATCAACGCGGTAATTATGTCCAACGCGGTAAAAAACCATGCTCACAGCAACCCTGATTGCCGCGTTGGATGGATCTACCGCGTTAGTGCCAACCTTGACGGTTACGGAAGCTGGGCAACGTGGCGGCTGGTGCCGGTGTGACCAGCCGGACCAAGCTGATCCCGCCCGGACACGACCCGGCCGTCTATCCGGAGACGGTTCCGCGGGTGTAACGGTGCTTGACGCCACGCGGGAAGTAGTCCGGGTCGCCGGCCGGCAGCAATGTGACCCTGGGCTGCTGATACCCGGCGGGCACGTAGTGCGCGAACTCACTGTTGAGCCGGCGCAGCTGGCCGAGGATGGCCCCGGCGGCAAGCGACGCCCGCGCGGCGTCGCCGTCTTCGCCCGGAGCCAGCTCGACCGCGACCGCCAGGTGCCGGTTCCGGTCGGCGTCCTCGGCCACCTCCAGCACGAACTTCCCGGTCACCCAGTCGCACACCTCCGGCTGCTCAAGCCCGGCCGCGACGTTCTCCGGGTAGACGTTCGCCCCGAAAAACGACACCGCGAAGCGGGTCCGGCCGAAGACAAAGACAAACGGCAGCGACGGCCCTTCGACACCAAGGTCAAACCCATGATCAGCACAGAACGACAGCATCTCCTCGTGCCCGATCACCCCGCCCTCGTCGGCGATGTGATAGCGCACGAGCGGAACCCCGCCATCAGCGGAGAACAGCAGCGTTCCGTCGTCCAGCGTCTCGAAGAACCGGGCGGCCGGGTCGTACTGAACCAGCGTCGGCAGCCGCCGCTGCCCGGTCAGCGCCTCCGCGGCCGGACGGTCGGCCGAAAGGAGCCGGCGAATCGTGATGCTCAGCGGCGTCTCGTTGCCGAGCACGCCAGCGTCCGCGGTCCCGTACAGGGCGGCGGAGTCGAACGCGGGCCGGGTCATCCCCGCCCGCGCGCCGACCAGGTCGCGCCACTGTTCGCTGAACACCTCTCCGGCCATGACCAGCCTGATGCTCATCGGCGCCCAGTCCACGCCGCGCGCCAGCCCGGTGTCGATCACGTCCTTGAGGAACGGGGGATATCCGAGCAGCACGGTCTGCGCGAAGAAAGGAGCCAGCTCCGGCACGACCCGGAGGATCTCCTCCTTTTCGTTGCCCGGCGCGATCACCGTGATCGGGTAGCCCCGGTCGGCGAGCCGCTCGCAGCAGGACGTCGTGTACAGCCCGCCGACCCAGGTGCCGAGCGGGAAGCAGATCACGGCCAGCGTCGGCCGGTCGCGAGCACCGAAGGCATCGCGGAAGATCTGCTCGAACCGCGCGGTCGCCGCCTGCTCATCGGCGGCCGTCCTTGGCCAGTACGTCGGTTTGCCGCTGGAGCCGGACGACACGGCGATCGTGTCGCAGGACTCCAGCCGCCCGTCCCGGCATCGCTGCGGCAGCGGATACCGCGTGTGATAGTTCTCCTTGGTCGTCAGCGGAACCTCATCGAGCGCACGCACCCCGTCCGGGTCCACCCCCGCGACCGAAGGAAGTCCTGGTACGCGGGCACGGTCGCGGCAGTACGCCGGAACAGGTCGAGTGCCTCGCGCATTACGGCACCCGGAGCACGGCGAAGCGCCCGCGCGACCGGGAACCGTCCGGCTCGGCCCAGTCGGCGCTGACGTGCCCCAGCGTTCCCGTCATCAGCCCGGGACCGGCCGGCCGGAGCACCCGGTTGACCCGGAGCATCACCGGCACCGGAGCGGCGGCGGGCCGCATGATGATGTCGGTGCTGCGGGCTTCGTCCGTTAGGCCGGCGACCTCGACCGGCAGCGCGCCGGTGTTGCCGGTAATGCTCCTGGTCACCGACGGATCCGTGGTGTTGCTGATGCTCTGCGCCTGCGGTTCGGCCTCGCCCAGCAGCAACGCGAACAGCTGGGTGACCAGGACAGGATCGCGGGTTCCGTCGTAGACCCACCGTCTGCCCAGCACACCGTGTTCCGTCGTGCCGATGAGCGCGCCGTCGCCGCCGGGCAGCGGAGCGGCGCGGTAGCTGAACGGCACGTGGTAGGTGACCGGTTCGTCCCCGGACTCGTCGGTGACAGCCATGAACTCCAGCCCGACCTCCCCTGCCGGGTCGTCGAGCCGGAAACCGCCGGCCTTGGTCAGGGCAGGCGCCGGGCCCTCGCCCGCGTACCAGGGCCGCCCGGGCAGCCAGGAAGTCAGCAGCTCCAGCTTGGTCGGCGTCAGCGTGGTCCGGTGAATGATGGCCATATCGCTATCCTGCCGCACATCTCAACCCACCCATCTGGGTGCCCACGGGATACCAGTCCCGTCCGCTCGTCCCGCCCCGCGCCCGTCCGCTCGTCCCGCCCCGCGCCCGTCCGCTCAACAACGTGGAGGACTATCCCTTCGTGGAACCCTGACCCCCGAAAATGAGGGTGTAGCTACCACAAAGGGACAGAATTCCACGTTATTGAGATCCCACATGTCACTTTAGCCACACGAATCAACAACCGCCCCGGCGGCGTCGAACAGGTCATCGCAGGTACGCGACAATGGTCACATGACGGAACGACTAGAAGTGCGGCGTGCGGTGGCCGCGTCACCGGGCGAGATCTTCGCGGTACTCCGGGATCCGCGGGGGCACGTGGCGATCGACAGCTCCGGCATGCTGATGTCGGCAAGCGGGGACCCGGTCGCCGCGGTGGGGGACACCTTCCTGGTGCACATGGACAGGGAAGCGCTCAACGACCACCCGCTCGGGCTCTACGACGTCACCGTCGAGATCGTCACCTACGATCCGGACCGGGAGATCGCGTGGACCCCCCGCGGCCAGTTCAACATCGGGCACGTGTACGGGTACCGGCTCGAGCCGATCGAGGCGGGCACGCTCGTGACGTCCTACTACGACTGGTCGATGGTCGAGCAGAGCTGGAAGGACGCCGCCATTTTCCCGGTGATCCCGGAGGGCGCGCTGCGGGCCACGCTCGGAATCCTGGCCAGGACCGTCGCCCCGGGCAAGCCGCGTCCCGACGCGGCCGCCTAACAGGTGGCCGGCTAGCAGGTGCGGGGGAAGCACCACTGCTGTTATGACTGCCTTAGTAGTAATAGGGAAATCGTGCCCAGTCCGGGTCGCGCTTCTCCAGGAACGCGTCCCTGCCCTCCACGGCCTCGTCGGTCATGTACGCGAGCCGCGTCGCCTCGCCGGCGAATACCTGCTGCCCGACCAGCCCGTCGTCGATCATGTTGAACGCGTACTTGAGCATCCGCTGCGACGTCGGGCTCTTGCCGTTGATCTTCGCGGCCCACTCCAGCGCCACAAGCTCGAGCGAAGCGTGCGGCACCACCGCGTTGACCATGCCCATCCGGTGCGCGGCCTCGGCGTCGTAGGTGTCGCCGAGGAAGAAGATCTCCCGGGCGAACTTCTGCCCCACTTGCCTGGCCAGGTACGCCGAGCCGAACCCCCCGTCGAAGCTGCCCACATCGGAGTCCGTCTGCTTGAACCTGGCGTGCTCGCGGCTGGCCAGGGTCAGGTCGCAGACGACGTGCAGGCTGTGCCCGCCGCCGGCGGCCCAGCCGGGCACCACGCAGATGACGACCTTCGGCATGAACCGGATCAGCCGCTGCGCCTCCAGGATGTGCAGCCGCCCGCTGCGTGCCTGGTCCACGCTGGAGGCAGTCTCGCCGGACGCGTACTTGTACCCGTCCCGGCCCCGGATCCGCTGGTCACCGCCGGAGCAGAACGCCCAGCCGCCGTCCTTCGGTGACGGACCGTTGCCGGTCAGCAGCACGCAGCCGACGTCACTCGAGTTTCGCGCATGGTCGAGGGCCCGGCAAAGCTCGTCGACCGTGTGCGGCCGGAACGCGTTCCGCACCTCGGGCCGGTTGAACGCGATCCGGACCGTGCCGGAGTCGACCGCGCGGTGGTAAGTGATATCGGTGAAGTCGAACCCCTCGACGGCACGCCACCGGTCGGCATCGAAGATCTCAGAGACCATGCACCCGATTGTGGCCGGCTTGACCTGCTGCGCATGATGCGGGTTTAGTCATAGACCGTGCACGGGCGTCTCGCGGGGCTGACCTTGGCGGCGACGGCGGCCGCGTTGTGGGCTGTTGGCGGGCTGACCGCGCAGGAACTGTTCACCCACCACAACATCGAGCCGGGCTGGCTGGTCGGGGTCCGGATGACATCCGGTGGCCTGCTGCTGCTCGCTGTGTTCCGTCCGGCCTGGCCTCGCGGGCATAGCGTGCGGCTGATCGCCGTCGCGGTGGTCGGCATCTGCGGCGCCCAGTTCACCTGGTTCGAGGCGATCCAGCACTCCAACGTGGCGCTGGCCACGTTCGTCCAGTACAGCGCCGTGGCGATGACCGCGACCTGGCAGATGGCGTTCCGCCAGGTGAGGCCGACCGCGATCCGGGTGGCGGCGGTCGTGGCGGCGGCAACGGGCCTCTGGCTGCTGTCGGGCGGGGTGAGCTTTTCCGCCTCGGACGGGGCCGGGATCGTGTTCGCGCTGGTGTCCGCGGTCGCCTACTCCTACTACATGATCGGATCGTCGCGGCTGGTCCGTGAGATCGGGTCGCAGTCCGCGACCGCGTGGGGGCTGTTGGCCGGCGGCATCCCGATGCTGGTGTGGGCGCCGCCGTGGACGGCGCGGCCCACCGGCAGCCTGGCGGTGGTCGCGGTGCTGGTCGCGGTCGTGGCGGTGGCCGCCACCGCGATCGCGTTCAGCCTGTCGCTGGCCAGCCTCCGGCGGATCACCCCGACCGAGTTCGCGGTCACCAGCACGCTGGAACCCGCCCTGGCGGCCGTGGCCGCCGCCGCGTTCCTCGGCGTGACGCTGCGGCCGCCGCAGTACATCGGCGGCGCGCTGACCGTACTCGCGGTGGTGCTGCTGGCTCCCGCCGACCGTGCCCCTCGCCCCCCGGCAGCGCCCCCCGAGCCCGCGACCAGGGACAAACCTGCGAAAATGAACCGTGGATGACGTGACCCTGCTCACCGAGGCCGACGCCGTACCCGTCCCGGCGGCAGCGGCCGCGCTGCACACGGAGTACGGGCTGGCCGGCGAACTGGACCGGCTGCCGGGGGAGGCGGACGACAACTTCCTGCTGCGGACGCCCGCCGGGGAACGCTACGTGGCGAAGTTCGCGCACCCGAGGACCGACCCCGAGGTCATCGCCACGCAGGCACGCGCCCTCCGGCACCTGGAGAGCACCACCGACCTGCCGGTCCAGCACGTCATCCCCGCCCTCGACGGCCGGCTCACGACACGCGATCACGACCGGGCCGTCCTGGTCACCAGGTACCTGCCGGGCCAGCCGATGCGGCACACGGCGATGACACCAGCGCTGCGCCGCCACCTCGGCGTGACCCTCGCGGTGCTGGCCCGCGCGCTGACCGGCGTTCCGGCTAAACCGAGGCCGCTGCTGTGGGACATCGCCCAGCTCCCCGCGCTCCGTCCCCTTGCCGCCGAACTCCCGCCTCAGCTCGGCCGCGACCTGCTGACCGGCCTGATCGGGCAATTCCAGGAGCGGACGGAACCGCGCCTGAAGACGCTGCGCACCCAGCTCGTGCACAACGACTTCAACCTGGACAACATCTTGATCGACACCGGCGGGGATCACATCGCGGGCATCCTCGACTTCGGCGACATGACGGTGACCGCGCTGGCGAACGACGTCGCGGTCGCCGCCTGTTACCAGCTCTCCGACTCCGAAGACCTCGTCGGCCCCGCACTGGACCTCATCGCCGGCTACCACGACACGACCCCGCTCACCGGCGAAGAGCTGGACCTGCTGCCGGACCTGGTCCTGGCCAGGCTCACCGCCCGGGTCATCATCGCCAGGTGGCGCGCGCTGCGTTTCCCCGGCAACCAGGAGTACATCCTGCGCAGCACGGCGATGGCGTCGGCACACCTGAACCGGCTGCTAGCAACCCCCGACGGCGAGTTCGCCCAGCGGATACTGGAGCACACCCATGCCTGACAGCGGCAACATGGTCAACGGCTTCGACATGTCCACGGTCGACCAGCTCGATCCCGAACTGGCCACGATCATCAAGCGGCGCGCGAGGCTGCTCGGTCCGGCGTACAAGCTGTTCTACCGGACCCCGGTCCGGTTCGTCCGCGCCGAGGGCGTGTACATGTACGACGCCGACGGGACCGAGTACCTGGACGCGTACAACAACGTGCCGTCGGTCGGGCACTGCCACCCGAAGGTGGTGGAGGCGATCGCTCGCCAGGCCGCGACGCTCAACACGCACACCAGGTACGCGAACGACACGATCCTCGACTACGCGGAACGGCTGCTCGCGACCTTCCCGGCCGAGATCGGCAACGTCATGTTCACCTGCACCGGCAGCGAGGCGGTCGACCTGGCGTTGCGCATCGCCAAGTTCGCGACCGGCGGCGAGGGCGTGGTGATCACCTCGAACGCCTACCACGGCGTGACCACGGCCGCGGCGGAGATCTCGCCGAGCCTCGGCCCGGCGGTCCCGCTCGGCCGCACCGTCTGGACGGTCCCGCCGCCAGTCGGCACGGCCGAGCACGTCCGTGCCGCGATCAAGGACATGAAGCGGCACGGGGTGAGGTTCGCCGCGTTCATCGCGGACAGCCTGTTCAGCTCGGACGGGATACTCCCGGAACCGGCCGGGTTCCTGCGCCAGGTCCGTGACGTGGTCCGCGAGGAGGGCGGACTGTATATCGCGGACGAGGTGCAGCCCGGTTTCGGCCGCACCGGGGCGTCGATGTGGGGCTTCCAGCGGCACGGCATCGTGCCCGACCTGGCGGTGATGGGCAAGCCGATGGGTAACGGCATGCCGATAGCCGCGGTCGCGGCCCGCCCTGAGCTGCTCGAGGAGTTCGGCGGCAAGGCACGCTACTTCAACACGTTCGGCGGCAATTCTGTCTGCGTCGGGGCCGCGGCAGCGGTGCTCGACGTCATCTCGTCGCAAGGCCTGGTGGAGAACGCCCGCGTAACCGGGCAGTACCTGCTGGAGACGCTCGGCGACATCGCGGCGGCGTCACCGCGCATCGGCGCCGTGCGCGGCGCGGGCCTGTACGCGGGGATCGACATCGTCGACCCGGACACCGGCGAACCCGATCCCGCGGGCGCCCTGGCCGTGGTCAACGACGTGCGCGACCGCCGCGTCCTGATCAGCGCCACCGGCCCGCACGGGCACACGCTCAAGATCCGGCCGCCACTCCCGTTCGCCGCCGGGCATGTCGACAGGCTCGCCGCGGCACTGTCCGGGAGTCTTTCATAACGAACCGTGGTTCCTGGATCACAGCGCAATTGCAAGCTCTGGTGCAATTGCGTCGGCCATCATAGGGTGGTCACGAACCGCAGGAAAGGGACGCCGGCAGTGCCAGACGACGTGTGGACGGGTGCACCTTACTCATTACCCGTACCCAAGATCGACGCCACTGTCGCCAACATCGCGCGGGCCTGGAACTACCTGGTTGGCGGTAAGGACAATTTCGAGGCTGACCGTGAAGCCGCCCGGCAGCTGATCAAGGTCGCGCCGATCATCGGCATCGCCGCACGGCTGTCCCGCGCCTATCTTCGCCGCGCCGTTACCTATCTGGTGGGCGAGGGGATCGGGCAGTTCCTCGACATCGGAACCGGGCTGCCGACAGCAGGCAATACGCACGAGATCGCGCAGTCGCTCGCGCCGGCCAGTCGCGTGGTCTACGTGGACAACGACCCCGTGGTGATCTCGCACGTGCGCGCGCTGGTCGCCCCTTTCCCCGAAGGCATCACCAGTTACATCGACGCGGACTCCCGCGATCCGGCCTCGATCCTGGCCGAGGCCGGCAAGACCCTGGATTTCGCGGAGCCGGTCGGGGTGATGCTGTTCGACCTGCTGAACTTCATCGAGGACGACGAGGTCGCCGCCTCGATCGTGTGCGCGCTGATGGGAGCCGTCCCGTCCGGCAGTTACCTCGCGATCATGCATCCGGCCAGCGACCTGGATCCGGCGCTGCTCGAAGCCGAACGCCGCTGGAACCAGCTGGCCGCCCAGCGGGTCAGGCTTCGTTCCGGCGAGCAGGTCGCGGCCTTTCTTACCGGCCTTGACCTGGTCGAGCCGGGGCTGGTCAGCATCGCGCAGTGGCGGCCGGGGCCGGACGACGAGGTTTCCGCCGAG
>DASXDG010000029.1:0-15142 GCA_036490795.1 Streptosporangiaceae bacterium
AGCGGACCATCTATGTCAAAACGGGCATCGCCGCGCCCCCCGGGACGCGCTAGCACCTGAACAACGTGGAAGATTGCCCCTATGTGGAGGAATGACCCTCGTATTCGGGGGGCAACCTTCCACGTAAGGGCAATCTTCCACGCTAATCAAGGCGGAGCCGCAGCTCTCTCGTCACGCGAGTGCAAGAACGCCCCAATGGCCCCAGCGGACCACGCAGCAACCCGTGCCCGTCAACGGGTCGGGCCAGCGCAGCAACCCGCGCGCGCCAACCGGGGGGTCGGACTCGCGCAGCAACCAGTGCCCCGTCAGCCGGGGTCGTACGCGGACAGCTCCGCGTCGGACAGTTCGGTCTCGAGGTCGTCGGCGCCGAACTCCTCGGCGCCTTCTTGCTCCAGTGCCTCGCGGATCAGGCGGAACGCAAGGGCCGCCGGGTACCCCTTGCGGGCGAGCATGCCCGCCACTCTCCTGGCCCGCGCCTCGGCGGGCTGGCCGCGGGTAGCGGCGATCTTGCGCGCGACGAGGCGTCGCGCGGTCTCGGTTTCCTGCTCGGGATCGAGGGTCTCGACGGCCTCGGCGATGTCGTCGCCGTCCACACCGCGGTTCCGCAGCTCAGCGGACAGCGACTTCCTGGACAGGCCGCGCGCGTAATGCCGGGACTCGACCCAGGCCTTCGCGAACGCGGCATCGTTAATCAGGCCGGCGTCGGTGAGGCGGTCGAGGATCGCGTCGGCCACTTCGTCGGGAATACCGCGGCGACGCATCGCGTCGGCGAGTTGCACACGAGTGCGCGGCGCAAGCGTCAGCAGGCGCAAGCAGATCTGCCGTCCGCGAGCCTCAGGGTCGACAGCTACCGAGGGGTCGGTAACCGCAGGCCCTGGGGTCGTCGCGTCCGGCTTCCGGCGAGCCATCCGCGCCGTTAGGCGGGTACGCCAGTCGGGGCGGGTACCACGGGAGCGGGAACCGCCGCGTCGGCGTCAAGCTTCGGGCCGATGCCGAGCTTCTCCTTGATCCGCTTCTCGATCTCGTTCGCCAGGTCCGGGTTCTCGCGCAGGTACGTGCGCGCGTTCTCCTTGCCCTGGCCGAGCTGGTCGCCCTCGTAGGTGTACCAGGCGCCGGATTTGCGCACGATGCCCTGATCGACGCCGAGGTCGATGAGCCCGCCCTCGCGGCTGATCCCGATGCCGTAGAGGATGTCGAACTCGGCGACCTTGAACGGCGGCGACATCTTGTTCTTGACGACCTTCACCCGGGTCCTGTTGCCGACCGCGTCGGTGCCGTCCTTGAGCGTCTCGATGCGGCGTATGTCCAGCCGGACCGATGCGTAGAACTTGAGCGCCTTGCCGCCGGTGGTCGTCTCGGGCGAGCCGAACATCACGCCGATCTTCTCGCGCAACTGGTTGATGAAGATCGCGGTGGTCTTGGTCTGGTTGAGCGCGCCGGCGACCTTACGCAGCGCCTGCGACATCAGCCGCGCCTGGAGACCGACGTGGCTGTCGCCCATCTCACCCTCGATTTCCGCCTTGGGCACGAGCGCCGCGACCGAGTCGATGACGATGACGTCGATGGCACCGGAGCGGATCAGCATGTCCGCGATCTCCAGCGCCTGCTCGCCGGTGTCCGGCTGGGAGACGAGCAGCGCGTCAGTGTCGACGCCGAGCTTCTGGGCGTAGTCCGGGTCGAGCGCGTGCTCCGCGTCGATGAACGCCGCGATGCCGCCCGACTTCTGCGCGTTGGCGATGGCGTGCAGGGCGAGCGAGGTCTTACCGCTGCTCTCCGGTCCGTAGATCTCGACGATGCGGCCGCGCGGAAGACCGCCGATGCCGAGTGCCACATCCAGCGAGATGGCACCTGTCGGGATCACCTCGACCGGGGCACGCGTCTCCTCGCCCAGACGCATGACCGAACCCTTGCCGAACTGCCGCTCGATCTGGAGCAGCGCGGTTTCCAGGGCCTTCTCCCTGTCGCCCGCCCGCTCCAGGCTTGGCCTGCTGCTGCTTGGTGCCATGAGGACTCCCTGCCGGGGTTTAGGGGCCTGCGGGCTCCTCCCGCACCGCCCAGGGTCGTCTTGAGTTCTCGCCAGGATCGGAACCCCGGCGGCCATCACTGCACACGCTACGCGGCACCTCTGACATTTTCGGGACCATCACACGCGACGCTCCACCTTGAGCGAGAACCGCTCGTGCCCGACCCTCGTACTCAACAATAGAGGGAACGTGTATTCGACCGCACCCGACACGCCGGAGAACGCGACAGTATTATCCGCGGGCGCCGCGGACATCAGCCGGCCGCGATGAGGAACCGGTAACTGCCGATGACCGCGTCGAAGGCCCGCTGTTCGAAAGGCCCGCTGTCCCGTACGGATCGTCGCAGGCGAGGAACACCGAGAGCATGCCAGAACCGTAATACTAAAGGCACCCCGCGCCCGGTAACCCGCTTAGCGAAGCTTCTCCGGTACCTCGAACGCCTCGCATACCGCGCGCCATATCGTGGCGGCGTCCACTCCGTCAGCTAGGGCCTGCTCGACCGTCCGCCCGCCCAGCCCGGCGAGCACATAGTCCTTGGCGACGCTCCGCGCGTACACCGCGCCGAACTGCGCCCCCATCTGATCCCAGAACATCGTCAGCCGCACACCCTGCAGATTATCCGGACGCCGCGCCAACAGTGTGTCGTCTGGCGATTCAAGGGAAGTATGACCCATAGTGCAGCGGTAGCACGCACAGCTCGACCAGAGCGCCGGCCACGGGGGACCGGCCATGGTGAGCACGCGCACGATGGAGGGCGGATGGCCGCGCCTGCCACGATGGGCACCGGCCCAGAGCCGGACCAGCCTGAGGCGTACCTGGACGAGGGACCAGAGTACGAAGAGGCACGGTACGGGGACGCAGAGTTCCAAGGCCTAGATTACCAAGAACCGGAATACGAGGGGCCGGATTACGAACACAGGTATCCCCGGCGCCGGATGGGCTGGTTCGGGATCTTGGTGCTGACCGTCGCCTCACTGGCGGTGGTCGCCGCCGTATACGCCCTGGTGCACCACGCGGTTAAACCGAAGATCAAGCTCTCGTACCAGCCGGCCGCCATCTTCAGCCTGCAGGTCGGACAGTGCTTCAATGGACAGAACAGCACCGGTGTCACGGTCCTGCCCTGTTCCTCGCCACACGAAGCGGAAGTGTTCGCGACGTTCCGGCTGCCCCACGAGACCTGGCCGGGCGACGGCGCGGTCGCGTCCGCGGCGCAGACCGGCTGCGAGCAGCAGATCGCCGGGTACGTGAACCCGCAGTTCACCGCCAGCACCTTGAGCCAGCAGTACATCTACCCGAACCGGATGACCTGGGCGGCCGGTGTCCGCACCGTGGTGTGCGATGTCCGCTCCGACAACGGCCTCGTCACCGGCTCCGTCCGGCAAGAAGGCATCCCGCCGGACGGCGCGGGCAGCCCTCAGGCCGCGCCGTAGGTGAGATAGGTAACATCGCGGAACGCGCAGTTCTACTCCGCCGCGCCGCCGACTGCGCCGCGAAGCGGGCCTAGCGCTCGACCCATTCGCCGCGGGCCATCACGCCGGTCAGCCGGAAGTCGTCGTCGAGCACGACAAGATCGGCCGCGGCGCCGGGCGCGAGGGCACCGCATCCGGCCAGGCCGACAACCCGCGCGGGCCTGTGGCTAGCGGCAGCCGCCACATCGGTGACCGGGAGGCCCGCCGAGGTGATCGCGTGCCGCACCACGTGCTGCGTCGTCGCGGTCGAGCCTGCGATCGAACCGGCGCCGGGCATGCCCTCGGCCAGGCGGGCCACTCCCCCGGCCACGGTGACCGCCTGCTGGCCGAGGTGAAAGTCGCCGTCCGGCATGCCTGCCGCCGCCATCGCGTCCGTCACCAGCACCAGGCCGCCCGCCCTCGCGATCAGCCGGATGGTGATGTCGTGCAGATGCGTGCCGTCGGAGATCGCCTCACAGGTGACCCGGCCGCCGGCGGCGGCGTCCAGCAGGGCGCCGGGCGGGCCAGGCTCCTTGTGGTCCAGCGGGCGCATGCCGTTGAACAGGTGCGTCGCGTGGCTGGCACCGGCGTCAACGGCGGCGGCGGTGATCTCGGCGGTCGCGTCGGTGTGGCCCACGGCGGCGACCACGCCGGCCGCCACGGCGGCGCGGATCAGCTCCGTGGCGCCGGGCAGTTCAGGCGCGATCGTGATCATGCGCAGGTGCCCGCGCGCCGCCGCCCGCAGCAGTTCGAACGCATCGAGGTCGGGATCGATCAGGTACCGGGGATCCTGGGCGCCGCACCTGGCGTGGGACAGGAACGGCCCCTCCAGGTGAATGCCGTCGATGACCCCCTCGTCGACGAGGTCGGCCAGCATCGCGGAACGCTCGGCCAGTTCGTCGACGGGCGCGGTGACCAGGCTGGCGACGATCCGCGTGCTGCCGTTACGGCGGTGGAACGCGGCGGCGCGGCGCGCGTCATCGGCGCCGCCCTCGGTGAACGAGGTGCCACCGCCGCCGTGAACATGGATGTCGACGAAGCCAGGCAGCACCCACTGCCCGCCGAGGTCGGTACCCGGGCCAGGTCCGGCCCGTTCCCCTTGGCCGAGCGCGGAAACGCGACCGTCTTCGATCAGGATCCAGCCGGGGCTGAGCACCCCGTCCGGCGTGACGATGCGGGCGCCGGAGCAGATCACGCCCATTAGGCGAGAATAACCGAGCGGGACAGGGCTCGCGGCTGGTCAACGTCGATGCCCTTGCGCGCGGCCAGCATGACGGCGAGCCGCTGCGCGCCGATCAGGCCGACCAGCGGGTCACCGCCCTCGGCGATGAGCGTCGCGCCCGTCCGCGCCGCGTCCGCGGCGAGGCTTTCCGGTATCTCACCGATCCCCCACACCACGGTGTTCTCGTCGCTGACGCTGATCGGGCCGTGCCGGTATTCCATCGCGGGGTAGGACTCGGCCCAGCTCCGCGACGCCTCGCGCAGCTTCAGCGCCGCCTCGTCCGCGACGAACGACGCCCAGCCGCGGCCGAGGAAGGTGAACTCGGTCCTGGTGGCGAGCTCCGCCGGCAGCGGGCGGGCCACCGCGTCCGCGGCGGCCTCGGTCAGACCGCTGAGGTCTTCGCCGAGGGAGGCCCGGACGAGGACGATCGCCGAGGTGATGAAGCGGCTCGATACGACAGAACGCTCATCGGCGAAGTCCAGAAGCACCACATTGCGCGTTTCGCGGGCGAGCGACGCACTTGGGTCAGCAGTCAGTGATGTCGTTATGACTCGCTCGGGGACTTCTCGCAGTGCCTCGAGGACCTCTGTGGTGGTCCCGGTGCGGGAGATGAACACCATGTGGTCGTACTGACGGGTATCGGCCAGTTCGGAGGCGGGATAGGCGTCGGTCTGGCCATGCCCGGCGGCCTCGCGGAGGCGCGCGTAACAGCGGGCCACGTTGAGCGAGGACCCGCAGCCGATCACCGCCACCCGCTCGCCCGGTGCAGGCAGCACGGCTGTGCCGGCAAGGTTGATGGCGGACGACCAGACCTCGGGCTGGCTCGCGATCTCATCTATCAGATGGCTCATCAAGGCTCCAACCGATCATACTGACTGCGTATTTGTGAGCGATTCACGGCTATCAGAATCAGTATAGATCAGGCTGTAATGACCGAGATGCCCCGCTCGGTGAATCCCGCGAGCGACGCTTCGCTGGCATCACGATCAGTGACGATCGTGTCGATCTCGTCGGCCGCGCAGATTCTCGCGAACGCCCTGTGGCCGATCTTCGAGCTGTCCGCGACGATCATCACGCGTTCGGCACGGGAGGCCATCAGCCGGTTGATGCTGGCCTCACCCTCATGGTGCGCGGTGGCGCCGGCCCGCGGATCGAGTGCGTCCACGCCGAGGATCGCCCAGTCCAGGGTCAGTTCGCCGAGGACCAGCGTGCCCAGCGGGCCGATCAGCTCATAGGACTGGCTGCGGGCGACCCCGCCAGTCACCACGATCTTGATGTGCTGGCGGACGGCCAGCTCATTGGCGATGTTCATCGCGTTGGTGACGACCGTGATCGCGGTCTCGCCGTTTTGCAGGTCCGGCCGGGTGGCCAGGGCCCTGGCCACCTCGCTGGTCGTCGTCCCGCCGTTCAGCGCCACGGTGGCGCCGGGGGTGATCACGGCGGCCGAGGCCCGGCCGATCCGCTGCTTCTCCGCCGCGTGCCTGGCGGTTTTGTACCGAAGCGGCAGGTCATAGGACACGTTGCCGGCGATGACCCCGCCCCTGGTCCGGGTCACCAACTGCTGTTTGGCAAGATCGTCCATGTCACGGCGAATGGTGGCGAAGGACACGCCGAGCGCCTGCGCGGCATCTGCCACGCTCAGCTGCCCGTCCCCGGACATAAGCTCGAGCAGGGCATTCCAGCGCTGGTACCTGGACACAGGAGACTCCCGGATTTTCGAGACGCTCGTACCACGATGTGATCATTCTGCACCGTTGTGCGCGTTTCGATCAAAGGGCTCCTGTGCGAAGGTGCACGATCGCGCTCAGCAACCGCCCGCGGGGCCGGTATATCCGGGACCGGCCGCGGCATCGTCGACAATGCCCACGGCAGGGCGGATAACCCCGCCGAAGTGGACCACGTACCAGACGCCGCGCCAGGAAATCAGCGAGGCGACGCCGATCGAACGCTGCTGACCGTACCGGTCGTAGACCAGGCGGGCTCCGTTGATATGCCAGTAACCAACCGAGTTGTAGCAGTAGCCAGGCGAAACCCAGGCAGCTTCCCAGTCCGGCGCCATGTCCACCCGGATCAGGCGCGCGTTCGCGCCCACCACGTCGTGGGCCGCGTGCACATCGAGCTCGAAGTCGAGCCAGAGCCGGTTCTGCCAGTCGGAGGTCGCGTAGGCGATCGCCTTGGTCTGCGCGTACGCGGCCTCGGGGAAGAACGCCTGGCTGGCATACTCCGGCCGGTCCTTGGTGATGGCCAGCCACAGATCGGCCATGGCGTTGCGGAACGCCGCGTCGTGCGTGCTCGGGAATGCCTGAGTCTGCCGCAGCCGCCCCGCCCCCGGATCGACGGGCAGAGCACCCCGTCGCCGGCCTGCGCGCTGCCCTTGCTCGCGCCCTGGCCCCGGCCTGGCGCTTCTGCCTGGCGTACCGCCACCTCGCGGGCCGCGTTACCGCCAGGCGCCGCCGCACCCGCGGTAGTTCCCGGCCTGCCGGGGCTACCCGGCTTAGCGGATACGGGCGCACTGGCCGCCGGGTTGGCTGCCGGGTTGGCGGCTGTGCCGGCCGAGGGCTGGCCGGCCGAGGGCTGGCCGGCCGAGCATCCGGCGAAGATCGCCACCATGGCCACTCCTGTCGCGATCGCGACCACAACGGGCAGCCGTTCCCGCCATTTCACCTTGATAGCCCCCGGGTTTCGCATCCGTACCGGTTCTCGTCACCGCGAGATCACTTTAAGTGACATTTCTGTGCGGATGCGAGCGTGCCCGCTGAGCGGTCGGGCTAGCCGGTCAATCGTCGCGGTAATTGTGTCCAACGCGGTAAAAAACGCTGCTCACAGCAGGTATTTCTACCGTGAAAAGCAAAAGTTCCGCGTTATCGACGGCCTAAGCCCTGAGCCACCGAGACCCAGGGGAGCCGCGCCCCCTAGGGCCCAAACCCACCGCCGACGGGCGGAAATGTCGGTGGGTCAAGGCAGTATGTAGAGATGGGAGCAGACCGGTTTTCGGCGGCGACGCGGGCGTGGTTCGAGGGCGCCTTCTCCGCGCCGACCCAGGCGCAGGCGGGTGCCTGGGATGCGATCAGCGGCGGGAAGGACACGCTGGTGGTCGCGCCGACCGGCTCAGGGAAGACGCTGGCAGCGTTCCTGTGGGCGATCGACCGGCTGGCCAGCACGCCGCCGTCGCAAAGGCCGGGCCCGAAACAGCGCTGCCGCGTGCTGTACATCTCCCCGCTTAAGGCGCTCGCGGTCGACATCGAACGGAATCTGCGCGCTCCGCTGACCGGGATCAGGCACGCCGCGCAGCGGCTGGGCCTGCCCGAGCCGGATATCACCGTGGCGGTGCGGACCGGCGACACGTCCGCCGACGAACGCAGGAAGATGCAGACCAAGCCGGCCGACATCTTGATCACGACGCCCGAGTCGCTGTTCCTGCTGCTGACCTCCCAGGCGCGCGAAACCCTGAGGAGCGTCGAGACCGTGATCGTGGACGAGGTGCACGCGCTGGCGGGCAACAAGCGCGGCGCGCATCTGGCGCTGTCGCTCGCCCGCCTCGACGCGCTGACCGCCAGACCGACGCAGAAGGTCGGCCTGTCCGCGACCGTCCGCCCGGTGGAGGAGGTGGCCGCGTTCTTGACCGGGACGACCAGGACGACGCAAATCGTGCAGCCGCCGAGCGCCAAGCGCCTCGACATCACGATCGTCGTGCCCGTCGAGGACATGACCGACCTGGAGGAATCGGAGAACAGGTCGATCTGGCCGCACGTCGAGGAGCGGGTGCTCGACTTGATCGAGCAGCACAAGTCGACGATCGTGTTCGCGAACTCGCGCCGCCTCGCCGAGCGCCTGTGCGGCAAGCTCAACGAACTGGCCACCGAGCGGAACAATGACGAGCCGGTGGAGATCGCCAGGGCGCACCACGGTTCGGTATCCAGGCTGGAGCGTGTCCAGATCGAGGAGGCGCTCAAGGAGGGCCGCCTGCCTGCCGTGGTGGCCACCTCCAGCCTCGAGCTCGGCATCGACATGGGCGCCGTCGACCTCGTCGTCCAGGTGGAATCGCCGCCGTCGGTGGCCAACGGCCTGCAGCGGATCGGCCGCGCCGGGCACAATGTCGGCGACGTATCCCGCGGCATCTTGTTCCCGAAGTACCAGGGCGACCTGGTCCAGTGCACCGTCGTCGCCCAGCGGATGCGCGACGGCAAGATCGAAGAGCTCAAGATCCCGCGCAACCCGCTCGACGTGCTGGCCCAGCAGATCGTGGCGATGGCCGCCATGGACGAGTGGACGGTCGCCGACCTGCACAAGACGATACAAACCGCCGCCCCGTTCGCGGCCCTCAGCAAGAGCGTGCTGGCGGCCGTGCTCGACATGCTGGCCGGCCGGTACCCGAGCGATGACTTCGCCGGCCTGCGTCCGCGCATCATCTGGGACCGGATCACCGACACGATCAGGGCGCGCCCCGGCGCGCAGCGGCTCGCCATCACCAGCGGCGGCACCATCCCCGACCGCGGCCTGTTCGGCGTCTTCCTGCCGGCCAGCGAGGGCAAGCAGGCAAAACGGGTCGGCGAGCTGGACGAGGAGATGGTCTATGAGTCCCGCGTCGGCGAGGTGTTCGTGCTCGGCGCCAGCTCGTGGCGGATCGAGGACATCACCCCCGACCGGGTCGTGGTCACGCCGGCGCCCGGGCAGGCCGGCAAGCTGCCGTTCTGGCATGGTGACGCCCCCGGGCGCCCGGCCGAGCTCGGCAAGGCCATCGGCGCCGCCGTCCGTGAGATGCGCACCAGGCCCCCCGAGGGCCTGGACGAGCTTGCCAGCAAGAACCTGCGCCGTTACCTCGACGACCAGCGCAAGGCGACCGGCTACGTCCCCGACGACCGGACGCTGGTCGTGGAGCGGTTCCGCGACGAACTCGGCGACTGGCGGGTGGTGCTGCACAGCCCGTACGGTGACCGGGTGCACGCGCCGTGGGCGCTGGCCATCACCGCCGCCCTGCGCGAGCGGTACCAGAACATGGACGTGCAGGCGCTGCACACCGACGACGGCATCATCATCCGGGTACCCGACGCCGACGAGCCGCCGCCGCTGAACATCGCCCTCATCGACCCCGACGAGATCAGGGACATCGTCACCAGGGAGGTGGGCGCCAGCGCGCTGTTCGCGTCGCGATTCCGCGAATGCGCGAGCCGCGCGCTGCTGCTGCCACGACGCCAGCCGGGACGCCGGACCCCGCTGTGGCAGCAGCGGCAGCGATCCGCGCAGTTGCTCGGAGTGGCGGCGCAGTACCCGGAGTTCCCGATCGTGCTGGAGACAGTCCGGGAGTGCCTGCAGGACGTGTTCGACGTGCCGGCGCTGACCGAACTGCTGCGCGACATCGCCAGCCGCAAGATCCGCGTCGTCGAGGTGGAGACGAACAGCCCGAGCCCGTTCGGCAAGAGCCTGCTGTTCAAGTACATCGGCGCGTTCATGTACGAGGGCGACGCCCCGCTCGCCGAACGGCGCGCGCAGGCTCTGTCCCTTGACCCGTCCCTGCTCGCTGAGCTGCTCGGCGGCGAGGGGCTGCGCGAGCTACTCGACCCCGACGTCGTCGCGGAAACCGAACGCGACCTGCAGCGTCTCTCCCCCGACCGCCAGGCCCGCGACACCGAGGGCGTCGCGGACCTGCTCCGCACCCACGGGCCCCTCACCGCCGCGGAAGTGGCGGACCGCTGCCAGACGGAACCGGATCTGGCAGCGCTGGAGAAGGAACGCCGGGTGATCGCGGTGCGCGTGGCCGGCCAGGCGATGTGGGCGGCGGTGGAGGACGCGGGACGGCTGCGCGACGCGCTCGGCGTCCCGCTGCCGGTGGGAGTGCCCGAGGCGTTCACCGCCCCGGTCCCTGACCCGCTCGGCGACCTGGTCGCCCGGTACGCCCGCGCGCACGGCCCGTTCCCCGCCTCAGCGGTGGCGGAGCGGTACGGGCTGGGAACGGCGGTGGTCACGATGGCGCTGCGGCGCCTGGCACCGCGCGTCACCGAGGGCGATTTCCTTGACAGCGGCACCGAGTACTGCGACGCGGAGGTCCTGCGCCTGCTCCGCCGCCGCTGCCTGGCCAGGCTCCGCAAGGAGGTCGAGCCGGTACCGGCGGAGGTGCTCGGCGCGTTCCTGCCCGCGTGGCACGGGATCACCACGCCTGCCCGCCGCGCGGATGCCGGGGCGGTACTGGAGATCATCGAGCGGCTGGCCGGCACGCCGGTGCCCGCGTCGGCGCTGGAGTCGCTGATCTTGCCGGCCCGCCTGCCCGGCTACTCCCCCGCGATGCTCGACGAGCTGACCGCGGCAGGCGAAGTGGTCTGGTCCGGCGCGGGATCGCTGCCCGGCGGCGATGGCTGGCTGGTACTCGCGCCCGCCGACACCGCCCAGCTGCTGCTGCCCGATCCGGCCGACGTGACGATGACGCCGCTGCACACCGCGGTGCTCGAGGCGCTGGAGCATGGCGGCGGCCTGTTCTTCCGCATGCTCAGCGATCGCGTCGGCAGCACCAGCGATACTGAGCTGGTCACCGCGATCTGGGACCTGGTCTGGGCCGGAAGGCTCACCAACGATACGCTCGCGCCGCTGCGAATCGCGCTCGGCGGAGCCACCCGTCCCGCGCGAAGCCAGCCAAGCGTGCGAAGCAGGCCCGGCCGGCCAGGCCGGATAGCACTGCCGTCGCGCAACGGGCCGCCGACGGTCAGCGGCCGCTGGTCCCTGCTGCCGGCTCCCGGCGGCGACCCCACGGTGCGGGCGCACGCGCTGGCGACCACCCTGCTGGACCGGCACGGCATCCTGACCAGGGGCGCGGTCGCGGCCGAGCGGGTACCCGGCGGCTTCACCGCGATCTACCCGGTGCTGCGTGCGATGGAGGAGTCCGGCCAGTGCCGCCGCGGCTACTTCGTCGAGGGCCTCGGCGCCGCGCAGTTCGCATTGCCCGGCGCCGTAGATCGCATGCGAACCGTAGCCAAGGACATTTCATCAGAACAGGCAGTGGTGCTTCCCTCCGCTGACCCCGCTCAGCCCTACGGGGCGGCGCTCCCCTGGCCTGAACGACCCGGCGACGCCTCCGATGAGGCGCATCGTGGTCACCGCCCAGGCCGCAAGGCGGGTGCGCTGGTCGTGCTGTCCGCCGGCGCTCTCGTGCTCTATGTGGAACGCGGCGGTAAGACGCTGCTGTCCTGGTCAGACGACCCGGATGTGCTGGCTCCCGTCGCGTCCGCGCTGGCCGGAGCGGTTCACCGCGGCGCGCTCGGCAAGCTCACCGTGGAACGCGCCGACGGCGGCGGCGTGCACGATTCGCCGCTCGGCCAGGCGCTGGAGTCCGCTGGGTTCCGGCCGACACCCCGCGGCCTGCGCCTGCGTAACTAGGCACGCGCCCGGCCCGCCCGGCCGCCCGGCATCGCCCCGGCCTGCCCGGCATCGCCCGGCCTGCCTGGCATCGCCCCGGCCTGGTCAATTGCGCGATTGGCATCGCTAGAACGTGTCAATCACGCAATTGACTTCATCAACTAATGTGCGGCAACGCGATGACGATCCTGCAGCTGGATGTCGCACTCAGCAACGCAACTGCAGGTCCGGACTGGTAACTACACAACGACAGAGAGTTATCATGGCGCGATGAGCGAAAGCCGTCGCGCCATGATGCTCGGGCTAGTGTCGGCGTTGGCCGTCACCGTGGTGGTGGCCTGCGCGCTGCTGCACGTCCTGCCGGCCCACGGGCCGGGACCGGCGAGGACGGCCGCGGTCACGCGCCAAAAGAGGGCGGCGCGCCCGCACACGGCCGGTTCGCACACGGCCGGCCCCGGCATGAGCGGCCCCGGCACGGCCGGCCCGCGGACGACGCCGGCCACCGGCTCGGCCTGGACCTCGGTCGCCGCGGACGGCGGCGGGCCCGGTGCGCGGATCGCCGACCTGTCCGGATTCACTCCCGTTCAGGAATTCAACGTCAGCAAAATCGTGACCGGCCCGGTCCGCATCGGCACCACCACCTACACCGACAGCGTTCGGTTCACCTGTGACTCGGGCGGCCACGACAGCGCTGGCGACCTCGACTACGTGGTGACCGGGTACGGCTCGCTGTCCGCGGTGCTTGGAGTGCCAAGCGACGACGCGGGCGCGGCCGGGGACACGATGACCGTCTCGTTCTTCAACAACGGAACCGGCATGCAGACCAGCGCCCCGGTAACCGTCTCGCCCGGCCACCCGCAGCCCGTCCACCTGCGCTTCTCCGGGTCATCGCAGTTGGAGATCTCGTGCAGCGCGGTACGGTCGGCCACTCGGTCCGCGCGGTATATGGAACTGGCTCTCGGCAACGCCACAATCGGTCCCAGCTAGCCCGGGACCCGGCCGCTACGGGATAGAACGCGCTGTCCGGGATAGTAGGGACAGATGACAACCTTCGTGCTGATCCCGGGGGCCGGCGGCGTGGCGTCGTACCGGCACCGGGTGGTCTCGCTGCTCGCCGAGGCCGGACACGACGCCATCGCCGTCGACCTGCCCGGCGATGACCCGGAATCGTCCTTGCCCGAATACGCCGCCCTGGTCCGCGCCGCCGTAGACGGCTATCGGGACGTGGTGCTGGTCGCGCAGTCGCTGGGCGGATTCACCGCACCGCTGGCCGCCGCGCCGCCAGTATCGGCGATCGTGTTCGTGAACGCGATGATCCCGATCCTCGGCGAGACGCCAGGCGGGTGGGGAGACGCGACCGGACAGGCTCAGGCCATGGCCGCCGCCGCGAAGCGAGGCGGCTACGGCACCGACATGGATCTGCAGACCTACTTCATGCATGACGCGCCGCAAGAAGTCATCTCCTCGGGCGGGCTATCGCGCGACGAGGCCGATGCCGTGTTCGGCGCGGTCTGCGGCTTCGGCGCCTGGCCCGCGATCCCGGTCAAGGTCGTCGCCGGAGCCGGTGACCGGCTCTTCCCGGTGGAGTTCCAGCGGCGGGTGGCCCGGGACCGCCTCGGCGTCGAGGCCGACGTGCTTCCCGGCGGTCACTTGATCGCGTTGTCCCAGCCCGGCCCGCTCGCCCGCTACCTGCTCTCGGTCAGCGCCTGACCTGACCGATGAGTACGCGGGCGTTCCGGCGTTGTAGCGGGTAGGACGTAATACGAGGGGAAGGTGGAACAGATGACCACGTTCGTGCTGATTCCTGGGGCTGGCGGTATGGCCTCGTACTGGCAGCGCCTGGTCCCGCTGCTGCGCGAAGCCGGACACGATGCCATCGCCGTCGACCTGCCCGGCGATGACCCGAACGCGGGGCTACCCGAGTACGCCGCCCTGGTCCGCGCCGCCGTGGACCGCGCTTCCCTGGACCGCACCGCCGTGGACCGCGCCACCGTGGACCGCGCTTCCCTGGACCGCGCCGGCGAGGACGGCACCGCGACGGACGGGCATGGCGACGTGACGCTGGTCGCGCAGTCGCTCGGCGGATTCACCGCACCGCTGGCGGCCGCGCCACCAGTATCGGCGATCGTGTTCGTGAACGCGATGATCCCGGTACCGGGCGAGACGCCAGGCGCGTGGTGGGACGCGACCGGGCAGTCCAAGGCACGGATCGCCGCCGCCGAACGACACGGCTACGGTACCGGCTTCGACCTGCCTGCCTACTTCCTGCACGACGTGCCCGAGTCCGTCCTCGCCTCAGCCGAGGAGCAACGCGATGAGTCCGACGCTGTCTTCGCCTCCGTCTGCGACTTCACCGCCTGGCCCGCGATCCCGGTCAAGGTCGTCGCCGGGGCCGGTGACCGGTTCTTCCCGCTGGAATTCCAGCAGCGGGTGGCGCGCGAGCGCCTCGATCTGGACACGGACGTGCTGCCCGGCGGTCATCTGATCGCGCTGTCCAGGCCCGGGCCGCTCGCCCGCTATCTGGTCGAGGTCAGCGGCTTACGTCGGTACGGGTCAAGATGAGGTAGCCGGCCGCGAGGACGGCGATGACCCAGGCCGCCATGATCGCCATGCCCGCCCACGGGCCGAACGGACGGCCGAACCGGCCGTCGCCAGGCGCGGTCAGGTGCATGATGACCGCGCCGGCCTAGTCAGGCAGGCGGTCGAGGACTTTCTGCGGACCAGGGACGTTGCCGAGGCCCTGGGAGTCGAGGAACAGCAGCGGCATCATGAGGACGAGCGCGCGTGACGGCGGTGACGCCCATGGCCAGCGCGCAGATCAGCATGAGGTACAGGCACGCGCCGGCCGCGGCTTGCAGCGTGCCGGGAGCGCCGGCCGTCGTGCCGTGCGAGCCGAGTGCCCGCTGCGCAGGCAAGCCCGTCGCGGTGACCATGTCGTGGCGAGCCGACTCGCTCGTGCTGACGATCGTCAACCCGGCCGCCGGCCGGTACACGCCCGGCTCCGGTCTCGACGGACTGACCGAGCGGCTGCGCGAGGCCGGCGGCACCCTCAGCCACGAGGCGGCCGACGGACAGTTCCGGCTGCTCGCCCGGCTGCCGCTCAC
>DASXDG010000030.1:0-7873 GCA_036490795.1 Streptosporangiaceae bacterium
GGGGACGGGCCGGGTGCTGCTCGCGGAGCAGACCGGTCGCGGCTCCGTCAGCCGCGACGACGTAGCCGCCGTCCTCGTCGCGCTGCTCGCGGCTCCGGAAACGGCGGGCCGGACGCTCGAACTGATCGCGGGGAACACGCCGATAGCCGAGGCCGTCGCAGCCTTCGCCACCGGCTGAATCATCACGTGGGCAGGCGTCCAGGCAATGCCCAGGGTGCGCGGCCTGCCGGTGCCGGATCCGGGTCGCGGAACATCGGGGGGAGATAACGCAGCATGAGTATGGACCAGGTGAGGTGGGTGAGGGCGGGTGCGAATACCCCACCCGTGGCTGCGCGTTGCCAGCCGAAGACGAGGCTGGTGAAAAGGCCCGCCAGGACGAGGGCGGGGTTGCCGGCGGCGGCGGTTGACGCGGTGTAGGCGAGCGTGGTCGTGGTCAGCGGTCGCGGTCCGGTCCACAGAGCGCCCCGAAAATACAGTTCTTCCGCGATTGCGCTGCCCGATGCGATGAGCATGATCGGCGCCCCCGGTGCGGCGTCGGCGTAGCGCAGCACGCCGGTGATGGCGCGGCGCAGGGCGCGGTGGTGGCGGGCGATCCGCGCGGCGCCGTAGAACACGGTGAAGGCGGCTGCTCCGGTGGCGACGGGGACGACGGGGACGACGAGAAGGGAACGCGTCGCGTGCCGGCCGAGGCGATCGCCGGTCCATGGGATGGGTCCGGCTCCGAGCGCGCCCGCAGCCCACGTGCCGGCCAGGCCGGTGGTGAGCAGGTAGAAGCGCGGCGAGCCGGCCTTGACGGAGAACGATGAGCGGAGCAGTGCCGCGGCTCCGATCCCGGCCGTGCAGAGCCAGGCTGCGGGCTTACCGGTGCGCCGGATGGTCACGGGTGTGCCTGCTGGGCCTCGCTGCGTTCACGGAGTGCGCTGCGCACCGCATCGTCATAAGACATGGGCTGGATCGGAATCAGGTCCATGATCGATTGGTCGTGCACGATTACCTCGTTCGTCATGGAGTCGATGAGGGCACGGCCGGTGCCGGGGTCGATGTCGGTCACCAGGGTCAGCCACAGGGAGGACAGCCAGGGAGTCAGCAGCGGCACGGGCAGCAGAAGCAGCGGCCGGTTCTCGATGGCCGCGACGCGACGGAGCATCGCCGCGTACTCCAGCACGTCCGGTCCGCCCGCCTCATAGACGCGGCCCGATGCCGTCGGTGGCTCCAGCACGCCGGCCAGGTAGTCCACCACGTCGCCGACGGCGATCGGCTGGGTTCGGGTGGCGACCCACCGGGGGGTCACCATGACCGGCAGGTGTTCGACGAGCTGGCGGGTCAGCTCCCAGGAGATGCCGCCGTGCCCGATGATGATCCCGGCCCGGATGACGGTGACCGGCACGCCCCCGGCACCGAGCAGGTTCTCGACCTGGCGGCGGCTGCGCAGGTGGCGGGACAGGTTGTCCGCGTCGTCGCCTAGGCCGCCCAGGTAGATGATGCGACGCAGTCCGGCCCGTGCGGCCGCTTGTCCGAATGCGGTGGCCCCGGCCGCGTCCTTGCGCTCGAAGTCCGGATCCTGGAGGGAGTGCACCAGGTAGTATGCGGCCTGGCAGCCGGTCATCGCCGCGCCCAGGGAAGCAGGATCCTGGATATCCCCGCGCACCGGGATTCCCGCCCCCTGGTACCGGCCGGGGTTCCTTGTCATCGCGGCCACCTCGTGGCCAGCCCGGTCCAAGGCCACGCACAGCCGCTGGCCGACGAACCCGGACGCACCCGCCACCAATACCTTCACCGAACCCCCGCACCCCTGCCATCAGGACATACCTCGCCTACCCCCGGGTCGGCATTCTACACTCCGCCGCAGCTCAATGGCCCTGCGGCGAGCCTCACGCACCTGGCTCGGGCCGGGCTGGCGTTCCGCGCGGGCCGCCCTCAGGTGACGTGTCAGGCGAGGCCGGCCTGTCGCGGCGGCGGGTCAGCGCGCTTACCGTCCTTGACGGCCGGCCGCCCGGCGGAGGGAGCAGGAAGTACCAGGCGTTGAGCACGCCGCTGACAAGCTCCACGACCATGGCGGGGAACAGCAGGTACAGGCCCGCCTCCTGCCCGGTGGTCAGGATCACGCCGCTGGCCATGACCAGCCCCATCGCGATCACGTTGGGGGTGCGGCGGTTGAAGATGCTGATCAGGCGCAGGTCGTCGTCGGCGAGCCGGGTCTTGACGCGGTGATTGACCGAGAGCACCAATCCGGAGAACAGTCCGGTAGCCGTGAGTTCGGCACCGAGCACCCAGTCCGGCTGATGCGGTACGAGCAGGGCGGCCGCGATAACCAGCGGCGTAATGAACAAGGTGAGAGTCTGCCCCGCGCTAGCGCGCAAGCCGGGGTGTCCGGCGATCCGGCTCGCGTTCAGTGACACCGCAACGAAGAGCAGGCCGGTGAGGGCACCGCTGGCACCGCCGATCATGGTGGCGAAGTCGTGCCAGTCCGCTGAACCGGTCATTACTGCTGGAGCACGGACGAGCCGAGCCAGTGGCCGGCTCGCAGCGCGAGTTCGACGTCGTGGCGGTTCTTGCCGACGGGGCGGCCGAGGCTCTCTTCTGCCTTGCGGATGCGGTACTGGACCGTGTTCTTGTGCAACACCAGGGACTCCGCGGTGGTCTTGTAGCTGCCTGCGCTCTGCAGGAAGACCAGCAGGGTCTCGCGTAGCCGGGCGTGGTGCTCGTCGTCGGTGGCCAGCCCTGCCAGCGTGCTGAGCACCCAGGCGCGCAGCAGGCCAGCTGATCCGAGCATCATCGCGATCGGGGCCACTTCGCTGTAGGTGGTCACTGGCGGGGGACTGCTTCCGGCCAGTGCGACCGCCTGGGCGGCGATAGCCTGCTGGTGGGTCAGCCGGAATCCGGCGACGCCCTTCACCGCGTCGCCGAACGCGAGATGGATGCCGCCCCCCGGGTCGCACGCCGCCGCGTCGAACGTGTCCCGGATGCCTAGCGGCAGCCAGGCCCAGGCACTGGATCCATCCCTGGGCAGGAAGACCGGATCGCCGCCGCAGGCTGTCTGCGCGGCGACGTGGCCGATCGCACGCTCAAGCCGGGTGATCTCATCGGCGGCCAGCGGCGCCTCGTCTGTCCAGCACGCCACGCCCACGTGGTACTGGCGCAGCCGGTAGCCCAAGGTGGCCTCGGTCGCGCCCACGTCGATCCGCGCGCCGGACAGCAGGTCACGGATCCGGGCGGCGCGGGTCGCGCTGCGGTTCCGCAGCCAGTTCTCCCGCTCCTGCGAATAGGCCGCGACCATCTCCTCGGAGGTCTGGTCGATGTATCCGGCCACGAGCCTGGACATGGCCTGCGCGGTCGCGCTTATCGTCTCGGCGTCAGCGGCGTGCTCGGCCAGTTCCTTGAGGAGCCAGCCGGAGAAGCAGGTATGCCCGATCCGGTAGGCGCGCAGCAGCGCGGTCAGTGGCATGCCGCGCTGAGCCAGGCGGCGCGCGTATTCCATGGCCGAGGCCGGGGCTCGCACGGCGCCCAGGTCGATCTGGTGCTGCAGGATCTGCAGGCAGGTGCCCACGTTGCTGTCGACGCTGGAAGCCAGCAGCACGACGAGCGGCTTATCGTCGTTCAGCTGCGGGATTTCCCTGAGGATCAGCTTGTAGACATCCTCGGACACGTCAGCGAACCTGCGGCTTACCGCCGTGGCGACCTCGATCACCAGGTCGGCGACCATGGTGCGATCCATGCCTGCCTGCGCGGTGTTATCCGTTCCGCCCCGCATGCCCGTGACGGTCACAGCGGCCTCCTCATGGCCAGTGGATCCTGCCTATGCTCAGGTTGGCCCCATGAAGGGTGAATTGTCATCACCGGATCCAGGTGAATCGTGACGGGTCATCCACCACGCCTGAGCACCGTGAGTGACTTGAATCAGTAAGCTGATCAAGTGACCGAAGAAGCCCGCCGCGGGGCCGAAGAGCCCTCAGTGCGGTGGCTGACCGACGCGGAAGTGAGTTCGTGGCTGTCCGTGGTCCGGATGATGACCTGGCTTCCCTGGTCGATCGATCAGCAACTGCGGCGCGATTCGAACCTGGGAATGGTCGAGTACCAGGTGATGGCCAGGCTGTCGCAAAGCCCGGAGCGGACGCTGCGGATGAGCTCGCTGGCCGACCTCGCCAACTCCTCGCTGTCACGGCTGTCTCACCTGGTCAAGCGCCTTGAGGACCGAGGCTTCGTGCGCCGCGAGCCCGATCCCGCGGACGGGCGTTTCACCAATGCCATTTTGACCGGCGAGGGCTTCCAGGCGCTCGCCGAAGCCGCGCCCGGACACGTGGCCCATGTGCGTTCGCTCGTCATCGACGTCCTGTCCCCGGAGCAGTTGCGACGCATGGGCCAGGCCGCGGACCGCATCATGTCGCGCATCGACACCTCGGAAATCAACTAGCCCAGAGATCAGCTAGCCCAGAGATCAGCTAGCACTGAACAGGCGGTCCAGCTGGTAGTCGATGACGGCCTGAGCCTGCTCGACCGAGGGCTGGCCGGTCAGGGCGCTCAGGCTCAGGCCGTGGGCCATGGCCAGGAGGCCGGAGGCTTCCAAGTCCGGGTCCAGGCGGGCAGGCGTGTCACCGGCGGCCTGGGCGGCTCGCAGTTGGGCCGCGACCACGCCGGTCACGGCGTCTGAGTTCCTGGCCAGGGGCGCGATCGCCAGCGCCGGGTCGGTCAGCGAGAGCGCGAAGTAGGCAGCGTTCAAGATGGTGAAGGTGCGCCGCTCGTCGTCGGCGGGCAGCGCCTCGGTCAAGATGGCGGTGATGACACCGCGGGGGGTGACCGGGTCTTCTGTCTGTTTGAGCCGCTTGATCCGCGCCATGCCCCGTTCGGCGAACCGGGCTGCCAGGTGCTGCATGGCGGCCAGCAGGAGCTCTTCCTTGGTGCCGAAGTAGTACTGGACCAGCCGCAGGGATACGCCTGCCTCGGCCGCGACCTCGCGCATCCCGGTGGCGTGCAGCCCGCGCGCGGCCGCTACCCGCAGCAGAGCGTCCGCGATCTGCCGCCGCCGCTCCTCGTGATCGACCCGCTTCGGCATCCGCTCACCGTACCCCTTCACACTTTTTATGATACCGTCGTATTATAAAAGCCAAGACGGACGCGAGGAGGCCGCACATGCTCGGGATCAAGCGCATCACCGGCGCGGCGGGCTCGGCGCCCGAGGGCGAGCCGGGATCGTGGGTAAACGACGCGGCGCGGGAGAAGTTCATGGCCGCCTACGAGCGGGTCTTCGCGTTGTGGCCGCAGCCACGGGAAGAGTTCGACGTCGAGACGGCGACCGCGACGACGCGGGTGCACGCCTACCGGCCGCATCCCGATGGTGCGCCGGTCGTGCTGCTGACCGGCGCCGGGGGGAACGCGGCGGCATGGTTCCCGAACGTTGCCGCGCTGGCGGAGGATGGCCCGGTATACGGGATCGACACGCCCGGCGACGCGAACCCCAGCGTCCCGCGTGCCCCGATTGCTTCCCCGGACGCCTGCGCCGCGTGGCTGGACGAGCTCCTGGGCAAGCTCGGCGACCGCCCGGCGCACCTGGTGGGCTATTCCTATGGCGGCTGGGTCGCCATGAACCAGGCGATCCGCGCGCCCGGCCGGGTCGCCTCCATCACGCTGCTCGATCCTGCGGGGCTCACCAGGCTGGACGCCCGCTTCTGGTGGTGGATGTCTATCAGCGGCCTGGCCAGCATGACCCCGATGCCGCTGCGCCGCCACCTCGCCCGGTGGCTGGACAGCCCTGCCATGCTGCAGCCGGAGCTCATGACGCTCATGTGGGCGGCCATTCGCGGCTACCGGATGGAGCCTAAGTTTCCCGGCGTCCTTACCGACGACGAACTCCGCGCGATCGATGTGCCGGCCCTGCTGATAACGGGAGCGCGCAGCGCCATGCTCACCCCGGCGCAGGCGCGCGCCCGGGGGAGCCTCATGCCACACGCTGAGGTCGCCATCGTCCCCGGCACCCACGGCGGCTTCGACCGGATTGACGAACTGAACAACCGGATGGCCGCCTTCATCAAAGCCCAGACCGCCCCTGGATCACGAGACGCTGCCGCCAGATCCGATGCTTGAAATGTCAAACGATAGCTGTCCAGCATTCGAGCCAACTTGACGGTTAAAAAGGCTGCATCCTGTAATCTACACTTGAGTAATCAAGTCAATGCCGGATCTTCCGAGGAAAGGGAGGACACGATGCGGCTGGGTTGCGGGGCTGGCGCGTGAGTGTCACCGAGGAGCCGCCGGTGAAGTGGCTGACCGGCGCGGAAATAAGCTCGTGGCTGTCCGTGGTCCGGATGATGACCTGGCTTCCCTGTTCGATCGATCAGCGATTGCGGCGCGATTCCAACCTGGGGATGGTCGAGTACCAGGTCCTGGCCATGCTGTCGGGGAGCCCGGAGCGGACCCTGCGGATGAGCTCGCTGGCCGAGCGGACCAACGCGTCGCTGTCGCGGCTGTCCCACCTGGTCAAGCGCCTTGAGGAGCGGGGCCTGGTCCGCCGCGAGACCGATACGGCCGACGGGCGTTTCACCAATGCCATCTTGACCAGCAAGGGCTTCGGCACGCTCGCCGAAGCCGCACCCGGACACGTGGCCCATGTGCGTTCGCTGGTCATCGACATCCTGTCCGCGGAGCAGCTACGGCGCCTTGGCCTGGCCGCGGACCGTATCATGTCGCGCATCGACGCCGCTGACCTCTAGGCCTGGGTCCGGCGCGCTCACCCTTTGCCTCTGCCTGGGTGCCGTCAGGCCGGCGCCTATTCTGCTCGCCCTCGTGCTCGTTGTCCTGCTGAGCATCCCGTGGGGATTCGCCGTCGCCCGCCGCGTGGCGAGCGACGCCGATCCGCCGGGTAACCGGCAGAGCCCTCAGATCGCCCGCAGCGCCTCTGGCTTGGACACGACCCGGCCCAGGGCACCGTATTCGTGCAGGTTGCCGAACACCTCAAGGCGGATGGACTGGTCCAGGCCGCCCACGCGGACCGGCTCGTAGCCGCCGATGCGGATCAGGTCCGCGACCAGGTCGCCAGCCGCCTCGTCGTCGGCGGCGTAGAACAGAACCGCGCGCTCGGGTTCGCGCCGTGCGGCCGCGGACAGCGTGTCGGCGGACAGCGTGCCGAACGCCTTGACCAGCCGTGCCCCGGCGGGCAGCAGGCCGGCCAGGATCTGACCCGACGACTCCTGCTCACCGATGATCTTCTGGAAGCTGCCGTTCTCATCGAGCGCGACCGGGTTGGTGGGGTCGACGATCACCTTGCCGGCCAGCCGCTCGCCGTACTGGGCGATGAGCTCCTTGAACGCGTCAAACCAGACGGCGAACACGAGCACGTCGGCCCGCTCGACCGCCTCGTCCACGCTCACCGCCACGGCATGGCCGCCGAGGTCGGACGCGAGCTTGCGCGCGGCCTCCTGGTCACGGCCGGCCAGCAGGAAGTCCTGACCGCCCGCCGCGAAGTCCGCGGCGACCCTGCCGCCGATGTTGCCGGTGCCGATGATCGCAACCGTGTTATCCGAGATAGTCACCTTAGTGCACCTTTCGTGCTGCGGTTCCATGCATTTGACTTGAACCTTCAAGCGAAAGCCTAGACGGTATTTACTTGATGTGTCAAGTCAACTAGACGGGCTCGGTCACCGGGTTGTACGAGAACAAGCCGAGCGTCACGCCGGTCACCGCATAACTGCGCACTCAAGTCGGCATGCATCTCCCAGATCAGGACCTCGCTGAGGCCGACGGCGCGATGGTGTCGTGGTTGCTGACGACGAGCACGCCATGGTGGGTATCGGTGCCTAGCGGGTCGATTCCCGTGTCGAAACTGTGCCGTCCGTGCAGCCACCCGATCCGGGTCTGGTGCCGATCCGTGCCGCGGCGAATG
>DASXDG010000031.1:0-29029 GCA_036490795.1 Streptosporangiaceae bacterium
GCTGCGGCTCCGGCAGTGCGGCGGCCCACGGATCCTTGTCACCGAGCAGGCCGGGCGCCGTCCGCATGGTGAAGTCGGACGGCGACACGTCGTCCAGCGAATCCCACGCGACCGGGAACGAGACCTGGACGCCGGGCCGGATCCGGGGACTGTACGCGGCGACCACGGTCGCGCCCCCGGCCCTGGTCGAGTCGATGAACACCTTGCCGCCCCGGTCGGCCTTGATGAACGCGGTGGTGGCCAGGTCCGGGTCGAGCTGCTCGGCGCGCGCGGCGATCGCGCGCGTCGCGGCCGCGGCGTCCTCGGCGGAGGCGTCGACCGGCACGTAGATGTGCACGCCCTTCGAGCCGCTGGTCTTCACCGCGCCGGACAGCCCGATATCGGAAAGCGCGCGCTCGACCAGCTTGGCCGCGCCGACAGCCTTGCCGAATGCCGCTCCCTCTGGCGGGTCGATATCAAGCACCAGGTGACTGGGCCGGTCCGGCGATCCGGCCAGGCTCAGCGTCGGGTGGTACTCGACCGCGCGCTGGTTACCGAACCAGATCAGCGTGTCCTTGTCGTCGCACAGCGCGTACCTGACCTCGCGCGACGACGACTGCGCCCACAGCGACACGGTCTTGATCCAGTCCGGCGCGTAGTCCGGCACGTTCTTCTGCATGAATGGCTTCTGGCCCGCGCGGACCCGGATCACCGACAGCGGGCGGTCCCGAAGCTGGCCGATCAGCCGGTCCGCGATGGCCTCCAGGTAGTCGATCAGGTCCCGCTTGGTCGCGTCTGCCCCGTCAAACAGGGGATCATCCAGGTGCGTCAGGTTCACCATGGCGACAGCTATACCCCGTTCCGGTGAGAAGCACCACCGTCAGTTATGACACTAGGGTTTGTGGCTATGGGATTTAACGGCTGGCCGGAAGAGGCGCTGGACTTCTTCGATGACCTCGCGGCCGACAACACGAAGAGCTTCTGGACCGCGCACAGGGCCGTCTACGACGAGAAGATCCTGCGCCCGATGACCGAACTCACCGAGGAACTGGCGGAGGAGTTCGGCGAGCCGAAGATCTTCCGTCCCTACCGGGACGTGCGGTTCAGCAAGGACAAGACGCCATACAAGACGCATATCGGGGCGGTCGTCGGCCGTCGCGCCTACGTTCAGTTGTCCGCCGAAGGGCTCGGCGCGGGCGCCGGCATGTGGGAGATGGATCCGGAACGGCTCGCGCGGTACCGGCACGCGGTCGATGACCCCGCGTCGGGGGAGGCGCTGGAGAAGATCGTCGCGGCGATCACCGCCGAGGGGCCGGTCGTACACGGTCACGGCGTCCTCAAGTCCGCGCCGCGCGGCTACACCGCCGACCACCCCCGCATCGAACTGCTCAGGTACAAGGGGATCACCGCGTGGCGGCAGTGGCCGGTGGAATCGTGGCTGACCACGGCGGCGGCCAGGGAACGCATCGCCGTGTTCATCAGGACCTGCCAGCCGCTCAACGAGTGGCTGAACCGCTACGTCACAGTTGTGGGTAGCTGACCCCGGTCAGCTTCTCCGATACCTCCCACAGGCGCCGCGCCACTTGTTCGTCGTACGAGCGAGCGCTCGACCGGACCAGCTTCGGGTTGCCCTTGGTTTCCAGCAGGTTCCCCGGACCGTAGTACTGGCCGCCCGCCGCCGCCGGGTCGGTGGCCGCGCGCAGCAGCGGCAGCGCGCCCATCGCCGCGCTCTGCGCGATGAACGGCTCGGCGGCGCGCGATCCGGCGCGCAGCAGCGGCGGCATGTTCCGGGTAAGGCCGGTCGTGGAGTATCCGGGATGCGCGGCCAGCGACAGGGTCCGCGCGCCCGCCGCCGCCAGGCGCCGGTTCAGTTCGTACGCGAACAGCAGGTTGGCCAGCTTGGACCGCGCGTAGGCGGCGGTGCGGTTATACCCGTGTTCCCACATCAGGTCGTCGAAGTCGATCGATCCCCGGCGGTGGACGATGCTGCTCACGGTCACCACCCGCGCGCCGGCCGGACTGGTTTCCAGATGGTCGATCAGCAGCCCGGTGAGCGCGAAGTGGCCCAGGTAGTTGGTGCCGAACTGCAGCTCGAAGCCGTCCTCGGTGCGCGAGTAGGGCGGCATCATCACGCCGGCGTTGTTGATCAGCAGGTCGATGACGGGGAACGTGGACTTGAGCTCCGCCGCCGCGTCGCGGACCGAGCCGAGCCGGGCCAGATCCAGCTCCACGACGTGCAGGTCCGGGGTGGGCCCCTCGCGCAGGCCGATGGCCTGGCGCGACCTCCTGGCGGCGGTCGCCATCTCCGCGACCGCGCGGCGCGCCTTATCCCGGTCGCGGCATGCGATGATGACGCGAGCGCCGCGCCCGGCTAGGATCTGCGCGACCTGGAATCCCAGCCCGGCGTTGCCTCCGGTGATAACGGCGGTACGCCAGGCCTGCTCCGGCACGTTGGCGGTCGTCCACTGTCGTCCTGTCACGGTTCAACTCCCGGCCTCTGGTCCAGAGTTATCGTAAAGGCGTAACTTAGCGGTCGCGACATATCGGGGTATGGCACGAAGGGTGGTAATGGTGAGCGAGCCGAGGGAGTCGCTGCGGGTCTCTGACGCCGAACGTGACGTCACGCTCAAGGTTCTCAACGACAACGCCGCTGTCGGCCGGCTCTCGATGGAGGAACTCGAGGAGCGGTCAGGCCAGGCCATGGCCGCCAAGACGCGCGGTGAGCTGGCGGTGCTGACCAGGGACCTGCCGGCGGAGGGCGACGCCGCGCTGCCGGTGCCGGCCAATGGCTCAGGCGGCCAGCGCAAGCCGGTCCGCTGGCTGATCGGGATCATCGGCGGCGGCCACCACCGGGGCAAGTTCCGTGGTGTCGGCACCATCAACGCCGTCCACCTCATCAGCGGCGAGGACATCGACCTGCGCGACGTCGAAATAGCAGGTGGCGAGCTGACCCTCAACACGTTCTCGCTGATCGGCGGCGGAGACATCTACGTGCCGGACAGCGTCGAGGTGGATATGGGCGGCTTCGCGCTCATCGGCGGTGACGAGATGCGCGGCTCCGAGCAGTCCAGCCCCGGCGCACCGGTGATCCGCATCCGCGGCTACGCCGTCATCGGCGGCGCCACCATCTACCGCGTCCCGTCGCAGGCACGCGGCCTGTCGCTCAAGGAAGCCCGCCGCCTGGCCAAGGCCGCCGAACGCGGCCAGCTCCCGCCCGCCGACTCCTGACCCGCCACGCCGGCCCGCGCCCGCGCCCGGCCCGCGCCCGGCCCGCGCCCGGCGCGCGCCCGGCCCGGCGCGCCCGGCCCGCGCCCGGGGCGCGCCGCTGATACCGGGCGAAGCACGACTGTTGTTATTAGAGTGAAGACTGAGGCTTGTGTGGCGGTTAAGGTCGCCGGGCGGTCGCATTAACGTGGCGGATTTCCCTTATGTGGAAGATTTACCCCCGTATACGGGGGTCAGGGCTCCACGAAGGGGCAATCCACCACGTTGTTCGAGTCGGGCCGGGTGTCAAAGCGGAACAAATCAGGCGCCTGCCCGGCGTGTCCTTTGGCGGGCTCGCGCTGCGGGCCGTTCAGCGAAGCGGTTTGCCTGCCACAAGCCGGCACCGCCGAGCCAGCCGGGCTGGCTGGCGCCTACCCGGCCGGGCTGGCCGGCGGTTACGTGGCGAGTCCCGGCGAAGCCGCTGTAAGCCGAACTCGGCTCGGACGCCGAGCAGGCGCACGGGGCGCCGGCCGGTGAACCGGTCGAGCGCGGCGAGCGCCGCGTCCGTCAAGCCGTCCGTGACCGTCAAGCCGTCCGGAAACGAGACCCCGTGCGTCTCGGTGATGAACGGCGCGTACCGCACCTTGACGATGACCCGGGCGATCGGCCGGCCCGGGTCGGAGACGGCCAGGTCCGCGGCGAGCAGCCCGGCGATCCGCACCACCTCCTCGCGCACCGAATCCCAGGACGAGACGTTCACCTGGAACGTTTCCTCCCGGCCATGGCCTTTTGCCACGTATGGCGAGGGATCGACATCCCGGTCGCCGATCCCGCGGCCGAGCATGACCAGCCACGGCCCGGTCATCGGCCCGAATGCCGCCGCCAGCTCGTCCGGTGAGGCGGCAGCCAGCTCAGAAACGGTCGAAATACCGAGGACGGCCAGCTTCTTCGACGTCTTCGACCCGATGCCCCACAGCGCGTCGGTCGGCCGCGCGCCCAGCACCTCGTACCAGTTCGCCGCCGTCAGGCGGAACATCCCGGCCGGCTTGCCGAACCCGGTGGCGATCTTGGCCTGCAGCTTGTTCTCGCCGATCCCTACCGAACAGGACAGTCGCGTCTCCTCCAGCACCGACTCCTGGAGCGACCGGGCGAAACCCTCCGGGTCCTCAGATCGAACACCGACGAACGCCTCGTCCCAGCCCATCACCTCCACTACCGCGCCGGAGGCCCGCAATACCTCCATGACCCGTGACGACACCTCTTCGTACGCGGGCCGGTCCACGGGCAGGAACACCGCCTCCGGCGGCAGTCGCCTGGCCGCCGTCCGCAGCGGAAGCCCGGAATGGACCCCGTGTTCACGTGCCTCGTAGGACGCGGTGGCGACGACGCCGCGCTTGGCCGGATCACCGTCTCCGCCGACGACGACCGGGAGGCCGCGCAGTTCGGGGCGGCGCAGCACCTCGACCGCCGCGATGAACTGGTCGAGATCGACGTGCAGGACCCACTTATCCGGCATGCACGAGCACCCCGGCCCTGGCGGCGGCCACCGCCGCGGCGGCGGCCCGGTCCGCGACCGACTCGTCGACCGGCTCGCCGGTGATGAACAACCGGTAGTAGAACGGTGCGCCCAGCATCCTGATCACCTCCACGGTGTCAGTATCGGCTGGCAGGTCGCCGCGCCGCACCGCGCGTTCGGCGATGATCGCCGTTTCGGTAATGCGCGAGATGAAGAACTCGGAAAGCGTCTGCCGGGCCTCAGGGAGGTGGATGGCCGCGGCCATGACGGAGGAGATCATCGCGAGGACCGCCGGGTCCCGGTAGATGCCGAGGATGCCGCGCGCCAGCGTCCGCATGTCCGTGTCCAGGTCACCGGTGTCCGGCGTCGGTACCCGCCTGGCGGTCTGATCCCGCATCAGGTCCAGGACCAGGCCCTCGACGCTGCCCCACCGCCGGTAGACGGTGGTCTTCGCCACCCCCGCGCGCTGCGCGACCTGCTCGACGGTCAGGTCGCGGTAGCGGGTCTCGCCAAGCGCGGCCAGCACGGCACCCAGCACGGCCTCCCGCACGCGTGCGGTTCGTCCGCCAGGCCTGCGCGTCCCCGGCTGCACGGTCATGTGGCCTCCATTGCACCTCTTAGCTGGCAATATCTGCTAGCCTGTGTGCTTAATGCAACTTTGGACCTGTTAAATAGGGAGCCTAGCACGTCCGGCCGCCACGCACGGGGGTGGTGGCGGCCGGACGGAGTAGCGGACAAAGCATGCCTTCGCCGGTAAATCATTTTGGGCCGCCGGTTAGATTCCTAGTGTGCTGCTGACTATCACGACGACCCGCGAACCGGCCACCGATCTGGGTTTCCTGCTGCATAAGCACCCGGACAGGCTGCAGTCCTTCAACGTGTCGGCGGGTGTGGCGCACGTCTTCTACCCGGAGGCCGCGACCAGCACGTGCACGGCCGCGCTGCTGCTCGAGGTCGACCCGATCGCGCTGGTCCGTGGCAAGGACGCGGAACTCACCCAGTACGTGAACGACCGGCCCTACGCCGCGTCCAGCATGCTGGCCGTGGCGATGAAGGAGGCGTTCCGCACCGCCCTGACCGGCCGGTGTGATGCCCGGCCCGACTTGGCCAGCACGAGGATCCCGCTGGAACTGCGCGTTCCCGCGCTGCGCTGCAAGGGCGGCCCGGATGTCGCCCGGCGGGTGTTCGAGCCGCTGGGCTGGACCGTCGACGTCATCCAGATGCCGCTGGACCCGCCCGAGTGGGGCGATTCCTGGTACCTGGACGTGACGCTCACCGGGACGTTCACGGTCAAGGACGCGCTCAATCACCTGTACGTTCTGCTGCCGGTGCTCGATGATGCCAAGCACTACTGGGTGTCCACCGACGAGGTGGACAAGCTGATCAGGGCGGGCGGTGACTGGCTGGCCGGGCACCCGGAGAAGGCGCTGATCACCAGGCGGTACCTGGCGCACCAGCGCGCGCTGACCGAATCCGCGCTGGCCAGGCTCGCCGAGGCGGGCGAGGACCTGGACAACGCCGTCGGCTCCGGCGACGAAGAAGAGGACGAAGTCGCCCGCAAGCCGCTGGCCGTGCTGCGGCGCGAGGCGATTCTCGCGGTACTGCACGACAAGCGAGCCCGCACGGTCGGCGACTTCGGTTGCGGGTCCGGCGCGCTGACCGGGGAGCTGGTCAAGGACAAGGACATCGACCTGGTCGTGGCCACCGATGTGTCGGCCCGGGCTCTGCAGCTCGCGGCGCGCCGGCTGCATCTGGACCGGCCTCACGATAACAGCAAGATAAGGGTGTTCCAGTCCGCGCTGACCTACCGGGACGACCGGCTGGCGGGCCTGGACGCGGCCGTGCTGATGGAGGTCATCGAGCACGTGGACGAGGACCGGCTGCCCGCGCTTGAGCGTGCCGTATTCGGCTTCGCGGCACCTGCCACCATCGTGGTCACCACGCCGAACGCCGAGTACAACATCCTGTACCCGGAGCTGACCGGCATGCGGCACCCCGACCACCGGTTCGAGTGGACCCGCGCCGAGTTCGGCCAGTGGGCCGACCGGGTGTGCGCGGACTACGACTATCGCGTGACACACCACGCGGTCGGCGAGCCTTCAGAAAACACCGGCGCGCCGACCCAGCTCGCCGTCTTCACCAAGCGGGAGGCGGCGTGAACATACCGGAGCTGAGCCTGGTGGTGCTCGTCGGCGTCTCCGGCTCGGGGAAGTCGACGTTCGCCAGGAAGCACTTCAAGCCGACAGAGGTGCTCTCGTCGGACTTCTGCCGCGGGCTGGTGGCCGATGACGAGAATGACCAGTCCGCCACCCCGGCCGCGTTCGACGTGCTGAACTACATCGCGGGCAAGCGGCTCGCCGCGGGACGGCTCACCGTGATCGACGCGACGAACGTCCAGCCGGACGCGCGGCGCAGCCTCGTGAACGTCGCCAGGGAATACGACGTACTGCCGGTGGCGATCGTGCTCGACGTGCCGGAAGGCGTGTGCCGGGAGCGCAACGCGGGGCGGTCCGACCGCGACTTCGGGCCGGCCGTGATCCGCCGCCAGCGGGACCAGCTCAAGCGCGGCCTGCACGGACTCAAGCGCGAGGGCTTCCGTCACGTCTTCACGCTGCGCGGTACCGACGAGGTCGAAACCGCGGCGGTGACACGGACCAAGCTCTTCAACGACCTGCGCGAACAGAGCGGGCCGTTCGACGTGATCGGGGACATCCACGGATGCTGTTATGAACTCAAGGAACTTCTTAGCCAGCTCGGGTACGACCAGGACGGCCGGCACCCGCAGGGGCGGCGCGCGGTGTTCCTCGGCGACCTGGTCGACCGCGGGCCTGACGTGCCCGGCGTGCTGCGGCAGGTCATGGGCATGGTGGAGGCGGGCACCGCGCTGTGCGTGCAGGGCAACCACGAGGCCAAGCTGCTCCGCGCGCTGCAGGGGCGCAACGTGAAGGTCAACCACGGGCTGGCCGAGTCGCTGGAGCAGCTGGCCGTGGAGACCGAGGAGTTCCGCGCCGCGGTGCAGAAGTTCCTCGACGGGCTGATCAGCCACTACGTGCTCGACGACGGCCGCCTCGTCGTCTCGCACGCCGGCCTGATCGAGCGGTATCAGGGGCGTACGTCCGGGCGGGTGCGGGAGTTCTGCCTGTACGGGCAGACGACGGGCGAGACCGACGAGTACGGCCTTCCGGTCCGCTACCCGTGGGCGGAGGAGTACCGGGGCAAGGCCATGGTGCTGTACGGCCACACCCCCGTTCCCGCCGCCGAATGGCTGAACAACACGATGTGCCTGGACACCGGCTGCGTCTTCGGCGGAAAGCTCACTGCTCTTAGATATCCAGAACGAACAGTGGTATCTGTGCCCGCGGCCAAGGTCCACTACACGCCGGTCAAGCCGTTCCCCGCGGTGGTTCCCGAGCGCGATCCTGGGGTGCTCGACATCGGTGACGTGCTGCGCTCGCGGGTCATCGAGACCGTGTACCTGCCGCGGATCAGCGTGCGCGAGGGTCACGCCGCCGCCGCGCTCGAGGTGATGAGCCGGTTCGCCCTCGACCCGAGGACGCTGGTGTACCTGCCGCCGACGATGTCGCCGGTGGCCACTGCCGCAGACGGTGACCTGCTCGAGCACCCGTCGGCCGCCTTCGACTCCTACCGTGGCGACGGGGTGGCGGCCGTGCTGTGCGAGGAGAAGCACATGGGCTCGCGGGCGGTGCTGTCCGTCCGGCGTTCCGGTGGCGGTGCGGTGTGGACCAGGACGGGCCGGTCGTTTTTCGACGCTGGCCTCACGTCGTCGCTGATGTCGCGGGCGCGAGACGCGATCGAGACGGCCGGGCTGTTCGACGAGCTGGGCACGTCGTGGCTGCTGCTCGACGCGGAGATCCTGCCGTGGAGCGTCAAGGCCGGCCAGTTGCTGCGTGACCAGTACGCCGCGGTGGGCGCGGCGGCGCGGTCGGCGCTGCCCGCCGCGGTGACGGCGCTGGAACGGTTCTGCTCGCGCGGCGGTCAGGGCTCCGAGCTGCTCGACCGTACTCGTGCACGGGCGGAGAACGCGGAAGCCTTCATCGCCGCGTACCGGCGCTACTGCTGGGACACGTCGGGCCTGGACGGTGTGCGGGTCGCGCCATTCCAGGTGCTCGCCTCCGACGGCGCCGTATATCACGATCGGCCGCACCTGTGGCACCTGGAGATCGCCGACCGGCTCGCGGCGGCCGGCCCCTCGCTGTTCTCGGCGACCCGCCGGTGTGCCGTCGATCTCGGTGACGTGGAATCGGTGGCGGCCGGTGTCGCGTGGTGGTCGTCACTGACCGCCGCCGGGGGAGAGGGCATGGTGGTCAAGCCGGCCCGCGGCCTGACGGATGGCTTCATCCAGCCGGGGCTGAAGGTCCGTGGCCGTGAGTACCTGCGGATCATCTACGGCCCCGACTACCTGGAGCCGGCCAACCTGGCCCGGCTGCGCCGGCGTGCCCTCGGGCACAAGCGCTCGCTCGCCCTGCGCGAGTACGCGCTCGGGCTCGAGGCGCTGGACCGGGTGGCGCGCGGTGAGCCGCTGTGGCGCGTGCATGAGTGCGTATTCGGCGTGCTGGCCCTGGAGTCAGAACCGGTGGATCCTAGATTGTGACGTTATGGGGCTGCGCGGTGTTGGCTGGTGCCGCTACGCGTACGTGCGGATTACGCCGAGGACGGCGGCGGCGGACGGGCCGGTTACCGCCAGGCCTGACGCGCCGGGGGCGAGCCGCTGCGCGGCCACCCGGCAGAACGCGCCGGCCGGCCCGCTGATCACCGACTCCGCGTTGTCCGGGCCGAACGTCCAGACCTCCTCGCCGGACGGCGACGTCAGCGAAACGCGCACCGGGCCGGCGGCCGTCACGCCGGAGCGCGCCAGCGCGTACGGCAGGGTGCGCACGGCTAGCCAGGCGATGTGCCGGAGCCGGTCCGTGTCGGGAAAGTCGATGCCGAGCGGGCCGGTGATGTCCAGGCCGTGCGCCCAGTGCTCGGCCAGCCGGGTGGTTGCCAGCGTCGCGGGCTTCAGCGGACTGCCCACCCACTGCAACTGCTGTTCCGGCGACGCCGAACGCAACGCCGCCACGGCGGCCACCCGCGCCCGCTGCCAGCGTTCGAAAACGACGGCAGGCTCCGCTCGCTCCGCGGTAACCATCGCGGCGGCCCAGTCGTCCACGTCACCGCGAGACAATCCGGTGCCGCCGGTCGCGCTGGTGACCACGCCCTCCTCGCTCTGCGCCAGGTGCAGCACGACATCCGCGACTGTCCACCCGGCTGCCCCCGATTCCGACAGCCACTGGGCATCGGTCAAACCAGACAGGATCTGTGCCAGGCGTTCTTGTTCTGATGAAAGATCATCGAAGATGGTCATGACAGGACTATAAAGGCCTCCGCCGGCGCCGCCCGGACGCTTACCCGCGCCCGCTGATCCCTGGGCAGCGCGTCGACGGCGCGGAACACCACCGACCGGGCGGCCGGCGAGACGAGGTAGACGACGGCCGCGTAGCCTGCCGGGTTACGGAGCAGGTCATGGATGATCTGCACGGTACGGCCCAGCGACTTCGGGGTCAGCTCGACCTCGATCGCCCATACCTGGCCATCGAACCGCCCGCCGTCTGGCCAGTAGAGCTCGCCGTCAGCCACGTGCGCGGGCCCGGCGAGATCCCGCTCCGGGCGCCACCGCGCTGACGGCTCGCTGGCGGAGAAACGCAGCCGCGCGGCGAGCACGGCACGGCTGTGCGCGAGCAGCGCCGGGTTCGGCGGCGCGGACCGGTACGGGGAATCGATCAGGCGCATTCCCGCCGGGAGCAGCCAGCACCAGCCGGGCCCGTCGCCGAGGCGCCCGGCCGCGGCCCAGCCGAGGTCGCACCAGCGGCCGACGATCCTTCCCGCCCGCGAGACGGGTACGCCGAGGATCGAGGCGAGCAGGTCGTACGGTATCCCGCAATGCTCGGCGCACAACACCAGCGCGTCGATCTCGCGCTGGGTCAGCGGAGCAGGGTTTGCCGCACGACGCGTCACACCCTGGAGTATTGCCACGTACGGCGGAATGGAATCCGGAGGCAGGTGAGGCCACTGTGACAATCGCTTCGCGTCACGCGTGGCCGTGTCTCCGCGCGCCGTCGGCCAAGCCGGACCGTCGGCCAAGCCGGACTGCTTTGGCGAACCGGACTGCTTTGGCGAACCGGACTGCTTTGGCGATTAGCGCGGTAATTATGTCCAACGCGGTAGAAAACCATGCTCACAGCAACACTTACCACCGCGTTGGACATTTTTCCCGCGGTAACGGCGACAGTGCCGGTACGGGAGAGGTGCCCGTTACGAGGCAGCGCCAATGCGACCGCTGGTGCCGGTAGGTATACCGCGGCGCGGGCTTACCGCGGCGCGGGCGCCGCGCGTACGGAGCGGGCTGCGCGATGGTCACAGGAGTCGGCTGTGCGCGGATCCGCCCGAAACGTGCACCGGGCCGAGGCCGTTCACCTTGGCGCCCTTCTGGAACCCGCCGAAAAGCACCGACAGCACGATCAGCAAAACAATAAGCAGCAGGATCCACATCAGGCAGCCACCTGCCCGCGATCGCGGCCGCCAGACCCTTCGTCTTTCCATGGCACGGTATATGCCCAATGGTGGCGGAATATGCCGGCCGATCCTGGGTAGTCCGGAATACTGTGTTCAGTAGCGTGACTAGAGCCGTGGCAACAGTGGCGATCGCCGTAGCATCCGGCATCGTCATCTTGCTTGTCCTGTCCGCCATTCACCTCATTCCGCAGCTGCGCAATCCGTTCGCGGAGACCACCACGGTCAGCAGCCAGCCTGCCATTCTCAAGTCGATTACCCAGCTCAGCCGCTACGAGGCGGCGAGCGGTGACTTCCAGGTCGTCGTCGACCTGACCCAGCACGAGGGCATACTGCCCGGCTTCCTCGCGGGCAGCGAGACGCTGTTCATCGGTCAGGGGACCGACGTCGCCTACGTCAACTTCTCCGGCCTCAAGGGTTCGGCGATCAAGGTGAGCCCCGCCAAGGTGGTCACGATCCGCCTGCCGGCCGCCCAACTGGAGTCGCCCGTCCTGAACGTCAAGCAGTCCTACGTCTACGCTCAGCAGCAGGGCCTGTTCAATCGCGTCGGCAACTTCTTCAGCGGTAACCCGAACTCCCAGCAGCAGGTCTATATCCTCGCCCAGCAGAAGATCGCAACCGCGGCCAAGGCAAGCCCCCTGATCAAGGACGCGGAGACCAACACCAGGGCCATGCTCGTCAGTATGCTGAATGCGCTGGGGTTCCAGCATGTCACCGTCACATTTGACTTAGAGCATGCTCTAACTCCTAGGCTTTAGTCTGTGACGTCCTGGAGCATCAGTGAGGCCGCCGAGAAGAGCGGCCTGACCCAGCACACGCTGCGCTGGTACGAGCGGATCGGGCTGATCGGGCCCATCGGCAAGACCCCGGACGGGCGCCGTCGCTACGACGCCCACGACCTGGAGTGGCTGAGCCTGATCACCAAGCTCCGCGAAACCGGCATGCCGGTCAAAGACATGCAGAAGTATGCCGAACTGGTCCGTTGCGGCGGGGGAGAAGCCGAGCGGATCGACGTGCTCCAGCGTCACCGCGAGGAGGTTCGCCGGGCGATCCGGGCGCAGAAGGAGTGCCTGAAGCTGCTCGACTACAAGATCGACCTCTATTCGCGTCACCTCTGCGAGCTACAGGAGCTACCGGAAAATGCGTAAAGCACAGCTCGGTGACCTGACCGTTTCCGCTCAGGGCCTTGGCTGCATGGGCATGAGCGAGTGGTACGGGGAAACGGACTGGGATGAATCCATCGCCACCATTCACCGCGCGCTCGACCTGGGCGTCACGTTCCTCGACACCGCGGACATCTACGGCGCCGGGCACAACGAGGTCCTGGTCGGCCGCGGCATCGCGGGCCGTCGCGGTGAGGTCCAGCTCGCCACCAAGTTCGGCATCGACCGCACCGGCGGCGACGACAAGCGGACCGTTCGCGGTGAACGCGGTTACGTCAAGCGCGCCGCGGAGTCGTCGCTGACCCGCCTGGGCATCGACGTCATCGACCTCTACTACCTGCACCGTCCGCCGCAGACCGCGGAAATCGAGGAGACCGTCGGCGCGATGGCCGAACTGGTCAAGGAGGGCAAGGTCCGCAACCTGGGCCTGTCCGAGGTGAACAACGACCTGCTCCGCCGCGCGTACGCGGTGCACCCGATCGCCGCGGTGCAGAGTGAGTACTCGCTGTGGACCCGCGACCCCGAGCACGAGGTGCTGGAGGCGATGCGCGAGCTGAACGTCTCCCTCGTCCCGTACTCGCCGCTCGGCCGCGGCTTCCTCACCGGCACCGTCGACGTTTCCACCCTCGACGCGCGCGACTTCCGCGCGAACAACCCGCGCTTCACCGGTGACGCCGCGCGGACCAACGAGCAGATCGCCGACACGGTCCGCAAGGTCGCCGAGGCCAAGGGCGTGACGCCCGCGCAGGTGGCCATCGCCTGGGTCTACGCACAGGAGCCGCGGCTCGGTGTCCCGGTCGTTCCGATCCCCGGCACCAAGCGGGTCAAGTGGCTGGAGCAGAACATCGCGGCCATGGACGTCGACCTCACCGAGGACGAACTAGCCGTGCTCGACCCGCTAGGCGCCCAGGTAGCCGGCGAGCGCTACGGCACCGCCAGCCCAAGGACCCGGTAGCGCCAGGTCAAGGACCCCGTGGCGGTAGATCAAGGACCCGGTAGCAATAGGCAACACCCGGTAGCGCCAGGTCAATTGCGCGATTGACATCGCTGGAGCGTGTCAATCGCGCAATTGACTCCGGTGGAACCAGCGATCGACATGTAGTCCAGTCTGACCTATGTCAGACTGGACTACATGTCGTACATCGAGATCGTCATACTGCGCCGCCTGTTCGGCGGCCCCTGCCACGGCTACGAGCTGCGTAAACGTGTCGAGGAGATCACCGGCGTCACGCTGCACAACAACTCGCTCTACCCGGCGCTGAAGCGGTTCGAAGAGGCGGGCGCGGTCACCAAGGCCGCGCAGGAGCAGCAGGGCCGCCCGGCGCGGCTGGTCTACACGATCACCGACACCGGCCGCGAGCTGCTGCACGACATGCTCGCCGGCCTGCCTCCCGACCAGGCCGCCGATGACAGCGAATTCCTCGTCCGCCTCGGCCAGTTCTCTCTTATCAGCCGATCAGAACAGGCAGTGGTGCTTGCCAACCGTACGGCTGCGGTGCGCGACAGGCTGGCGCACCTGCGGGCGCTGCGGGACACGGGCGGCACCCGTGACGAGCGGTGGGGAGTCCTGGTCACCGACGAACTGACCCGCCGCGACGAACGCGAACTCGACTGGCTGGCCGGACTGGTCACCCTCGCCGAGTCCGGCTAGTCATGAAGCTGCGGCTGCTCGGCAGGCTGAGCGTGCGGGTTACCGTGTTGTCCGGCTTCGCCGTGCTCGCGTGCGCGAGCATCGGCTTGCTGTTCGTCGGGGTCAGCACGCCGCTATGGGTGATCGCGGCGATCCTCGCCTGCCGCTCGATGTCCATCGGCCTGGTGATCAACCCGCTGCTGCAGGCGCTCACCCAGCCGCTGCGCCAGGACCAGCTCGGCGACGCGAACACGCTGTTCAACGCGTGGCAGCTGGTGGCCGGCTCGTTCGGCATCGGCGTCATCGCCGCCCTCTACGCGTCGGCCGCCCGGCTGCACGGCCCGGTGACGGCCCTGCACCGGGCCGCCCTGACCATCGTGGCCGTCGCCGTCCTCGGTGCCGCCGGCTCTCTTTTCCTCCCGTCCGTCCGCAACGTCGTTCCGGCCGGCCGTTACAGGGGTTGAATGGCGGGGTCTGCCTGCCCGGCCGTGGGTGCCCGGCCGTGGGCGGCTGCCCTGCGATCGGGTCGGTGCTGCCGGGTCCGGGGTGGACGGTGCCCGGCTGGTGGGGGTGGTTTCATGATCGTGCGCGTGGCGTTCCGGGAAACCGGAACGCCACGCGCACGATCACCGTGATGCCGCCCGGGTGCGGGCGGTTTGTCCGGTTTTTTCGGTTTCCGGGATGCCGGGATGCCGGGATGGCGGTGCGGCGGCGTGGCCGCGGTGCGGCGGCGTGGCCGCGATGGCCCTGGCGTGGCCGCGATGGCCCTGATCGCGGCGGGCGACGCGGACCCGCACGGTTCAACCTCTGTAGCGCGGTAAATAACCCCAACACGGAAGAAGGCCATGCTGTGAGCAGGTATTTCCTCCGCGAAAAGTCAATGTTCCGCGCTGTTGGCCCCGGCGGAAGCACCACTGTTGTTATGAGATGAACGCGGCGCCGGACACCGTCCCGCGCTGGACAAAAGCCGCGAAATGACAGCCGGATGGGTGGTGCACAATCTTTCGATCCGCCGCGGGCGCGTTAACGCCACCACGCGTTAACGCCACCAGGGGAGGCGGCGCTGCTCGGCGACCAGGAGGGCGGGCTGGGGGATCGTGGTCGCGTGTGACCCGAGGTGGTCCAGGTGCTCGCGGATCCAGACCAGGTCGTGGTGCAGGTGCACGCCGACGTGCCCGTCTAGCTCGGGGAGGGAGACCGGCGCCAGCACCTGCTTCGCCACCGGGCGGCCGACCAGCAGCGCCACCTGGTCGTAGAACCGGGCGAGGCTCGCCGCTTCCTTGGTCAGCGCCTCCTGTTCCGGTCCCGGTGCGCCGATCGCCGTGGGGGAGTGCAGCGCGGCCACGGAGTACGCGGTCTGCCGGAGCCGGGTGCTGGCCATGACCAGGTGCCACAGATCCTCTTTGGACACCCGCTTGTTGCCTTGTTCGGCGAGGTAGCCGCGTAGCGCCTCGTCCAGCCTGATGCCGGCGGTGATGGCGGCGGGTCCTTCGGTCGGCGGGGTGTCGCGCAGCCCGAGAGCCCAGTCCACCGCCTCGGTCAGGTACTCGGCGCCGGTGCGGTACGCGTCGGCGAGGTCGTCGCCGACCACCGCTCCCGCCCCGCGCGGCCAGAACACCAGCCCGACGGCCAGGCTCACCACACAGCCGATCGCCACGTCCTCGACGCGGAGTTCGCCGACCTTCCAGCCGGCCGGCTCGAGCAGGTTGAACAAGACGACGACCACCACGGTGAACGCCGCCTGGCCGAACGTGAACGGCAGCGCGCCCGGCGCGTAGGCGGCGATGGCCACCGCGATCGGCAGCACCACCCACAACGCCGTCTGGTTGTGGCCGCCGATGCCGAGCAGCAGCAGCGCGCCGACGACGAAGCCGATCACGGTGCCGCCCAGCGCGCGAAACGCCGTGGATTCGGTGGTCGCGGCGTTGGTGCGCAGCACCGACATCGTGCCGAGCACGACCCAGAAGCCGTGCTGCACTCCGGACAGGTCGGCCACGAGGACCGCGGCGGCGAGGGCACACGAGCCACGAAGTGCGTTCTGCAGCCAGACCGAGCGCAAGCTGGCGTGCCTGGCCAGCAGGCCGATCGCGCCGTGCAGCGCGGCGACCCGCCGTTCCGCGGGGTCGCCCTCCGGTGTCGCCCCGTACCAGCCGCGGCGCCGGGCCGCGATCAACTCGGGGTCGGCGCGCCTGGTCGCGATCAGCGCGTCGGCCGCCGTGCCCCGCACCGCGACCGCGATCGCCTGCTCGTGGAACGCGCGGCGGGCCGCGGCGACCGTCGCCGCCGGGGTCTGCGCTGCGGTGGGGGAGAGCTGCCCGGGCCGTGGCCCGCACCGTTCGCAGAGCAGCTCGAGCTCGCCGAGGCGCGGGATGGCGGCCGAGCCTTCCAGCAGCGCGGCCGTGTCGGCGAGCACGTCGGCGGCGGCGGCCACCAGCCCGTTGTCGTCGGGGAAGCCGGGATCCTCGTTGACCGCGTCGGTGATCAGCGCGCCGCACCACTCAAGCTGCTGCACGACGCTGTCCAGGCCCTGGTCGGCGGTGGCCAGCCCCGTGGGCCGGTACGGCGTGCTGGAGAACGTGGTCATCAGCTGCTGTTTGGCCGCCATCGCGGCGTGCAGCATCGCTGGCGTGTTCTCCTGCTTGAGGGATGCTTCAAGCAGGGTCGCGAATGCCCTGGCGCAGGTGGCGGCGGCGGCGCGGAGCCGGTCACCGGCCGGCCGGGGCGAAAGCAGCAGCACGACGATGGTTGAGGCGGCGCAGGCCATCCACCAGCCGAGCAGGCGGTCGGGGATCATCGAATCCGTGCCCGCGGTGGCGACCGGCAGCACGTAGGTGAGCAGCGTCGGCAGCACGCCGGCCGCGGCGTTCGGCCCGGCCACGCCCGCGAAGAAGATCCCGAAGGTCACCGGGATGGTGACGATGGCGGCCAGAGCGGTGTTCCAGTTCACCGCCGTGCCGATGGTCAGCGCGATCGATCCGGTGATGGCCAGTCCCAGGTGGGCGATCGCCTTGTCTTTCCTGGTGCCGCCGAACGACGCCATGACCAGGTTCGCGAACGTGCCGAACGCGGCGAACAAGGCGATCTGCAGGTTATCCATGCCCTTGTAGGTGAGGGCGAATATGGCTGGCATGACGATGACGGCGCGTAGCGCGCGCATCGCGGCGGGCTTGGACCAGGCGGGCATCCACTCCGGCCGGTGTCTCGGCGGGGCGGGCGACGTGGGGGCAGCCGGAAGCGCTGTATTGGTCTGGGCCATTGGCCCAGTTTATTAGGGCTGGCTGCGAGGCTGCTGGAAGTACCTCAACCGATAAGTCGTGACTCTTCCTGAAATGTCGCCACACGTGCTTAAATCTGCCATGCCTATCGAGGGAGGGCCCATGGACGAGGCCGCAGACGTCACGAAGGCCGAGGAAGTCAGCGCGGACGATCTCAGGCTGGAGCATCTCGGTTACCGTCCGCAGCTGAATCGCGTCCTCGGGCTGTTCGCCAACTTTTCCGTGGCGTTCACCTACCTCTCGCCAATGGTCGGCATCTTCTCCCTGTTCGTGCTGGGCCTTGGCACCGGCGGGCCGGTCTATGTCTGGCTCACCTGGCTGCCGGTGGCCGGCATGCTGCTGGTGGCGCTGGTATTCGGCGAGCTGGCCAGCCACTACCCGGTGGCCGGCGCGCTGTATCAGTACAGCAAGTACAACGTGGGCCGTAAGTTCGGCTGGTTCGTCGGCTGGTTCTACGGTCTGGCGCTGCTGGTCACCGTGGCCTCGGTGGACACCGGCGTGGTCAGCTACGTGACCGCGCTGCTGCACGACTGGTTCAGCTGGAACTTCAACCCGAGCAGTCACTTCGTGATCCTGGTCATCACGCTGGTCATGCTCGCCATCCAGACCACGCTGAACATGGTCGGCGCCAAGGTCATGGGCCGGGTGGCCCAGTTCGGCGTGTTCGTGGAGATCTTCGGCACGTTCGGCATCGCGATCATCTTGGCCATCCACGGCTTCCACCACAGCGCCAGCTTCCTGTTCAGCACCCAGGGTGTGCAGAACGCGGCGACCAACCCGCTGAGCCTGAACTTCCACGGCGGCTGGCTCGGCGCCGGCCTGATCGCGGTGCTCGCACCGGTCTACATCTTCTATGGGTTCGAGTCGGCGGGAGACATCTCCGAGGAGACCAAGAACGCCGGCCGGCAGGTGCCGCGAGCCATGCGACTGGCCTTGATCTGGGGCGGGATCGCCTCGTTCGTGCTGACCGCCGCGCTGATCCTGGCCATGCAGGGGGCGCATCCGCTCAGCGAGGTCATCTCCCATGGCGGGATCCCGTACATCCTCGGGCAGCTGCCGACCGGGCTGCAGGAGTTCCTCATCCTGCTGATCATCTTCGCGTTCTTCTCCTGCGGCAGCTCGGTGCAGGGCGCCGGGGGCCGGCTCGCGTTCTCCTACGCGCGGGACGGCGCGCTGCCCGCCTCCAAGTGGATCTCCGAGGTGAGCCCGCGCTTCAAGACGCCGGTCAATGCCCTGTACGGCGGCGCGATGATCACCGTGGTGTTCGTGGCGCTGGAGTTCATCACGCCCACGCACAACGTGAAGATCGGTTTCTTCACCTACCCGGCCAACACGAGCGTGCTGTACTCGCTTATCTCGTTCGCGACCAGCGGCATTTACCTGTCCTTCCTGCTGACCGTGATCGGGTCGATGATCGCCAGGCGACGCGGCTGGATCCCGGCGGGCTCGTTCAAGCTCGGCCGCTGGGCCTGGCCGGTCTCCATCGTCGCGACCATCTATCTCGCCGCGATGCTGGTCAACATCGTCGCGCCGTCCGGCCTGACCAGCCCTCGGGCGCTATTCAACCTGGACTGGATCACGCTCGTGGTCATGGTGATCGTCACCCTGGTCGGCGTCCTCCTCTACTTCCTCGCCCACCAGGGCCGCGCGGTAGACGAACACATGATCGACACCGACAGCTGACGGGATGGGGCAGGCGGACGCCTGCGCGCGACGCGACTGGGTAGCCGCCCGTGGTAACCTAAAACGCTGACCGGCGCATTGCCGGGCACGGCGGGGCTGTGTTGCAAACAGTGTTGCGAAACACGGGAACACGAGCTGCACCCTCATGCGGCGCCCCGCAGGGAAACGTCCCATTCGTTCCATATTCTAAGGAGCCACGTGCCGCTCGACACCGCCATCAAGAAGGAAATCCTGGCGGAGTACGCGACCAGTGAGGGTGACACCGGTTCGCCGGAAGTCCAGGTCGCGCTGCTAACCAGGCGCATCAACCACCTGACTGAGCACCTGAAGACGCACACGCACGACCACCACAGCCGCCGCGGGCTGCTGTTGCTGGTCGGCCGTCGTCGCAGGCTGATGAAGTACCTGCAGAAGAAGGACATCGCCCGCTACCGCGCGATCAGGGAGCGTCTCGGCATCCGCCGCTAGCCGCACAAGCCCGAAGCAGGAGATGCGCAGGCTAGCCAGTCGCAAACGGGTCCGGCTAGCCTGCCAGCACAACTGAATATCGATTAACACTGACATCCCGTAGCCCCCGGCACCGAGCGCCAAGGGCCGGTCCTCGGTAGTGGTCCCCGGGCAACCCGCTCAGAACAGAATGCGGCCCCCGAGGGCTTCGATCGAAGACCGGCCGGCAACCCCCACAGCAGCGGTAAGCCAGGCCATATGCGGCAAGGCGGCGGGTGGGTGCGGGATCTACGCAAGGAGGTCTCACCCGTGGAGGGTGTCCGAAGTGCCGAAGCCGTTATAGACAACGGCGAGTTCGGCGTTCACAAAATCAGATTCGAGACGGGCAGGCTTGCCCGCCAGGCGGCCGGATCGGCCCTGGTGATTCTCGATGACGAGACCGTGGTTCTCTCCGCCACCACGGCGTCCAAGCAGCCGAAGTCCGACCTGGACTTCTTCCCGCTGACAGTGGACGTGGAAGAGCGGATGTACGCCGCGGGCCGGATTCCCGGCTCGTTTTTCCGTAGAGAGGGCCGTCCGTCCGAGGACGCGATCCTGACCTGCCGCCTCATCGACCGGCCGCTGCGGCCGAGCTTCGTCAAGGGCCTGCGCAATGAGATCCAGATCGTCGAGACGATCCTGGCGCTGCACCCGGAGCACCTGTACGACGTGGTAGCGATCAACGCGGCGTCCATGTCCACCCAGATCGCGGGCCTGCCGTTCTCCGGCCCCATCGGCGGTGTGCGTGTCGCTCTGATCAAGGGCCAGTGGGTGGCGTTCCCGACTCACCCGCAGCTCGCGGACGCGACCTTCGACATGGTGGTGGCCGGCCGCGTGCTCGAGGACGGCGACGTCGCGATCATGATGGTCGAGGCCGAGTCCACCCCGGAGACGCTCAAGCTGCTCGCTTCGGAGGAAAGCGGCGCCGTCGCGCCGACCGAGGACACGGTCGCCGAGGGCCTTGAGGCCGCGAAGCCGTTCATCAAGGTGCTCTGCACGGCTCAGCAGAAGCTGGCCGAGGAGGTCGCCGAGGCCGAGGGCACCGTCACGCGCGAGTACCCGCTGTTCATCGACTACGAGCAGGACGTCTACGACGCGGTGGCCGCCGAGGTCAGCACCGAACTCGCGAAGGCGCTGACGATCGTCGGCAAGCACGAGCGCGAGGCCGAGACCGACCGGGTCAAGGCGCTTGCCAAGGAGAAGCTCGCCGAGCAGTTCGAGGGGCGGGAGAAGGAGATCTCCGCCGCGTTCCGCGGCCTGACCAAGAAGCTGGTCCGGGAGCGGATCATCAGCGAGGGTGTCCGCATCGACGGCCGTGGCCTGACCGACATCCGGCCGCTGACCGCCACCACGCACGTGCTGCCGCGGGTGCACGGATCCGCGCTGTTCGAGCGTGGCGAGACGCAGATCATGGGCGTGACCACGCTGAACATGCTCCGCATGGAGCAGATGATCGACACGCTCAACCCGGAGCGCACCAAGCGCTACATGCACAACTACAACTTCCCGCCGTACTCGACCGGTGAGACCGGCCGGGTCGGTTCGCCCAAGCGCCGCGAGATCGGTCACGGTGCGCTCGCCGAGCGGGCCCTGATCCCGGTGCTGCCGACCCGCGAGGAGTTCCCCTACGCGATCCGGCAGGTGTCCGAGGCGCTCGGTTCCAACGGCTCGACCTCCATGGGGTCCGTCTGCGCGAGCACGATGTCGCTGCTCGACGCCGGCGTCCCGCTCAAGGACATGGTCTCCGGCATCGCGATGGGCCTGATCAGCGAAGGCGGGCAGTTCGTGACGCTGACCGACATCCTCGGTGCCGAGGACGCGTTCGGTGACATGGACTTCAAGGTGGCGGGCACCGAGCAGGTGATCACCGCGCTGCAGCTCGACACCAAGCTCGACGGCATCCCCGCCACGGTGCTCGCCGCCGCGCTCAAGCAGGCACGGGCCGCTCGGATGACGATCCTGGACGTGATGCGAGACGCGATCACGAGCCCCGGCGAGATGTCGCCGAACGCGCCGCGGATCATCACGATCAAGGTTCCTGTCGACAAGATCGGCGAGGTCATCGGCCCGAAGGGCAAGATGATCAACTCGATCCAGGACGAGACCGGCGCCGAGATCACCATCGAGGACGACGGCACGATCTACATCGGCGCGACCGACGGCACGTCGGCCGAGGCGGCGCGGGCCACGATCAACGCGATCGCTAACCCGCACATGCCCGAGGTCGGCGAGCGGTTCCTCGGCACGGTCGTCAAGACCACGACGTTCGGCGCGTTCGTGAGCCTGCTGCCCGGCAAGGACGGCCTGCTGCACATCACGCAGATCCGCAAGCTGCACGGCGGCAAGCGGATCGAGAACATCGACGAGGTAGTGCACATCGGCGACAAGATCCAGGTCGAGATCCGCGAGATCGACGACCGGGGCAAGCTGTCGCTGGTGCCGGTCGAGGTGATCGAGCGCGAGGCCGCGGGCGAGGATCTCGGCGGCGGCGGTGACTCTGGCGGCGACACCGGCGACCGGCCACCGCGGGGTGCCTCTCGGGACCGCGGCCCAAGCGGCGAACGCGGGGAGCGCGGAGATAGCGAGCACCGTCGCACCCGGCACCGCACTCGCGGGCACCACGAGTAGATGGCATCCGCCGAAGCTGGCGTACGCCGGTCGGTACTCCCTGGCGGCCTCCGGGTCGTCACGGAGTTCCTTCCGGCGGTACGTTCCGTCGCGCTAGGCATCTGGGTCGGCGTCGGGTCCAGGGACGAGGACCTGACGCACGCGGGTGCGACACACTATCTTGAGCACTTGCTGTTCAAGGGCACCAAGAGGCGGACCGCGCTGGACATCTCCGCGGAGATGGACACGGTCGGCGGCGAGATGAACGCCTTCACCGCCAAGGAGTACACGTGTTATTACGCACGCGTGCTCGACGAAGACCTGCCGCTCGCCGTGGACATCTTGTCCGACATGGTGTCCAGTTCGCTGATCACCCCGAAGGACGTGGACGCCGAACGCAACGTGGTCCTCGAAGAGATCGCCATGAATGAAGACGATCCGAGCGACACCGTGCACGAGGCGTTCAGCGCCAAGCTGTTCGGCGACACGCCGATCGGCCGGCCGATCCTGGGCACCGTCGACTCGATTAACGCGATCACCAGGGAACAGATCTACGAGCACTACCAGGCCCGGTACACCCCGGAGCACCTGGTGATCGCGGCCGCGGGCAACCTCGACCACGACCGTGTGGTGGAGCTGGTCATGGCGGCGTTCGGCCCGGCGCTGAACGCGAAGGCCGAACCCATCGCGCCGCGGCTGAACGGCGACTACATCGGGCACCCGCAGGGCACCGGCATCCAGCTGATCTCGCGCGGCATCGAGCAAGCCAACCTGGTTCTCGGCTGTGAGGCGCTGGCCAGGACGGACGACCGCAGGTTCGCGCTCAGCGTGCTGAACGCGGCGTTCGGCGGCGGGATGTCCTCCCGGCTGTTCCAGGAAGTGCGGGAAAAGCGCGGCCTGGCCTATTCGGTGTACAGCTTCGCGGCGCAGCACGCGGACACCGGCATGTGGGGCGTCTACGTCGGCTGCCTCCCGTCCAAGGCCGACGAGGTGCTGTCGATCTGCGTGGACGAGATCGCCCGGGTTGCCGAGGGCGGCCTCAGCGACGCCGAACTGGCCCGCGGCAAGGGTCAGGTCCGCGGCGGAATCGTGCTCGGCCTCGAGGACCCGTCGTCGCGGATGAGCCGCCTCGGCAAGTCCGAGCTGGTCTACCCGAAGCTGGAGCCGGTCGACGAGGTGCTCGCCGCGATCGAAGCGGTGAACCACGACGAGATCCGGGCGGTCGCGGCCGAGGTGCTGACCCGGCCCAAGGCACTCGCCGTCGTCGGCCCCTTCGACGAGGGCACCGAGTTCCCGCTGGGCTAACCCCGATCCCCGGCCGGGTCACTGACGTCAGTGACCCGGCCGGGGGTGGGGACCCGCTAACACGGGCAGCAGGCGGGGCTTACCATGACGTCGTCGGCGGCGAAGCTGGCTCCCGCATCGGGGCTGGAGATCGTGATCCGTCCCGGGTCGCCGCCGCGCGCGGTCAGCTTCCCGGAACCGACCGGCTGGCCGTCGGCGGTCAGCGTGTACGTGCCGGTCGACGGGTGCAGCAGGATCGACAGCGTGGTCCACGCCGCTACCGGGTACCTGAACGCCGACTGCTTCACCGCGCCGTCGGAGGAGTACGCGACGAACCCGTCGTCGCCCAGGCCGAACGCGGCCACCTGGCGGCCCTTGGTGTCCAGCACCTGCACGTCCGCCGGCTTGTCCGCCTGCCCGGCGAACAGCCGCAGGTCGATGCGCGCATCCCCGCCCGTCGCGCCGAAGGCACGCGAAGCCGACGCCACGCCGCTCAGTGACAGCGACCGGCCGGTGAACGAGGCCGGGTCGGGCGTGACCACGGCAGGCCCGTTGACCGTCCAGTCCGCGGGCGCGGCCGCGACGGCGTCCTTGTCGAACGTGTCGGTCAGCACCACGGCGGGACCGGCCGCCGCCTGCACCGCGCCGACGTTGGGCGCGTTGGCGGGCACCGGGGCGAGCGCCAGCGGGAACGCCGCCGACGCGGGCACGGGAACGCCGGAACCGAGCGCCGGCGAGCCGGCCAGCAGCCGGTAGCCGAACGGGTCTTCACCGCCGGGGGCGGCGAAGCCGGGGTCGGTCCGCACAGCGGACCGGGCACCGGAGGGCACCGGCACCCCGTGCAGCAGGTTGTCCCTGACCACCCAGCCCGGGTTGGGCAGGTTCCAGCCGACCGTGCCCGCGCCGGACGCCGCGTCCACCACGTTGCCGGAGAACTGCACATCCAGCGGCGAGTCGGTGGAGGAGTCGGCGACCTCCTGGGCCACCCCGGCGCCGATGTACACGGTGTTGCCGCTGATCGTGCCGTCGGACACCGGGCCGCCGGTGAACGTCAGGCCGTCACCGTGGTCATCGACGGACATGTTCCCGAGCACGGAAACCGGCCCGATGGGCGCCGCCGGCGCCGCCTGGAACAGCAGGAACCCGCCGCCGTTGTCGTGCGAGAGGTTGCCCTGCAGGGTCGCGTGGTCGGTCGCCGCACCGAGTTCGTACCCGGTGCCCGCATGCCCGGCAACAGTGTGCCCGCCGCTGACCTGGTTGGCCGAGATCGTCGCGCCGGTCGAGTCGGACAGCGTGATCCCGGTGCCGCCGAACCCCTCCAGCCAGTTCTGGTCGACGCTGGCGCCCTGCGTGGTGGCGACGGACACGCCGTCCCCGCCGACGTCGTACATGATGTTGCCGCGGATCCGCAGGCCGCGACCCGGATCCCAGGCCCCGGTGCAGGACGGGTGCCAGTCCGGCGCGACGTCGGGGCGCCGGCACCAGTTGGACGTCAGCGAGATCGCGTCACCGCTGATCCCGTGGATGCGGTCCGCGGCGACGGTCACGTTGTCCAGCGACGACGGCGACGCGGAGCCGAGCGACTGCAGCATGATCCCGTCCTTGACCGTGCTGATGTCCAGGTCACGCAGCCCGATGCCGCTCATCGGGCCGTAGTCCGTGGCCGTGACGTCGACGCCGTCCTGCCCGCCGGACAGGGCCAGGTCGCTGACCGCGATGTTGTGCTGGTTGGCGAGCTTCACCGAGGCGGCGGCGCCGCCGGCGTCGATGACCGGCAGCGCGGTCCCCGGCCCGTAGGCACCGATCCGCACCGGTTCCGACGCGTCGCCGGACCCGCTGGGACTGAGCACGCCCTGGCAGGTCGTGCCGCGCTTGAAGTCGATGGAATCGCCGGACATGAGCGACAAGCGGTTCACGTCCGCGAGGGTGTTGTACGGGCTGGCTTGGGTTCCTTTCCCGTCGGTCGCGGCGCCGCAGTTCACGTACGCGTGCGTGGGAACGCACGCGGCCGCGGGAACGGCACCGGTGGCTAGCAGGATGAGGGCGAGAGTCGCGGTAATGGAGGTCTTTGACACGTTGCAGAACTGTAGACCGATGATTACAGTGCGTGACTGCTAGACACGCCCGATATCCTTACCCGGTGACGAAAGTTGGCGTGCTGGGAGCACGGGGACGGATGGGCCGCACGGCCGTAGCGGCGATTACCGAGTCGGATGACCTGGAAGTCGCGGCCGAGGTCGACCAGGACGACTCGCTGGACACGCTGACCGGCTGCGACGTGGTGCTCGACTTCACCCACCCCGGTGTGGTGATGGACAACCTGCGCTGGTGTGCCGGGCACGGACTCGACGTCGTGGTGGGCACGTCCGGTTTCGGCGACGACCGTCTCGCCGACGTCCGCACCTGGGTCAGCACGAGCCGCGCCCTGGTCGTGCCGAATTTCTCCGTCGGCGCCGTGCTCATGATGCGTTTCGCCGCCCAGGCCGCGAAGTTCTTCGAGTCCGCGGAGGTCATCGAGCTGCACCACGCGGCGAAGATGGACGCGCCGTCGGGCACCTCGCTGCGCACCGCCGAGATGATCAGCCAGGCGCGCGATGCGGCGGGCCTGGGCGCCCCGCCGGACGCCACGACGTCAGAGATCGCCGGCGCCAGAGGCGCCATAGTCAATACCGTGCACGTCCACTCGGTGCGGGTGGCGGGGCTCGTGGCGCATCAGGAAGTGCTGTTCGGCGGGCACGGGGAGACGCTGACGATCCGGCACGACTCGCTGGACCGCGCGTCGTTCATGCCCGGCGTCCTGCTCGGCCTGCGCGGGATCAAGCAGCTCCCGCAGGGGCTCACCGTGGGGCTGGAGTCACTGCTCGGGCTCGAGTAACCACGGTTAGTTATGATCATAACTCCACGTGTGTTACGGATATCGTCGTTCTATGTGCCGTAGCATCAAGACCCTCCGCCCGCCGTACGCCGAGCAGGTCACCGATTCCGACATCAGGGCCGCCGCCCTCCAGTACGTGCGCAAGATCAGCGGTTTCCGCGCCCCTGCCAGGCATAACGCCGAAGCGTTCGAGCGGGCCGTGAGCGAGGTGGCCGCGGCGACGGCAGCCTTGCTTGACCAGCTTGAGGTGCGGGCCGCCGGGTAAGACACCGGTCCTGGGGCCGATCCCCAGGTAAGTGCGGGTCGATCGGGTCGGAGTTGTCGTTGCTGAACCGGCTGGCCCAGTGGCGGCCGTCGAGGAAGCTCAGCATCTTGATGTGCCGGACCTCCAGGACGAACAGGGCAAGCACGGTCGCGAGCGTGGCGATGAGCAGGTAGCCCTCGCCGGCCGCGGCGCCGATGGCGGTCGCGGCGAAGATCGTGGCGGCCGTGGTGATGCCGGTCAGCACCTGGCTCTGGCCGATCGACTGCCGGAACAGCAGGCCGCCGCCGATGAAGCCGACGCCGGTGACGGCTCCGGCCAGGGCGTTCGGCGCGCCGTGGGAGGAGATGATGCCGATCACGCCGGCTCCCGCGCCGATCAGCGCGAAGACACGGTCCCCGGTGGGCGCTCCGCGCAGGTCGCGCTCGAAACCGAGGGCATAGGTGAGCCCGACCGCGACCGCGAGGTGTCCCGCTTCGGCCAGGCTCGACTCCAGGAACATGAACCGGAGCCTAACGCACGCGGCACGTAGGCCGTAGGACCGGCGCTGTGCCGTGCGTTGAGCGACGCGGTGATCCTGGCGGTGATGAACGGGGGAACGAGGCTGGCGTAGTCGTCGGTGAAGCGGTAGTCGTCCAGTTCTTCCTCCTGGAGGACGATCCGGTCGATCCGTTCGGCGTCGAGCGTGCCGCCGTCGAAGATGAAGTGCACGCTGGGCTTGGGCCGGTTGCCGTCGGGCGGCATCCAGTCCACGGTGAGCAGGCGGTCCGCGGTGATCTCCAGGCCGATCTCCTCGGCTACCTCGCGAGCGCAGCCCATGTGCGGCGGCTCTCCGTGTTCGAGGATGCCGCCGGGTAGTGACCAGTGGTCGCGGTAGTTCGGCTTCACCAGCAGGACGCGCCCGGCCTGGTCGGTGAACAGCGCCGCGGCCGCCGCGTACAGCGTGGGCAGCTGGGCGAACCACTCCTGTTCCGACATCACAGCTGCAGCTTGAAGCCGGCATGGGACTTGACGAAGCCGAGCCGCTCGTAGAAGCGGTGTGCGTCGGTCCGCGTGTTGTCCGAGGTCAGCTGCACGACGCTGGCACCGAGTTCTCTCGATCTCGCGATCGCCCACTGGATCAGCTGGCTGCCCAGGCCGTCGCCGCGCATGTCCCTGTGCACCCGCACCGCCTCGATGACGGCGCGGCTGGCGCCGCGCCTGGACAGGCCCTGCTGGATGCTGAGCTGGAGCGTCCCGGCCGGCTTTCCGTCCCTGACGGCGATCATCAGGTGCTGGCGCGGGTCGTCCTCGATCCGCTCGAATGCCTCGTAGTAGGGCTTGAGGTCATCGGGTGTCTCACGCCGCGCACCCAGCGGATCGTCGGCGAGCATGCCGACGATCGCCGGTACGTCTGCTCTGGTCGCGGGCCGTATGTCCACGCTCCCGAGCCTAGCGGGTGACGTCTAGCTGTTGACGCCGCCGCTTTCCTTTTGGTACTTGCTGCCGTACGGCTGCATGACCGCCGACTTGGGGATCCCGAGCACCTTGCCCATGTCCGCCTCCATGTTCGGCGACGCGGCCGCGGCCGTGCCCCAGACCACGACGGCCTGCGACTTGCCGCCAGGGGCGGTTATCGTGACCCGCTGGCAGCCGCTCGCGCCGTACGTGTAATCGGCGAGCAGGCGGCTGCCGTCATAGAAGGCACCGCCGTAGGAGAGCCCGACCTGGTCCGGGCAGTTGAGGATCGCCGTTTTGGTGTCCTTGTGCGCGATGGCCTGGCAGAAGTCACGGAACAGGGCCTGGACCTTGGCCGCGTTCGTCTGTGTCTTCTGCATGGACTTGGCTCGCTCCGGCTCGACCAGGTGCATAGCGCGGATCACGGTGACCTTGGTCGCCAGGGAGGTGCTCGCGCAGCCGGTGGCGGTGCTCGAGCTCGTCGTCGTGCCCGTGTTGCTGGTGCCGTTCCCGGAGGTGCTTCCGCTGGTGTTCCCGGTGGCTACGACTGTTCCGCAGCCGGCGAGGGCCGCGGTGAGCAGGCCCGCCACCGCGAAGCCGCGAATCTGGCGTATTTCTATCATGGAAATTAGACGCACTCTCGTGGCACTCAGTTCCCTCCGGGTTCGCGTTCGTGCCTGGGCTGCGTTAACGTGTCAGGTTTTCCCTATGTGGAAGTCTGACCCCCGAAAATGGGGGGTAAAGCGACACGAAGGGGAAAACCACCACGTTAACCCAGCCGAAGAACGGACCTCTGGCATCAGAAGCCACTTGGGTCCATGTGGTCACAACGCTCCGGCCGCCATGGCGGCACCCACGGCGATAAGAACAGCACCAGAGGAGAAATCGGCGAACCGGGCGGAGGCGAATCTGCCGATCCGAGCGCCCAGCTTCAGGCCGATCAGCGACATGGCGACGCTCACCACACCTATCACCACCGCCGCCACCCAGAACGCCACGTGATACGCGCCGAGCGCGAACCCCGCCGCCAGGTTGTCCACGCTGAGCGCGAACCCGAC
>DASXDG010000032.1:0-5374 GCA_036490795.1 Streptosporangiaceae bacterium
GCATCGTCGGCAAGGTGGTGCTGCTGTGGTGGCATGGCAACCACCCCATCGTCCACGGCTTCTGATCCCGGTGCGGTCAGCCCGCGCTCGCAGCTGCGGGCCGGCTGCCTTACGGGTTCTCGCGGGAGGGCAGCAGCCACACCGCCGCCAGTGTCAGGGCCGCGGCGAGGATCAGCAGCACCATCATGACGGCGAACTGGAACAGGGCGAGCCGGTCATGCGGCTGGTACGCGATCCAGTACGTGTAGCCGTGCTGGGCGATCCGGCATCGCTCTTCATCCCCGGCACGGTGTAGGTGACCATGAGGCTCCTTCTTGTTGTTTTGTGATCGGTTGTCCTGTGATCGGTTGTCCTGTGATCGGCGGTAGCTCGGTCTCCTACCGCTGGCTGACCGGTTTATTCATCGCGGATCTCCGGCCTTCCCCTTGACCTCATGCGCCCTTGAGGGTTGATGATCAGCTCATCGCCAAATGAGGAGCGTTAATGGAACCGCCACGCAGCGTGCAGCAGCGCATTCACGACGCGATGAGCCGCCTGGAATCCGATTTTGACGCCTGGATCGCGTCCGCGGACGACGCGGGTGATGCCTACCTGCTGCCGCTTTCGTTTCTCTGGGACGGCGCGGGCCTGATCGTCTCCACGCCGCTCACCAGCACGACCGCACGGAACCTGAGCCGGGGTGGGCAGATACGGGTCGGCGTCGGGGAGTTGCGTGACGTCATCATGATCCACGGGACCGCGGAGCCCGTGCACGACGAGATGACAAAGGACGCGTTCGCCGCCAGACACGGCTGGGATCCGCGCAAAGAGACCGCCGACTACGCGTATTTCCGCATCGTCCCGGACCGGATCCAGTCCTGGCGCGAGGTCAACGAGCTGGCTGGCCGCACGCTGATGCGGGACGGTGGCTGGCTCACCTGAACGCCGCCTTCCGCACCTGAGGGCTCCGGCGCGGGTACTGCGACAACCCGCGCAATGGCGTGCCCGTAGCCTCGGGCACGATCATGTTGAGGACGGGGGCAACCCGGGCGTCCCCGAACCCAGGTCGGCTCGCGGGGCCAGAGTCCGACCGGTCCCAGGTTTGATCAGCGCGCGGGACGGTAGCCGAGCATGATGGCCGGACCAGAGATCACTTCGCTTGAGACAGCCGTCTACGTCATACCGACCGACGCCCCCGAGGCGGACGGAACGCTCGCGTGGGATAAGACCACGATGGTCGTGGTGACCGCGCGGGCCGGCAGCGTGCTGGGCACCGGCTGGACCTACGCATCCGCCGCGGCAGGGACGCTGGTGGGCGAAATCCTCACGGATACGGTGACCGGGCGGGACGCCTTCGACATCGCTGGGGCCACCGAGGCGATGATGCGCCAGGTGCGGAACGCCGGCGGGCCGGGCATAGCGGCGACGGCCATCTCGGCCGTTGACATCGCGCTGTGGGACCTGAAAGCGCGGCTGCTCGGTGTGCCGCTGTCGGGACTGCTCGGCCGCGTCCGCGACGACGTCCCGGTGTACGGCAGTGGCGGTTTCACCAGCTACGCCGACGAACGCACCCGGGAACAGCTGAGTGGCTGGGTGGACAAGCAGCGGATCCCGCGGGTGAAGATCAAGATCGGCGAGTCATGGGGTGCCGCCGAACACCGGGACCTGGCCCGCGTCCAGCTCGCTCGCGAGGTGATCGGCCCGGAGGCCGAACTCTACGTAGACGCCAATGGCGGTTACTCGATCGGCCAGGCCGTCCGCGTCGCGAGCCGGCTGACTGACTTCGGCGTGACCTGGTTCGAGGAACCCGTCTCCTCGCAGGACCTGGCCGGGCTTGCCGCCGTCCGCCGGCAGGTACTCCCCGACGTGGCGGCCGGGGAGTACAGCTGGACACTGGCTGACTCGGCGGCACTTATCGGCGCCGGTGCCGTGGATTGCCTCCAGCTTGACGTGACGCGGTGCGGCGGCGTGACCGGGTTCCTTCGCGGCGCGGCTCTGGCCGCGGGCCATAACCTGCAGGTCTCCGGGCACTGCGCGCCGAACCTGCACGCGCACGTCGCGGTGGCGGTGCCCAACCTGCGCCACCTGGAGTACTTCCACGACCATCAGCGGATAGAGGGCATGCTGTTCGACGGCGTTCTCGATCCCGATGGCGGTGTGCTGCGACCGGACCCGGACCAGCCTGGGCACGGGATGAGGCTACGCACCCGCGACGCGGAACGCTACCGCCAGTCGTGAGCCCGGATCCGCGTTGCCGCGGTCACCGTGGCCGCGGTCGCCGTGGGCGCGCTATTACAGGGTGCCGCCCGAGCGCGGGCGGTTTATCCGGTTTGCGGGATGCCGGTGCGGCGGCGTGGCCGCGATGGCCCTGATCGCCGCGGGCGACGCAGACTCGCAAACGATTTCCTTCACGATAAGCAGAATTACCGCGCTATTCGCCTATGACCGGGGAGCGGCACGCGGTCCGGAAGCCAGCCCCGTCCTTCGCCAGCCTGAGGTTTGAGCTGGCCTTATCGGGCAGGAGATGAGGACACGAAGGGAGGCGCAGCGATGCCAAGGGCGCAGATAAAGGACGAAAAGACCTACCGCAAGCTCCGCGAAGAGGGCGCGAGCAAGGAGAAGTCGGCGCGTATCGCGAACGCCGCCGCGGCCAGTTCCAGGAGCGCGGTCGGCCGCAAGGGCGGCAAGAGCCCGTCTTACGACGAGTGGAGCAAACCGGACCTGGTGAAACGCGCCAGGGACATCGGCATCAAGGGCCGCTCCACGATGACCAAGGCCGAGCTCGTCAAGGCGCTCCGCGACCACTGACCCACCCCAGGGAGGCAGAGCCTGCACGGTGGCAGGCCCTGCCTTCGCCCCCGGAACAGCGGCTGGTCACAACATGGACGACCGGGCGTAGATGAGGCGGACCGCGGCGCCCGCGATCTCGGCCGATACCAGGCTCAGGTCTTTCGGCACGGCGGAGTCGGGGAACAGGCGGGTGCCCTCGCCGAGGACCGCCGGGAACATCACCAGCCGGTATTCGTCGACCAGGTCGTTAGCCGCCAGTGTGCGGATGACGCTGGCGCTGCCTGTGACCATGATGTCCTGGTCCTGCTTGCGCTTGCCCACTTCTGTCACCAGGTCACCGCGCAGCACGGTGGAGTGCTGCCATTTGCTGGCGTCCCGCAGCGTGCGTGACACCACGAGCTTGGGCAGGGCGTTCATCTTGGCCGAGAACGGGTCGTCCCGGCCCGGCCAGAAGCTGGCGAACAACTCCCAGGTGCGACGGCCGAGCAGCATGGCACCGGTGTCGAGCACCTCCCCCATGCGGAACTTGTCGCCGGCGACCGCCTCCGGACCGTACCGGAACGCCCATCCCCCTTGCGCGGTTCCCTCTCGCCCGTCCGGATCCTGAATGACTCCGTCCAGGGTCATGAACTCGATGACGATCAAACGGCTCATCGCTGTCCTCCTTCGCTGGTTCCTGCTCTTGCGACGAGCGGGAACCCGCGATGGGGACACCCTGGCCAGTGTTAGTTATGAATCATCAGAACTATCAGTGCTGCCTCGTGACGACCGCTGATAGGGCTCGGGCGCGGGATGGATCGCCAGGTGCTGTGTCCCGGCGCGGACTCCCGCGACATATGCCGCCGCGCCGATGACGGCCACGACGATCGTGTCCCATGGCGCCGGGATCGCGTTCGTCCCGCCGAAGTCCCTGCTGCCGATCACGGACATGACCAGGATCGCGACCAGGTAGCCGACCAGCCAGGCGCCCAGCCGGACGTCCCGCCAGTCCACGCCCATCCGCCACTGCTGGTACGCGTAGACGACCACGGCGACGAGCAGTACCGGGAGCGCGACCCGCAGCTCGGTCCAGGTGGCCCAGTACAAGATCATCGACGCCAGCACGAACGCGAGCGGCGCGATGAACCGGACGCCGGGGATCGTCCGCGCCGTCTGCTCGTCGCCCTGGCCGGACCCGTGACCTGACCTGTGATCGGACCCCGGATCAGCACGGGCAGCGCGGTTGAACGCCATCGCCGAGACCGACGGCAGCGCGTACGCGATGAGCCCCAGTTCACTGGTCGCCGCGACGATGGTCTGCCAGCTGTGCAGCGGCAGCAAGAACGCGATCCCGATCACGAAGTTGATCACCAGCGCGCGCCGCGGGACACCGGACCGGGGGTCCACCCGGCCCGCCGCCTCCGGCAGGAACCGGTTCTTCGCCATAGCGAACGATTCACGGCCGGTCGCGGCGGTGAAGGCGAGCGCCGAGCCGGCCGGGGACGCGATCGCGTCCGCGTACAGCACCCAGGAGAACCAGGCCAGGTTCGCCAGGACGGCCAGCTGTGCGTAGGGAGAGCTGAACGATATCCCGTGCCAGCCATGGATCAGGTCCGTGCCGGGCACGCCGCCGACGAACACCAGCTGGAGCAGCACGTAAAGGACCGTCGCCCCGGCGAGCGAGGTCAGCACCGCGCGCGGCACGTCGCGCCGGGGGTTGCGTGCCTCGCCGGACAGGTCGACCGGGCCCTGGAAGCCGGTGTAGGCGTAGATGATGCCCGCGGTGGCGATGGCGGACAGGCCGGGTGCCCAGCCGTACGGCGCGAACCCGCCGTGACCGGAGAAGTTCCCGCTGTGGAAGCCGGACGCGAACAGCAAGATCACGGTGAGCGTGGGGACCACGAACTTCGCCACGGTCAGCGCCCCGTTGACCCTGGCGAACAACTGCACGCCGAACCAGTTCAGCACCACGAACACGGCCATGATGCCGATGCCGGCCAGTATGCCCAGCGTGGTGAGCCGGGTGCCGTTGTACAGGTGCGGCACGTACTTGCTCATGTACTGGATCATCGCGGCGGACTCGCTCGGCGGGTTGGTCGCGTAGGCGATCCAGATGCCCCATCCGGCGATCGTCGCCACCAGCCGTCCGCTGCTGTAGTACGGCCAGCGGACCAGGCCGCCCGACTCGGGCCTGGCCGCCCCCAGCTCGGCCATCACGAGTGCGATCAGCATCAGCACCGCGCCGCCGACCAGCCAGGCGACGATCGCCTCCGGTCCGGCCGCCTGTGCCGCGTACATCGCGCCGAGCAGCCAGCCGGAGCCGATCACGCCGCTGAACCCGACGGCGGTGAGCTGCCAGTAGCCCAGGGTCCTGCGCAAGTGACGGTCCTGCGCCGCGGCCGTGCCCTGATCAGCGCGTGGCGGGACGTTTGCCTCTGCCATACCGCTCTCCTCTCGGCGATCACCCGGGACAGTCCTTTCGCCTGCCCGCGTCGAGGCGAAAAAAACAGCGGCATATGGGCTAAACAACACTGACAACGTTGATCAACAGGCGGCACGTCGCTATATAGTGCGGCAGCGCCACCCTGCCGGAAAGACGAGACGGAAGGACACGAGATGGCCGTTC
>DASXDG010000033.1:0-4701 GCA_036490795.1 Streptosporangiaceae bacterium
ATACTTGGATCTTATATAAGATGCCCAATCCGGTTGGACCCTTGACAGTCTGACCAGGCTGGATGTAGATATGGGCCTAATAAGGGCCCATTTTTGGGAGGTCTCGTGCAGGGACTCCGGCGATCACTCAAGTTCTGGGGCGCGCTCGCGCTCGGGCTCGCGATCATGGCGCCCACTCTGGCCCTGTCGCTGAACGGTGCCGCCCCTGCCGCCGATGTGGGGCGGGCCGTCCCGCTCGTCTTCGCGCTGGGCGGCATCGGCATGGCGTTCGTCGCGTTCGGCTTCGCCGTGCTTACCCGGCGGTTCAACCACTCGGGCAGCGCATATGCGCTGGTCGGCGCGACGCTGGGGTCACGAGCCGGATTCTTCTCCGGGTTCGCGCTGGCCGGCTATTACCTGTTCTCGACTATCTGTACTGTCGCCGCGGCCGGGCTGTTCATCCAGTCTTTCCTGGACAGCATCGGCGTGCACAACGTCCCGTGGCTGCTGCTCGGCATCATCTCGGCCGTCGTGGCGGCCTGGCTGTCGACCCGAGATACCAGGTCCGCGTCGCGCGTGCTGCTGGTAATGGAAGGGCTGGGCATCGTCCTGGTCGCTGCGCTCACCATTGCGATCTTCGTCAAGATCGCGGGCGGGACGGCGCCGGATCACCAGTCGGTGAGCTGGACCGTGTTCCAGCTTCCCGTGCACACGCCGTTCTCCACGCTTGGCGCGGCCGTGGTGTTCGCCTGCCTGTCCTGGGCTGGGTTCGAGGGCATCGCGACGCTTGGCGAGGAGACCGCCAACGCGCGGCGCAACATCCCGCTGGCGCTGCTCGGCTCGATCCTGCTCACCTTGCCGCTGTTCGTGATCGTGATGGTGGCGGAGTCGAGCGGATTCGGGGCCAGCGCGGCCGGAGCGGCGAAGTTCGCCGGGAGCTCGACTCCGCTCGGCGACCTGGCCAGTTCGTTCGTGGGGGAGTGGGCCGCCCGGTTGCTGCTGTTCGCCGCCGCGGCCAGCGCCTTCGCCTCCCTGCTCGGCTCCTGCACCGCCGCGAGCCGCATGCTGTTCGCCTTCTCCCGCGACGGACTGGGCCCGTCCTGGCTGTCGGGCCTGTCCCGCACCGGAACGCCTGCCCGCGCTGCCGTCTCCGCCCTCGTGGTGGCGGTCGTGGTCAACGTGGCCATGGCGATCAAGGGAACCAGCTCGACGAACGTGTACTTCTATTACGCCACGATCGGCGTGCTCTGCCTGCTCGTCGCCTACGCGATGGTGGGCATCGCGGCCGCGTCCCAGCTGGTGCGCACCAAGCGGATCGTCGCACTCGGCGCGGTTCCGGCGCTGGTCGGCAGCGTGTTCGCGGGATACATCTTCTACATCCAGTCAACGGGCCAGTCCAGCCCGTACAACACCTTCCCTTATTACGCCGGCGCGTGGTGCGTAATAGGGCTGCTCATCGTGCTGGTCAGCCCCAAGCTGGCCGCCCGGATCGGGGAAAAGCTGTCGCGGGCCGAACTCGGTGAGGCCGCCGACACGGCGGCGGCACCCGGCAGGGACCACGTAACGGAAGGCTCGGTTCTTGACTAACACTTACTCGCTCACCATCCCGGACGTGGCCAAGGCGGTGCTGGCCGGACAGTACCGCGAACGGCAGCAGAAGGACGAGCTGTGCGGTGCGTTCTGGGCCGCCATCGCGGTCTCGGCCCTGACCGGACGGAATGCGACTCAGGACGATGCCGCGGTGGCGGCCGGGACGCTGCTGAGCGCGGGCGGCGGCAGCCTCAGTGACCTGCCGCCGGGGGCGGTGAGCCGGCCCGACTACATCCGCGAGATCGCCACGACGGCCGACACGCGGCTGGCAGGCACGTCCCCGCGCGGCGTGGTACGCGCGATCGGTTCGCTATCCGAGGGCGCTCTCACCGCGGTGCCGCTACGCGGACCGTGGCAGGAGAAGTCGGTGGAGGCTCTCTCCGACTTCGTCCTGGATGGCGGACCGGCCGTCGCGGTCCTCAACGTGGCGACGCATTACCTGTGGCACAGCCACCTCAGCCTGCTCGAGGTGGCCGCCTACCTGGACGGCACCGACGTGACCTACCCGGACTCCGAATGGGATGTGGGGCACTACGTCGCGATCGTCGGCTCCCTGACGGCGGCCGCGGCCGGCGGCCGCCGGGTGCTGCTGTGCGCGGACACCTACCCGAGCCTCGGCTCGCAGGGCCTGCACCCGCAGCCGGCCAGCCGCCTGGCGGCGGGGCTGAACCGGGACGGCGCGGCGACCTCGGGCGGGGCAATCGTCGTCGTGCCGTCGCACCGGGCGGCGTCGGTAGCTGCCTGGGCAGCCGAGGCTGGCGTGGCGGCTGGGTACTGGGATAATGGAGTGCCGGATAGTAACGATGTAGACCACTGATATGACCAAAGAACTCCACATCAGCGAGGTGCGGGCGCAGTTCCCGGCCTTGTCCAGGGCGAACTCGCGTGGCATTGTGCCCGCGTACTTCGACGGGCCCGGTGGCACCCAGGTACCGCGGCGAGTGCTCGAAGCGATGACGGATTACCTGGTCGGAATGAACTCCAACATCGAGGGCGAGTACGAGGCCAGCGTGCGCACCGACGAGCTCATCGCCAGGGCGCGGGCCGCCGGGGGAGTGCTGGTCAACGGGGATCCGAAGGGGATCGCATTCGGGCAGAACGCCACCACGCTGAACTTCCTGCTGACCCGGGCCTTCGGCCGGCTGCTCGAACCCGGCGACGAGATCTTGACCAGCACGCTGGATCACGACGCGAACGTCGCTCCCTGGCTGCTGCTTGCCCAGGACCGCGGCCTGGTCGTGCGGCAGATCGACGCGACTGGGGACCTGGAGCTCGACCTCGATGACCTGGCGGCGAAGCTGACCAGCCGGACAAAGGCCGTCGCGTACACGCTGGCGTCCAACGCGGTCGGCACGCTCACGCCCGCGGCCAGGATCGCCGAGCTTGCCCACCGCGCCGGCGCGCTGGCCTGGGTGGACGCGGTCCATTACGCGCCGCACCGCCGCATCGACGTGCAAGCCATCGGCTGCGACGTGCTGCTCTGTTCCCCGTATAAGTTCTTCGGCCCGCATATGGGCATGGCCTGGCTGCGGCCGGACCTGGCGGCGGCATGGCCGGCCGAACGGGTCCGTCCGGCGGGAGACCGGCCGCCCGGGCACCGGTTCGAGACCGGGACGCTCTCGCACGAGGCGCTGGCCGGCTTCGTCGCCGCGGTCGCCTACCTGAGGTCCCTCGGCGACGCCGCTCTAGGTAACGAAAGCCTGAACAGTGCGTACGCGGCGATCGGCGCGCACGAGCAGGAACTGACCGCCTTCTTCATGGGCGGTCTGCGCGAGCTGCCCGGCTGGCGACTGCTCGGCGTGCCCGACCCCGACCCGTGCCGCCGGGTGGCGACGTTCGGCCTGCTGTCCGAGCGTGCATCGCCCCAGGAACTGGCGAAACGGCTGGGGGACAGCGGCTACTACACCTGGAACGGCAACTTCTACGCGCTGAACCTGGTCCGGGCCCTCGGGCTGGACGAGAACGAGGGCATGCTCCGAATCGGGTTCGCGCACTACAACACCACCGGCGAGGTGGCGCGCTTGCTCGACATAATGGGCGGCCTATGAGCCTGCCGACCGCACCCGGGACCGCGGGCGGGCTGGACGTGATCGCCACCGCTGACCTGGCCGGCATCTGCCGCGGGCGCTCCGTCCCCGCGGGCTCCGCGGACGCCGTGGGCTGGGTGCCCGCCGACCTTGGCATCACCGCGTTCGGTGACCTGGCCGGTAACCCGTTCGGTTCGGCCGGCGATCTCCGCATCCACGCGGACCGGAGCGCCTCGGTGCCGTTGCCCGCCGCGGGCGCGCCCGTCACCTTGGCGCTCGGGGACCTGCGGCACGCCGACGGAACACCGTGGGACTGCTGCCCGCGGAACCTGCTGCGCAGCACGCTCGCGCAGCTGAAGGCGGACACCGGCCTGACCGTGTCGGCGGCCTTCGAGCACGAGTTCGTCCTCCTCGCCGACCCGGACGGCGGGCCAGCTACTGGGCCGGAGCATCCGTTCAGCGTGCAGGCACTGCTGGCGGCGGAGCCGTTCGGTACCGAACTGGTCGCCGCGCTGACCCTGGCCGGACTCGAGCCGGAGAACTGGCTGCCGGAGTTCGGCAAGAATCAGTGGGAGATCACGATCCGGCCCGCCGAGGGGCTGGCTGCCGCGGACCGGGCGATCGCGTTGCGCGAGATAACCCGCGCCGCGGCCCGGCTGGCCGGGCGGTCGGCCAGCTTCGCCCCCACGCCGCCGGGCTGCGGGGCGATGAACGGGGCGCACATCCACTTCAGCCTGTGGACCGCCGCCGGCGAACCGGCCACCTGCGGCGGCGGTGCGGGCGGCCTGTCCGGGACGGCACTGTCCGGGACGGCACTGTCCGAGACGGCACTGTCATTCGCGGCGGGCATCATCGACCATGCGGCGGCGGTGCTGGCCTTCACCGCGCCCAGCGTCGTGTCCTACCAGCGGCTGGGGCCCGGACACTGGACCGCAGACGGCCCGCGCCTGGGCATCGCCGACCGCGAGGCGATGCTGCGCGTTCCCGGTCTGGCGGCGGAGCCGGAACAGACGCATTTGGAATTCCGTGCGGCGGATGCGACCGCGAATCCATGGCTGGCTCTCGGCGCGCTGGTCAGGGCCGGGCTGGACGGCGTAAACCGCGC
>DASXDG010000034.1:0-21195 GCA_036490795.1 Streptosporangiaceae bacterium
AGACGGCATCTTCGGCGGGGGATAGCGCTACGGCTCGGCCCATTTCGGCAGCCAGATCTCGGCGCGCGGGTATTCCACTCGCCTGGTACCGAGGTAGTCGCGGAGCTTGCTGAGCGCGGGATGGGGATTGTCGTCGCGCCAGATGAGTGACATCGGGTAGACCGGCGCCGGGTCACGCACGGGTATGCGCCGCAGGTCGTAGCTGTCCGGCCACATGTACCACGAGCTTTGGCCCACGAGGGTCGCCAGGTCGGGGGAGTCCGCGATTTCAGCGAGCAGGGCCTCGTTCCCGAAGACGGGCCCGATGATGTCAATCGTGAACCCGAACGTGGCGCAGAGCTCGTCGTAGTAGGCCGCCCACTCGGTACCGGCGGCCATGCCAGGCATCCAGATCCGGTGTCCGGCAAGTTGAGCGGGCGCGACGGCGCGAGCGTCGGCGAGCGCATGCCGGGGTCCGACGAGTAGCTGGTGCGGCTCGTCGACCACCCGCGCAGCCTTGATCGCCGACGGCAGTCGCTGCGCGGGAACCGTGACCGCGTGGAAGGTGGCGTCGATTGTGCCCGCCTCGACGGCGGCGATGGCCGCGTCGGCGGGAATAGCCAGGGTGACCACGTCCAGTTCGATCCCCGGATGCGCGCGGTAGAAGTCCTGCAGCAGCACCGCCGGGGCGACCCGCCGGTTGACAACGTCGACGCGCAGGGCGCGCCGGCCAGGGCGCACCGACGCGTCCGCTCGCGCTTCCGCCCGGAGCAGTTCACGGGCGTGGGGCAGGAACGCCTGGCCGTCAATCGTGAGCTGGGTGCCACGCGCGGTCCGGGTGAACAACCGCACGTCCAGGTCTTTCTCCAGCGCGGCGATGCGTTTGGACACCGCTTGCTGAGTGATCGACAACGTGGCGGCGGCTTCCTGGAACTGGCCGGTGTCCGCGGCGGCGACAAAGGTGCGTACGGCGTCGAGATCCACGCGCACAGCCTAGCGACACAACAGGTGGTTGTGACTCGCCGAGAATCGCGTTGTTTGATCGGGCCATATCGACCCTGTTTTGATCGGAGCGATCAACGACCAGTTGTCTGAACGGGGGAGGACCGCGGTGGCCAGAGGATCCCTGGGCCGGCAGTTCGGCTGGCTGTGGACGGCATACGCGGTGAGCGCGTACGGCTCCGGACTCGGGTTCGGCGCGTTCCCGCTGATCGCCGTGCTGGTGTTGCATGCCAGTCCCGCTCAGGTATCAGCGCTGTCCGCTGTGGGGCCGGCCGTGGGTGCGCTGATCGCGTTGCCGCTCGGGCCGTGGGTGGAGTTCCGCCGCAAACGGCCGGTGATGATCGCCATGGACCTGGCCCGGTTCGCGGTCATGATGACGATCCCCGTCGCATACGCGTTCGGGAAGCTCAGCTTCATCCAGTTGCTGGCCGTCTCGGCGATGGTCGCCACGGCCAGGATCGCCTTCAACACGGCCAGCGGCACCTACATCAAGGCCCTCGTCCGGCCGGATGACCTGCTCGTGGCGAATGCGCGGTTCGAGTCGACCACGTGGAGTTCGATAGCGGTCGGACCGCCGCTCGGCGGTGCGGCGATCGGCCTGTTCGGACCGGTGACCACAGTGCTGGCCGACGCGCTCAGCTACCTGTTCTCCGCGCTGGGCATCACCGCGATTCGCGACCGCGAGGAACGCCCGCCGCGAAGCGGCAAGGGCAAGATGCGGACCGGCGAGCTCCTCGATGGCTGGCGGCATATCCTGACCACCCCCGGCCTGCGAGCGCTGTACCTGAACAACATGATGGTCGGGGGACCGATCATGGCCACCGAGCCACTGCTGGCCGTGCTGCTGCTCCGCCAGCTGCACTTCCCGCCCTGGCAGTACGGTCTCGCCTTCGCCGCCCCCTGCGCCGGCGGATTCATCGGCTCGCGCCTGGCCCGCCGCGTCGTAGCGCGGTTCGGCCAGCACCGGGTCTTCCGCACGGTCGGCACGCTGCGCGCGGTCTGGCTGATCGGTCTCGCCTTCGTCCGTCCTGGCGTGGTCGGCCTGCTCACCGTGATAGCCGTCGAGCTGGCGATCATCATCAGCATGAGCCTGTACAACCCGGTACTGGCGACCTACCGGCTCCAGCACACTCCCAAGGACCTCATCGCCCGCACCCTGTCCGCCTGGTCGATCAGCAGCAGCACCTCCATCGCCATCTTCACCGCCCTCGGCGGACTGCTCGCCGACGTCACCAGCACGCGCACGGCCATCACGGCCGCGGGCCTGCTCATTCTCGTCAGCCCGCTGCTGCTCCCGCGCCGCCTGGATGCCGTGCCAGACCCTGATCTAATGGCGGCCGAGCCACGACGACAGGCGGCTGCCGTGTCGCGGGCGGCAGGCGCGGTGCCGACGCCAGGCGTGTCGCAGGAGACCGCCTAGGCGTCCCCGCGGGGACGCTTTCTATCGAAAACTCTTACGTTTCCGTCGTGCTTCGTTGCGGCAAAATGTCAGTGGTGACCACTAATATCGAACACATGATAGAAACGATCGCCGGGAAGCCCGGCGCTCCACTACCCGAACAACCCGACCCGCTCAGCTTCACCCTCGCCCCGCCCGCGGACCTGACCACCGGACAGCTGGAAGCGGAGATCTGCACCATGGCCGGGCACATCGCGGCCGCCACCTGCCGGTTCCTCGACCTCATCCTGGACTTCGACGAGCGCCGGGGCTGGGCGTCCTGGGACATGCGGTCGTGCGCCGCGTGGCTATCGTGGAAATGCCAGCTCTCTCCGAAAACCGCGAGGGACCAGCTGCGCACCGCCCGCGCGCTGCAGACCCTCCCCGTGCTGCACGAGGAGTTCGCGGCCGGCCGGTTCAGCTATTCGAAGGTCCGCGCCGTCGCCCGGATCGCCACCCCGGAAACCGAAGCCGGCCTGGTCGAAATGACGTCGCTGATGACCGCCGCGCAAGCCGACCGGTTCTGCGCCGCCGTCGGCTCCTGCATCCCCGGCGAGGAGGACGACGAACCGGCCGGTCCACGGTCCGCGCTGCGCTGGCGGTTCGACGAGACCACCGGTGAGCTGTCGATGACCGTGCGGCTGCCGCCCGCCGACGGCGCCGTCGTGCTGCAGGCACTGCGCGCCGCGATCGGCGACCTGGACCACCCGCACGACCACGCCCCGGACCTGGCCGGCGACCAGCGGCCGGAAGAGTTCAAGGTCGCCGCCGCAGACCTCGCCGACGCCCTGGTCGAAGTGGCCGGAGCCTACCTGCGCGGGAAGATCGCCTCGGCGGACAACGCGGACGTGTACCAGGTGCAGGTGCACGTGGTGCCCGAGATCCTGGATCCGGAGATCGTCCCCGCGGGGACGCCTCAGCTGCCCGTAAGCCACCCGTGCCGGCCCGGCCGCTGCCACCTCGAAGACGGCCCCGCTATCACCCCGGCCGACGCACGCCGCATCGCCTGCGGCGCGACCCTCACCGCGATGCTGCACGACCCGGGCGACGGCTCGGTCCTGGACGCTGGCCGGCGTTCCCGGTCAGCCACCGCCGCGATCCGCCGCGCCGTACGCGAACGCGACGGCGCCCGCTGCTGCTTCCCGGGCTGCGATTCCAGGCGGACCGACCTGCACCACATCCTATGGTGGCGCAACGGCGGCACGACCAGCCTGGACAACCTGCTCCCGCTGTGCAAGCGGCACCACACCCAGGTCCACGCCAAGGCCTACATCATCCACCGCCTAGCTCCCGGCCAGTACAGCTTCACCGACCCCTCGACCGGTGCGAGCATCGCACCCCTGGGAGCCCTCGCCGAAGCCGCCGCCGCGGACATCGACGACACCCATGACGCGGACATCGACGCCGACACCATCCAGCAGGCACTCGGCGACCGCCTCGACCTGCACTTCGCCGTCTGGGTCGCCCTCCACAACGGCTGGAACCCCGAGGTCAGGCAGCTCCGCCTGCGACGCCAGGAAATCGCACAAGCCGCATGACTAACCGGGGCCTGCTGGCACGGGAGTGGCACGAGCCAAAGGGGGCGTGAAGTGAAATGCCTGGTGGAGCCAAGGGGGCTCGAACCCCTGACCCCCTGCTTGCAAAGCAGGTGCTCTTCCAGCTGAGCTATGGCCCCAGTGCCGCCTAGCGTACCCGGTTCGGGCGCTCGCGTGGTTACTTCAGAATGCGGGACAGGCGCCGGTCGGCGAGCGGTTTGCCGCCGGTCTGACAAGTGGGACAGTACTGGAACGCTGAGTCGGCGAACGAGACCTCCCGTATCGTGTCGCCGCAGACAGGGCACGGTTCGCCGGTCTTGCCGTGGACGCGCAGGCCGGTCTTCTTCTCGCCCTTCAGGTCCTTGGCGGCCAGTCCCGCGGACCGCTCCACCGCGTCGCGCAAGGTGTCCACGATCGCGTTGTAGAGCGTCTGCACTTCTTCGGGAGTCATGCTGGCCGCGATCTTGAACGGGGACATCTTCGCCACGTGCAGGACCTCGTCGGAGTACGCGTTGCCGATGCCGCCGATGATGTGCTGATCGCGGAGTACGCCCTTGATCTGGGTGCGGCGGCTGGCGAGCAGTTCGGTGAGCGTGCCGATGGTGAATTCAGGCGCGAGCGGATCTGGCCCTAGCGTGGCGACGCCGGGGACGTCCGCGGGGTCGCGGACCAGGTACACGGCGAGCCGCTTGCGGGTGCCTGCCTCGGTGAGCTCGAACCCGGAGCCGTCGTCCAGCCGCAGCCGGAAGGCCAGCGGGCTTTTGCCCGGCTTCGGAGGGGTTGTTGGCAGTTCCTCCCGCCAGCGGAGCCAGCCAGCCCTGGCCAGGTGCATGATCAAGTGCAGCTCGGGTCCGCAGGACAGGTCGAGGAACTTGCCATGCCTGCCTACCGCGGTCACGACCTGGCCGGTCAGCGCCTCAAGCGGCGGATCGAAGGTCTTGAGTACCGCGAAAGACGCCGCGTCGGCACGCGCTATGGCGTGCCCGACGGCACGTTCCCGCACAAACGCGGCTAGCGATTCGACTTCCGGCAGTTCCGGCATGTTTTACAGTCTGCCATGTGCCAGCGCCTCACCCGTAGCCACCAGGTCAGGGAGTTCTCCCAGGTCGGCCACCAGATGGGTGACTCCGGCGTTGCGTAGCCTGGTGGCGCCGTGGACACCGGACAGCACGCCGATGATCATGCTGGCGCCCGCTCGCTGCGCGGCGGCGACTCCAGCCTCGCTCGCAGTGGCCACCGCGAGCGAACGCACGTCGCCGGTGCCGAGCCGCAAGACGGCGGTCAGCAGCAGGTCTGGCCAGGGGAAGCCGCGCGCCACGTCGTCGGCGCACAAGATGAGGTCAGCGCGCTGCCACCAGCCGAGGCGTTCGAGCAGCAGGCTCATCGCCCGCCGCGACAGGCTGGCGACCAGGCACACTTTCGTCCCGTCGGCGGCCAGCTTGGTGAGCGCGTCTTCCGCGCCGGCGATGGGGCTGACCCCGAACCGGTCCACGGTGGCGGCAAACGACCGCTCGAAGGCCAGACTCGCCGCCTGTGCCCGGACCGGCTCATCGGGGAACAGGGAATGCATGATGTCGGCCGGAGGCGAACTGCGGGCGCGGTCGAACTGCACCATCGCCCGGACATATGCCTTCGTTCCCGTGACAACGCCCTGGGTAGCGATCGCTTCCGCGAACGCCCGCTCCAAGGCGCTGCCGTCGATCGCGGCGGCGCCGAGCAGATCACAGCACACCAGCGACACGAGAGGGGTATCGCTCACCGGCTCGCCTCCTAGTGCCGGGTTGCTACATGTCTAGTTCTCGTCGATAGCTGTGGCCTCGGTCCACAAGTCGAGTTCGGCGCGGTCAGCCTGCACCTTCCGCCAGACGGCGAAGATGCCAAGTCCGAGCAGCACGAGCACCAGCAGCTTCTTCACGGCGAGGAGCCCTCCCCTTGTACCCACCTTGATTGATCAGATCTAGGCAGCCTACCAAGCCTGGAGCGCGGCGACTGTTCCTCATCCGTCCGCGCGCGGCAGAGGGTCGCGAACAAGATAGCGTCCAGGGCGTGGATAAAGCCGAGTCGATCGCCAGCCTGATGGCGGATCCGTCACCCGTTCAGCTGACCCAGACCAGGTTCCGGCTGGCCCTCGTCGACGGCTGGGGCCTGAACCCGGGAGCGCGGGTACTGGAGGTCGGATGCGGCCAGGGCGACATGACCGCCGCACTGGCCGATACCGTCGGACCTGGCGGACATGTCCTGGGGGTGGACATCGCCAGCCCTGGTTGCGGGGCCCCGGTCACCCTTGGTGAGTCCGCGGTCAGGCTCGCCGCCACTGCGCTCGGCGAGCGCATCGAGTTCCGGTTCGAGTGCGACGTCCTCGACCCGGCCACCTCGTTTCCCGGCGACGTCTTTGACAATGTCGTTCTGTCCCAGTGTTCTTGGTATTTCTCTAGCCTCGGCCAGCTCCGGCAGACGCTGGCGCGTGTGCGGCCATGGGCACGGCGGCTGTGCTTCGCCGAATGGGACCTCACGGCCAGGAATCCCGGGCAGCTGCCGCACCTGCTGGCCGTGCTGATCCAGGGCCAGGTCGAGGCCGGGGGCTCCCGGGGCGAGGGTAACGTCCGTACCCCGTTCTCCCGGCAGGCCCTGCTGGAACTCCTCGCCGAGACCGGCTGGCAGATCGACGGCCAGCGGACCGTGGACACCAGCGGCCTGCAGGACGCCGACTGGGAGATCGATGCCTGCCAGGAACTGCTCGCCGACGCCGCCCGGCTGGCCGCGCTCCCGCCCGCGCTGGCCGACCTGGTCGCCAGCCAGGGCGACCTGCTCCGCCAGATCGCGCGCGACTACGGCAACGTTCCCTTGCCGTGCTACAGCGTGACCGCCCACTGACATACCGAAGGGACAGGCAGAGGCCACCGGGGAGTGGGCGGGAAGAACACACTCGACAGGCACGTGATGCACGTCAACGGCGGACCTCTGGGATATTTATCCGTGGCGTGGGTTGAATCTGTTCTTTCATTCGCTAATGGGCGAGAGAATGGGGTAGATCAGTTTTTGCTTCCGCGCCGGGGAGGGTGTCAGCGGTGCCGGATAATCCTGCGGCTTTTATGAGTTATGCCCGTTTTAATGATGATCATGACGACGGCCAGCTGACCGCGTTCCGGACACGGCTGTCCGCCGAAGTACGAGCGCAGACCGGCCGGGAGTTCCTGATCTTCCAGGACCGGGCCGATATCGCGTGGGGGCAGAACTGGCAGCAGCGGATCGAGGAGACGCTGGACGTGGTGACGCTGCTGGTGGCGGTCATCACGCCGGGGTTCTTCGGGTCCACGGCGTGCCGGGAGGAAGTGGCGCTGTTCCTGGAGCGGGAACGGAAGCTGGGCCGGGATGACCTGATCCTGCCCGTGTACTACATCGGCGCCAGGGAGATGGACGACGCGGAGTTGCGGGGCTCCGATGAGCTGGCCCACGTGCTGGCGACGCGCCAGTTCGCGGACTGGCGGGAGCTGCGGTTCGAGCCGTTCACCAACCCGCTGGTTCGCAGGGCGATCGCGCAGCTCGCGAGCCGGATGCGCGACACCTTCTGGCAGCCAGGCGCCGTCCTGGTCCGGCCGGCAGCCGCGCGCGGACGGCAGGCCAATGGCGCGGCCGGAGCGGCCGAGCAGGCCGGCACCGACGGCGGCAGGCAGACCGCCAAGACCGAGCCGCCGACGCATGTGGTGGACGCGTGGGGGCGCGGTGATTTCACGACGGTGACCGAGGCGGTCAAGGCAGCCAAGGCGGGGGACCGGATCCTGGTCCGGCCTGGCCTGTACGAAGAGGCCCTGGTGGTGGATAAACCGCTGGAGATCGTCGGGGACGGCCCGGTCGCCGACATCGAGGTCCGCGCCCGCGGCGCCAGCGCGCTGCTGTTCCGGGCCAACATCGGGCGGGTGGCCAACCTGACCTTGCGTCAGGCCGGCGGCGACGGATCCTGGGCCGCGGTCGACATCACCCAGGGACGGCTGGACCTGGAAGGCTGCGACATCACCAGCCAGACCCTGTCCTGCATCCTCATCCACAACGGCGCCGACCCGAGGCTACGCCGCAACCACATCCACGACGGCAAGGAGTGCGGCGTATATCTGTACGAGGACGGGCTAGGGACTCTCGAAGACAACGACATCACCGCCAACACCCTGTCCGGCGTGCAGATCAAGACCGGCAGCAACCCCACGCTGCGCCGCAATCGCATCCGCGACGGCAAGGTGGGCGGCGTCATGATCTACGACAACGGGCTTGGCACGCTCGAAGACAACGACATCACCGCCAACACCTACGCGGGGGTGCAGATCAAGACTGGCGGCAATCCCATCGTCCGCCGGAATCAGATTCACCACGGCAAGGAGAGCGGCGTATACGTGTACGAGGAAGGGCTCGGCACGCTCGAAGACAACGAGATCACCGGCAACAGCCATGCGGGTGTCGTCATCAGAAGCGGCGGCAACCCGGCCCTGCGCCGCAACCGGGTCAACGGCAACGGCTACCAGGCGGTGTGGATCTGCGACGGCGGCAAGGGTGTGCTGGAGGACAACGACCTGACCGGAAACACACGTGGCGCATGGGAAATCACGGACGACTGCGAGGCGAATGTGACACGTGCGAGGAACAAAGAGCAGGAAACCTAGGCGAAGAACCCCGCGCAGCAGCCGGGGAAGCGCCGTAGCGATCGGTTCGCGCACCACCTCGTCAGCGATTTCGTCATACGCCGCGCAGAGCGGTGCGTCCAAGGTCTCACGCGGAGTGGATGAGACGAGAGATCCGCCCGCTTGGTCTCCGCTCACTTTGCCTGTCACGTGACTGTTTCCGCGCCCGTTTCGCCCGGTATGGGTATACGGCTCACAGGCAAAGCCCCAACCCGGGCCCCTTCCTCCCCCCGGCCGCGTCGCCGTACAGTAACGCGGTACTTATGTCCAGCGCGGTGATTAATGCTGCTGACCGGCGAGATTTGGCACACCTGCTGTGCGTCCTGTTCTTCGTCCTGCGGGCCGACTAACGGCTGTGACGGCGCCCGCGCAGATCATAACTAGCAGTGGTGCTCCCGCCCGGAGCTAATTTCCTAGCTAATTCCTGCCGGCCTGCCGCCGGCGACGGCTGAGCCGGTACTGCAGCCGGTACGAGACGCCGGTCACCGGCAGCAGCGGCAACGCGACGTCGACCGCCAGCGCCACCGGAGCACTTAGCCAAGCCAGGCCGATGGCCAGCAGGAACCCAATGGCCGGCACCGCCGCCAGGCGGGTACTGACCTTGGCGAACGCAGGCGGGAGCCGGTCGGTCAGCCGGTTGCCGTCGACCGCGTACCACCAGGCGATCGCGTCCAGCGCGGAGATGATGGCCAGGTTGGCGTTGTAGGCGGTCAGGGCCAACGGGTCGGTGACGTGCTGAGCGAGCACGCTCACCGTCCACGGCACCAGCGGGATGAACGTCAGTGTGGCAAGGCTCAGCCACGTGTGCGGATGATCTGTGCGGAGCACATACTCAAAGGTGTTGCGGTGCCCGAACCAAAGTGCGCCCAGCGCCAGCATGCTGACGAAGTACAGCAACAGGTGCGGCAGTCCGGCTCGCAGCACGTCCGCCACCGGACGCCCGGTGCCCGCTCCGTCAGGCAAGCCGAGCGCGAGCACCGTCATGGCGACGGCGAACACGCCGTCAGCGAGCGCCTGCAACCGGCCGGTGGATCCCTCCGAGCGAGGATTGGCGTCACGCTGTGATTTAGGCACGCACTTCAGGCTATTTATTTTGAATAAATGTCCAAATGAGCAGCCGGCCGGCTCCGCGGCGCTGGTCTACGCCTGCGGGAGCGCCTCATCGACCGCCGCCGCTCCGGTAACTTCATACACGGCGGCGACGGCGTGCAGGGGCAGGCTCGCATAGATGTGCGGGAACGTGCCGCCGCCGGGGGCATCCTCCCACCGCACGGAATCGCCGAGCATCGCTGTATCGACGGCCGCGACCACCAGCGCCGGCTCCCGCTCGAACACACGCAAAGCCGTACGGCCCACCTGTTCACGAGAGGAACAGTGAATGAAACCACTGTCGTGATCGAACGGCGAACCAGAAAATGACCCGGCGTCTTTGAGCGCGGCCCACTCAGCAGGCAGCAGGATCTTGTAGATCAGCACCGCATCATGATCGCAGAAGGTTGTCGCAGTGCCCGAAAAGCGGTGCCGGCGCCTAGATCCGCACGGTACATTTACCGCGAATCTTGCCTTTGCTGGCCTCTGCCACTGGGCCATTCGCTGCCGAACACTCAGCGCCGCATCACCGGAAGAGGAACCGCCCGTGACAGCCACGCTCCAGCAGATCCTGCTCGCACCGCAAGCCCGGCCTGAGGTGATCGCCGACTGCGAGGCGCTGATCAAGCAGGAGGTATCCGATATGTCCGGGATCTCCGGGACTGCGGTCAAGCTGGCCTACAAAGCAGTGAACACCTTCTCCCCGAGTCACATCCGGTACATCATCGAGGTCCTGCTGCCGCAGATGGCAGACGAGCTCGATCCGTACTGGGCGCAGTTCAGCGCCTCCGGCGATCCTCAGTTCGGTGACTACCTCTCACAGCGCGGCGACGCGGTGACGCAGGCGCTGCTCGCGGTGACAGACGCGCGGGGCGCGAGCTCTGACCGGGCTGTGGTCACCAAGGCGTACGGCGCGGTCCGGGACAAGGCGGAACGGCACGTGACCGCGGCGCTCCCGCGCGTCGGTGCCTTGGTACAGAAGTACGCGACCGCGCGGGCCCGGTACTGATACCAGGCCCGCGCGGCGCGGAGGCTACTGAACGACGGACCACACGAACGTGGCCGTGCCGGAGACTCCTTCCGTGTCAGTCGCGGTTACGGTCACGGTGTAGGTCCCGAGCGTGCTGCCGGTACCGGAGATCGTCCCGTTCGAGGCGATGCTGATGCCGGGCGGCAGCCCGCTTGCGGTGAAGGTGAGGGTCTGCGACGAGTTGGAGTCCTGCGCCTTCATGGCGAACGACACCGCCGAACCCTTGGGGCTGCTGTAGCCGAACGGGTTGACCACGCCGACGGTCTCCGCGCCCGGCACACCCGAGTTCGCGGTGACGTTCGCGCTGACCGCCGTGTTGGCCGACGAGACGCCCGCGCCCGACGCGCCGGCGGCGACCTGGCCGGTCAGCTCGTGGGCCAGGCTGGTCGAGCCGGTCAGCGGCAGGTTGCTCGACGCGTCTCCGACCTTTATCGAGTACGAGCCCGCCTGGGCCTCCCACTGGTTGTCCGTCGGCGACCAGGAGGCCAGGTCGTGGATGGACAGCGGGAAGGTGACTGTCGCGCTCGCGCCAGGACTCAGCGTCACCCGCTGGAAGCCCTTGAGCTGCTCGGGCGGATCCTGGCTGGCAGCCGGGTCGCCGACGTACATCTGCGCGACGTCCGCGCCCGCGACCGACCCGGTGTTGGTGATCTTCGCGGTCACCGTCGCCACTGCGTTGGCGTTGAACGCGCCGACGCTCAGGTTGGAGAACGAGAAGCTCGTGTACGACAGGCCGAACCCGAATGGGAAGGCCGGAGTGATGCTCTGCGACTGGTACCAGCGGTAGCCGATGTCGACACCCTCGCTGTAGGTGACACCGGTGGACGTGCCCGGCCACTGCGCCTGCGTCTGCGCGGGGACCTGGCTGAGGCTGGCCGGGAAGGTGACCGGCAGCTTGCCGGACGGGTCGGCGGTACCGAAGATCAGCCCGGCCACCGCGGCGCCGGTCTCTCCTCCGCCGTACCAGTTCTCGAACACCCCGGCCACCGAGCTGAGCCACGGCATGACCACCGGGGAACCGCTGTTGATCACCACGATCGTATGCGGGTTCGCCGCGACCACGTCCGCGATCATCGTCTCGTCCGTGCTGGATAGGTCGAGGGTAGTCAGGTCGGACTCCTCGCCCTCCGGGGCGTTGACGAAGATGATTGCGTCGGTGGCGGCCTGCGCGGCGGACACCGCCTGCGGGATGTCGGTAGTGCCGTTATCGTCGCCTGCGGTGTAGGTGACCCTTACGTTCGCTCCGACCGCGTCCTCGATGCCGGTTAGCGGCCAGACCGTGTTCGCACTGTCCACCCCGCCGCTGCCGCCGCCTGCGAGTTCGACCCCGGCGCCGCCGTCGGTGCCGATCACCGCGATGGACTCAGTCCCGTTCGGGTTGAGTGGCAGGATGCCGTTGTTCTTCAGCAGGACCGTGCCTTCCTGGCTGACTTGCAGCGCGGTCTGCTGGTGGGCCGTCGTGGTGACGGTGTTGGAGAGTGAACCGGTTTGCGGATTGTCGAACATGCCGAAGGCGAACATCTGGGTCAGGATCTCGGACACCAGCGCGTTGACGACCTCCGGGCTGAGCGTGCCCGCCGAGAGGGCGGCGGTCACGTTGCTCGCGTCGGAGAACGGCATCGCTATGGCCATGCCGGCGTTGGCGTCCGCGACGGTTGCGCCGGCGCCGCCCCAGTCGGAGGTGACGAAGCCGCCGTAGTTGGCCTGGGTGTAGAGACCGTTCTGCAGGAGATCGGCGTTCGCGCAGGAGGACGCGCTGTTGACCACGGCGTAGGAGCACATCATGGCGGCCGGCGCGGACTGCTGGGCGGCGGTCTGGAAGGGCGCCAGGTACAGCTCTTCCAGGGCCTGCTGGCTGACCGTCTCGTTGTTACTGCCGTTGGGATACTGCTCCTGGTCGTAGGCGGCCACGTGCTTGACCATGGCCATCACGTCCTGGCTCTGCAGGCCTTCCGTCTCGGCGGAGGTGATCTGGCCGGCCAGGTAGGGGTCTTCGCCGTAGGTCTCGTAGGTCCGGCCCCAGCGCGGATCGCGGACCAGGTTGGTTGTCGGTCCGAGCGAGAGGTTCACGCCCTTGCCGGCGAACTCCGCGCCCATCGCCGTACCCTCCTGCTGGATCAGCGCGGGATCCCAGGTCGCTGCCGCGGACTCGCCATCGGGGAAGGCCGTCACGCCGCCGTTTCCGTCACCGACGCCGGACGGACCGTCCTCCATGTTGATCGCCGGCATGCACAGATTGGGGATGGCGTTGACCTGGCCGATGTAGGACGAGGCGCCGTCGCCGGAGAGCACGCTGGCCTCCTCCGCCTGGTCCATGGTGTTGAGCACCTGCTGCACCCGCTGGGCGACCGGTGCGGTGGAACCGACCCACGGGCAGGTGCCGTTGCCGCCGCTGCCGGTGCCGCCGGTGACCGGCGGGGTGTTAGTGAGGCCGTAGACGTCGAGCTCGAAGATCGAGTAGCCGAACTGGGTCGCGCGCGCCGTGCCGTACATGCGGACGTAGCGGTCGGTCACCGAGACGGGGAACGTCTCGATCCCGCCGGTCCCGGCCGTCGTGGAGTAGACCGTGGTCCAGGTCGAGTTGTTGTTGGACACCTGGATCTGGAATGCCGAGGCGTACGCGGCCTCCCAGTCGATGCCGATGCTGCAGATGTTCTGCTCGGATCCGAGGTCGACCTCCAGCCACTGCGGGTCGCTGGACGCGCTGGACCACCGGGTGCCAGGGTCGCCGTCGGTCGCGAAGTTGGCCAGGTAGTCCGAGCCGGTGTTGGGCTGGATCGAGGAGGCCGTGGTCGGCTGGTCCATCGCGAGATCCTGGGTGCCGCAGTACTGGCCAGGTGGTGGGGGTGGTGGCGGTGTGCCTCCACCGCCGCCCTGGGCGAAGGCCAAGTAGTGGAAGTTCCAGCCGTTGGAGTCCTGGTCGACGGTGAGCGTCTGCTGGCCTGCCGACAGAGTGACGCTGGCGGTGACCGTGGTCCAGGTCTCGTACCCGCCGGTGTCAGGGACGGCGACCGACCCGGTCAGGTCGGTGCCGGACGAGCTGGCTATGTGCAGCGCGTCCGTGATCCCGTACGGAGAGGCCACCCGGAAGCTGACCGTGTAAGCCCCGGCGGTGGCTACGTTGACCGTGTAGTTGAACCACTGCCCTGGTGTGGTCCAGCCCATGTCGTAGGCGCCGGCCCCGGTGTCGTTCTGCGTGTCCGCGGTGGTCTCGAGGTCGACCCCGTCGGAACGGTAGCTGTTGGCGGAGCCATTGGCAGAGGTGACGTTGTACGCCGTCCCCTGCCCGCCGGTGTCATAGTTCGCCGAGTACACGGTGCCTGGCACGGCAGCCGCCGTCCCGCCGAAGGGCTTGTCACCGCTCGGGCCACTGCCACCGCCGCCTGAGCTCAGGGTGAAGGTCATGTAGTGGAAGTTCCAGCCGTTGGAGTCCTGGTCGACGGTGAGCGTCTGCTGGCCGGCCGGCAGGGTGACGCTGGCATCGACGGTGGTCCAGGTCTCGTAGCCGCCGGTGTTCGTGACGGCGACCGAGCCGCTCAGGTTGGTGCCGGAGGAGTTGTCGATGTGCAGCGCGTCGGTGATCCCGTACGGCGAGGACAGCCGGAAGGCGACGGTGTAGGTGCCCGCCGTCGCGACGTTCACGGTGTAGTGGAACCACTGTCCAGCTGTGGTCCAGCCCATGTCGTAGGCGCCGGCCCCGGTGTCGTTCTGCGTGTCCGCGGTGGTCTCGAGGTCGACCCCGTCGGAACGGTAGCCGTTGGCGGAGCCATTGGCGGAGGTGACGTTGTACGCCGTCCCCTGCCCGCCGGTGTCATAATTCGCCGCGTACACAGTTCCCGGCACCGCCGCCGCGGTCCCTCCATAGGGTGCGTCGGTAGCGGCGTAGGCCGCGTGTTGCGTGCCGCTCACCACTGTCAGGGCGGCCAGAACAGCTGCTCCTAGGGCCGCAAGGCTCCTTATGCTTCGCCGGGGCCCGGCCCGCCGGGGCCAAGCCGGTCGCGGGATGTGGGCTGATCTCATCTCCTCGTACTCCTTCTTCTCATTCCCGGCCCAGGCCAGGGTCTGGCCTGGGCTAAGACAAAGCAAGTGACCTTAAATTAAGTAGTGATTTAAGTGGCGCCTATGCGGCGAGGGGCAACCGCGGCGGAAGCCGGGCTGACGCTTCCGCCGCGACCGGGAGAAGCCGGCCGCAGCGGAAGCACTGCCGATGTCGTTAAGTCCGGGCTAATAACCGATGCCGACCTGCACGTACTGCGCGTCGCTGGTGTTGAAGTCGGAGGACTGGCCGTCCACATCGTCGTAGGGGAAGCCGTACTGCAGGTTGTTAACGGCAACCGAGTGCCAGAACGCTGAGTAGTAGTTGAACGGGGCGCTCTGGTAATAGTCGGCCGGCGTGTCCTGCACGGTGGCCGAGTCCTGCGCCACCCCGCGGTTCAGGGCCGCGCACAGGGTCGGGTCGCCGTTGAGAGCAGGGCTGCCTCCGCCGGCGCACCCGAAGATCTCCTGCGTGGTCTCGGTGGCGCCCACCGAAGCCGCGTAAGAGACCATGTAGTTGGCGTCCGCCCCGCCCGGCTGGAAGGCCGCGACACTGCCAGGAGAGACGATTTTGTACGGCGCGCCCGCGGTAGCTGTCGTCTGGAACGCCGCTGGCACGTAGTTCTCGTACTGCGTGAACAGGGCCGTCCTGCTCTCGGAGAACACCTGGTAGTCATCACCGACGTAGGTGTCGGAACCGTCGGAGTTGTGCAGGTGAATAACCAGCGGCAACGCCCACGCATCGACGCGCGAGGTGTCGGCGTTGAGCGTCGTCCCGCTGGAGTTCAGCTCGATGAAGTCCGTGTACTGGCTGGTAGTCGATCCGAGGTAGAAGTTGATCCGGCAGGAGCCGCACGAGGTCATCGTGTAGTACGGCGACTGTGCGATCGACTCCGTGACGCCGTTGACGCTCCAGTAGACCTCGCTGTTCGGGTACTGGCCATTGGTGGCGTTGAGGAAATCGAACTCGATGGCGCCTGAACCGGCACTCGGGATGCTGCTGGTGCTGCCCCAGAACGATGTCGGGAATCCGCCGGGGGTCGTGCCTCCGGAGCCTCCGGTCGTGGCGAAGGTCAGGTAGTGGAGGTTCCAGCCGGCATTGTCCTGGTCAACGGTCAGGGTCTGCACGCCGGCCGGCAGCGTGACGCTCGCCGTCACCGTCGTCCAGTCCTGGTAACCGCCGGTCGCCGGTGCGGTGACGTTACCGGTGAGGTTGGTCCCTGAGGAGTTGGCGATGTGCAGCGCGTCGGTCACCGCGCCGGGTGCGGCCAGGCGCAGGCTCAGGGCATAGGTGCCCGCCGTGGCCACGTTCACCGTGTACTTGAACCACTGCCCGCCCGTCGTCCAGCCAAGGTCGTATCCGTTGCCGGCCGCGCCGGTGGGCGACGTGTCCGTGGTGGCCTCGAGGTCGACCCCGTCGGACCGGTAGCTGTTGGCCGAGCCGTTGGTGGAGGTGACGTTGTGCGCCACGCCCTGGCCGCCGGTGTCATAGTTCGCCGCGTACGCCGTGCCTGGCACGGCAGCCGCTGTCCCGCCGAAGGGCTGGTCGCCGCCGCCGCCTCCGGTCGAGGCGAAGGACAGGTAGTGGATATTCCAGCCGTTGCTGTCCTGGTCGATCCTCAGCGTCTGCGTCCCGGCCGGCAGCGTGACGCTCGCGGTGACCGTTGTCCAGTCCTGATATCCGCCCGTGTTCGGGACGGCGATCGCTCCGCTGAGGTTGGTGCCCGCCGCGTTGGCGATGTGCAGCCCGTCGGTTTCCCCGTATGGCGAGGCCAGCCGGAGGCCGACGCTATAGGTGCCGGCGGTGGCGACATTGACCGTGTAGTTGAACCACTGCCCGGACGCGGTCCAGCCGATGTCGTAGCCGCAGCCGGTGTCCGTGCACGCCTCCAGGTCCACCCCGTCCGAGCGGTAGCTGTTGGCCGAACCGTTGGTGGAGGTGACGTTGTACGCCACGCCCTGGCCACCGGTGTCATAGTTCGCTGCCTGCACCGTGCCCGGTACCGCCGCCGCAGTGCCCCCGTAAGGAGCATCGGTGGCGGCGTAAGCGGTGGCGTGCGCACCTGCCAGCGTCAGGCCGGCCAAAGTCGCGACCGCGACAGCCAGCCGGATTAGGACGCGGGAGTGGGGGCGCCGGGGCCTGCCGTGTGCAGGCGTAGAACGCCTGAGGATACGAACGTGTCTCATCGCTATCCCTTCTGACTCCTGAACGGCTCGCCCGCTACCGATGCACGTCCTCATTACGCTCTAGTTAATCTAGGGCTTAAATTAACCCGAATCATACGCTTATGCGTCCGCGCAGCGACACCCTGCGACCGTTAATATTCCGTAATCAAGACGGCGGCCCGGGGGACCACCTCTGGTTACGGCTGACCCGCGGCCAGGTACGAGACCGGAGGCAACGCGACGCTCAGGCCGCGGACCTGGCCGGTGGGCGGGTCGACCGCCTCGATCGTGCCGCCCGAACCGAGCATGACAACGGTGACCGCGACAGCGGCGGCGGTGATCGCGATGGCGGCAACCGCCGCCGAGATCATCGCAGGCATCGAGCGGCATTACGACCTTGGCATCCGGGTGCCACCCTCGCCGTGGGCCGTCGCGATACGGGCAACTGCTCCGCCCCCCAACGGTCGGATGTCCCTGGGGATGCTGGCCGTCGCCACCTCCGCCTTATCGCTCCGATGCAAGCTGAGCGGGGGTTACCCGGCGGCAGTGCCACGGCAGAATGACTAGGCGAATGTTGTTACCGGCCCGCTAGAAGCTGCCGCTGGGCAACCGGGCCTGATCCTTGCGGGGCTGGCTGATGACGTGGTAGCCCAGCCCGGGTACCCGTTGCAGCAGTCCTTCTTGTTCCAGCACCCGTAGTGCCTTGCCGCAGGTCTGCCGGGAGTAGCCGGTCGCTTGCTGCAGGCTCGTTATCGGTGGGACCAGGAAGCCGACGGCAAGCTCCCCGGCCTGAATCTGCGCCCGTATGCTGGCCGCCAGCTTGACATATAGCCGCGGATCCGCCGCACCGCCTGTATCCACCTGCTGCTCCTCCATGTGACTGTTGTGAATGGATATTCATCTGTGCTCTTCCGGTAAGGGGCTCAGAGCGTTCACGACGCCGCCGCGCTGGCTGGGTGATGCGGCTTCGGCTGCCTGAAGGTGGATGGCGAGCCTCGAGCATCTTGCCTGGCGGATAGCCGCCGCGCCAGTTCTCCAGCCGATGGGCTTGGGTGAGGTCCCACGCGCCGGCGTGCCGCGATAGCGCCCACCATTGCTTCGTCTTCGGGCCGAACCAGGTGACAGTGCCGGGGAACCAGCGGGCCAGCAGGGCCAGGCCGTCGCGGATCGCCGATTCGTAGGCATCCGGAAAGCGGGGAGGAGCGAGTTCGTCGCTCTCTCCCCATGGGATGCGGGCCCACACCAGCCTGCCTCGCTCATCGCCGGTTACGCCGTGACCGACTGAGAGTGCACGTACGATCACCAGGCCGCTTGCGATCTCCTCGACGTGGACGTAGGACACTCCACCGTCTGTCACCAGAAGTGACCATGCGCGTGACTGACACATCTCATCATCTGTGAAAGTCATCACAGTTGCAAGCAATATCAGATGAGTGCCCGCATTTTCTTACTACTTGCATCACAGGTGAAGTACAGGCATGCTGTCTTACAGACTCGTCAGACAAGAACGCGGGAGCAGATGGACGACCTGATCCTCACCGTCCGGGCACGACGGCTGATGAAGGAGCTGCGCCAGCTCCGTACCTCGCGGAAGCTGACGGTGGCCCGAGCGGCGAGCCAGCTCGGCATCTCAGAGCCGACGTTGTGGCGGATGGAAAACGGCAAGACCAAGGTCAATACCGAGGTGCTGGTCTCCGCGCTCGACCTGTACAACGTGCCATCCCCCCGCCGCGAGGCACTGGAGCGCCTGGCGCTCGACAGTCTGCGCCGCGGCTGGTGGGCGCCCTACCGCGACGCGTTCTCCGGCTCCTACGTGGCGCTGGAGTCAGACGCCGCGCAGATCAGGGTCAACGCCTTCGCCGTGCCAGGGTTCTTCCAGACAGAGGATTACGCGCGGGCCGCGATCGTGACTACCCGCCCGGGGATCAGCCTCGCCGACGCCGAGCTTCGCGTCCAGGCCCGGATGGCACGCCAGCGCGCCTTGTTCGAGGACCGTGAGCCGCCCATGACTCACGTGCTGCTCGACGAGTCGGCCATCCGGCGTCAGGTGGGCGGCCCCACCGCGATGCGCGAGCAGCTCGCCCGCCTGACACGAGAAGCATCACGGCCAGGGACGACGATCCAGATACTTCCGTTCGCCGTCGGCTCGCATCCCGGGGTGGAAGGCGAATTTGTCATCGTCGACTACGCCGACCCCGAAGACGATCCGTTCGTGTATGAGGAAGGGCTGTTCGGCGACATCTACATCGAGAACCCCGACGACATCGCCCGCTACCGGCTGGCATTTGACCACGCCGCAGCGGACATGGCCCTGTCTCCCTCCGCATCCCTGGAAATGATCACGCAGCTATGCAAGGAGAAATCGTGATGGACAAAACTGACGAGTGTGCTACCCCCTGGCGTACATCCTCCTTCAGCGGCGGCGGCAACCAGTGCGTTGAAGTCGCCGACCTGCTCAACGGCGACGTCGCAGTACGCGACAGCAAAAACCGCGGCACGGGGATGATCCGCGTCAACGCGACGGCATGGACAGCGTTCATGACCTCTATTAAGGACGAGGTATCGCCCAGTCCTTCCGGCATCCGATAGACCACACCCCCACCAATCAAGAAGGGAGATACCTATGCGACTCCAGTTGCTGGGGACCGAGACAGGCCATTCCGGCTGCCCGGCCTTGTATGCCACTGACCGGGGCACCTACGTGGTGCAAGGCAAGCTGGTTACCGATGAGCAGGCCATCGCTGACCTGGTCGATGTCCGGGCAGACGAGTTCTACGTCGAGATCCCCAAGAACCTGCTCAGGCATGCGCGGGATGACGTGTGACCATGTTCGTGAACCCTGACGAATTCGTCCGCCTCGTGCTGTCCTACAAGCACACGGCCTTCCGGCTGGAACAGCGGGACGACCAGTATTCCGATCCGGAAGAGGACGAGCCTTTCCGTCGTTTCCTGGCGGGCGAGCCGATGACCGGCTGGAACGATGAGTGGGAGGATATGCTGCGCCGTCGCACCGCGGATGGGCAGCTGATGACCAGGGTGCGCGTCGTGGCGGACCCCCATACCGACTACACGCGCTTCCTGCTTGACCTGGCGAGTATCAACGTCCCTGCGGGGGAGGACATACGCTACCTCCCGCGCGACCGGGCGAAGGGACTCGACCTGCCGGGTGAGGACTTCTGGCTGATCGACTCGAGCACGGTCGTCATCTTGCGGTTCGCGGAGGACAACGCGCTCATCGGGGCTGAGGTTCTCGACGATCCTGCCGTCGTGGTCAGGCACTGCTACTATCGCGACGTAGCTTGCCACTATGCAATTCCGTACGAGGAGTACGTCCGTTCCTAGGTGTCGAGTTTCCAGCGGGCGCGGGTAGCGCTCGGCCTACGGCTCCGCGAGCTGCGTCGTGACGCCCGCCTGACAGGTCGGCAACTCGCGGAATCGCAAGGCTGGCACCCGAGCAAGGTCTCCAAGATCGAGGCGGGCAAGCAGACCCCCTCGCTGGGTGATATCGAGAACTGGGCGCGTGCCTGCTCGAGACCGGACCTCGCGGCGGAACTGGGTGCCTCGCTGCGGACGCTCGAGGAACAGTACGTCGAATTCCGCCGGTTGTTCCGTTCCGGACAGCGCCTGCATCAGGTGGCCTTGGCGGAAACCGAGGCCGAGGCGGAATCGGTCCGCAACTTCGAGAACGTGATGGTGCCTGGCCTCCTGCAGACTCCCGGGTATGCCAGGTCCATGCTCAGCGAGCGGCTGGCGGATATCACCAGTGTCGATGATGTCGACGACGCTGTCGCGGGGCGGATGCAACGCCAGCATGCCCTCTATAACAGCGGGAAACGCTTCCACTTCATCATCACCGAGGCTGCTCTCCGGTACCTCCTGTGCCCGCCGGACGTAATGGCGGGACAGCTTGACAGGCTCGTGACCCTATCCACGCTCACCACCGTGCGCTTCGGTGTCATACCGTTCTCGGTCCAGCTACCGGTGATTCCGCTCCAGGGCTTCTATATCTATGACGATCGCGCGGTCCACATCGAGAACTTCACCGCAGCGCTTCAGCTCACCCAGCCCTCAGAGATAGCCGCATATGCCAAGCTATTCGACCAGCTAGCAGAAACCGCAAGATACGGCGCCAGCGCGAGAGCCGTCATTACGCGGGCGCTGGCAGACCTGTCCGCAACGATGCGGTGAGTCCGCTGCTCAACCCTAAGCCGGATGCGCGGTGGTGCGAGATGTGCAAGCGGGCCAATGTTT
>DASXDG010000035.1:0-30979 GCA_036490795.1 Streptosporangiaceae bacterium
AGGAACTGCCGTTCACCGACAACGACCTAGCCCTGCGCTTCACCCTCCGCCGCTCCTGACCCCGACGGGTGCGTGCCCTCAGCCAGGCCGTTCCGGCGGGCGCGACCCCTCCGCCGGCGCGCGCCTCAACTGGGTACGGGCCCTCGGCCCTGGGTACGGGCCCTCGGCCACGCGCGGACGCGCGCGGACGCGCGCGCAAGCGGAACAAATGCGGCAAAACGGCAGCTCTTGCTGGTCGATTTCATGATCGTGCGCGTGGCGTTCCGGGTTTCCGGAACGCCACGCGCACGATCATGCCCGACCGCGCAGATGCCCGGCGGCACGCCGACGCACCGACCCGCGGACCGGGCAAGCGGCTCTCACCCGCCCCACGTGCACCGCAGGGATCTTAGTCCTCGCTAACGGGCTGATCGGGGAGGCAGGCACGGCAGGGTGTACAGCCGAGGTCGCGCGCGGCGCTCAGGGTCATCCGCTCCAGGTCACCCTCGCCCATGAAACGGATGAGTATGCAGCGTGCGTTGTGATAGCGCGGCACGCCCGGGACCACCGTGACTTCGAGGTTCGGATCCGGCTCACTGTCCAGGCCGTCATCCGTCGTTTCGCTCGTGACCTCATCGGGCACGTCAGCGACGCTCACGGCACTGTCGTCGACGTCGGTGGCCGAGTCTTCTTCGGTGATGGCGGCGTCGTCGTGGGTAGCTAGGTCCGCGTCAGCGCTGAATGCGGTGACAACCGAGGTGGTATCCGTCTCGGTGACGACAGGAGAGGCATCTTGGCTGTAATCCGCGGAATCCGCGGGATCGGCGGGATCCGGATCCGCGTGAGCCTCGGACGCCGGCACGGCGTCGGCCTCGGACGCGCCTTCTGCCTCAGCGTCCGACGTCTCACTGGCCTCAGTCTCGGTGACGCCCGTGGCCTCGTCCTGTCCGCTAGCCGCTGGGCTCTCGTCGACGTCCACCGCGGCCTCGGCCGACGTGGCGTCCGCACCGTCCTGAGCGTCCTGGTCAAGGTCGCCCGGGAGGACGGGCATCGCGGTGGTTTTGGTCACGTCCATCGTTACCGTGGGCTCAGCCGGCGCGGGCTCAGCCGGCGCGGGCTCAGCCGCGGCTGCCTCTGGCTGCCCGGCCGGCTCGACCGACGTGGCCGGCTCAGCAAAGGCGGAGGGCTCGGCAAAAGCAGGTGGCTCCGCAAAGGCGGGTGGCTCCGCAAAGGCGGGTGGCTCGGGTTCGGCGGGAGGGGCGTATCCAGACAGCCGCGTGGCGGGCGTGTACGGGTCGGGCACCGGCTCGAAACGCCCGGCCTCCGGCAGCGCCGTCTCGGCACCTGCGGACGCGGCGACGCCCCATGGCCGGGCACCAGGACCGGCGTCCCATCGTTCCCCGCTCCACTGGCTCGCCCAGTCCGCATCGGGCTCGCCGGTCCCGCTGGTGGCGGAGAACGCGGTAGCCGGGGCTTCCCTACCTGGCGCCGACGGCCACGGTGAAGCCGACGCCGGGGTGACCGCGCTGGGCATGGCCCAGCGTTCGGCTGGGCGGTCTGCCTCGCCCCATCCGGAATCGCCGCCCAGGGCGGTACTCGTCCCGCCGCCACTCGCACCGCCGCTGCCCGCGGGGGCAGCCGCGGCGGCAGGGGTCGCGGCGGCAGGGGCAGTCGCGGCGGCGGCGACCGGGGCCGCCGCTGCCTGCTCGACGGCGGCGCGCTCCCGGTCGAAGGGCTGGGGGGCCTGCGCCGGCAGGGCTGGCGACTGGCTGTCTGCCCCGAGCAAGTCCTCCCGTTTGAGGGCTGCGCCAGCAATCAGGGCCAGCAGCGCAACGCCGCTGACCCCGATTGCCGCATAGACAAGCGTCAGGCTACTCGTCACCAGGCCCGCGATCAGCAGGATGACCGCGATCGCCACGAGGGACGCACTGAACCGGATCACGCACGATCTCCCAGCGAACCCCGCAGCGACGAGCCCTTACCGGCGCTCGCGCGTGGGCGCTCCATCGCTAGTGCGGAAGCCGCCGGCGTGCACCTCTGGCACGGCGTACTGCCCCGTGCCCTGGCCACCGTTACGGCTGACTGGCTGAGCAAGTCCCGACTGCAGTGCTGGCTGCGGCGCCGAACCACCCACCGCGGGGAATGCCCCGGTGTCGGTTACGCCAGCCTCCAGGTCCCGCAGCTGGCCCTCAAGGTAAGCCTTGAGCCTGCTCCGGTACTCACGCTCGAAGGCGCGCAGGTCATCCACCCGGCGCTCGAGTTCCTCACGCTGCTGAACCAGCGAGCCCATGGCCTGACGGTGCCGCTCCTGCGCGTCGCGCTCAAGGCTCTCCGCGCGGGCACGAGCGTCACCGGTGATCTGCTCTGCCTGGCGGCGAGCCTTGGTGAGCACCTCGTCCGCTTCGCGGCGGGCCCTGCCGAGCGTCTCGTCGGCCTCGCGGCGCGCATCGGCGATCGCCTGGTCCGCGGTCTGCTGCGCCAGGGACAGGACCCTGGCGGCGGTGTCCATGTTGTCCTCGATGTGCGGCATCCCGCCCATCATCACCGGCTCTGGCTGCCTGCGCTCCGGCTCGACTCGCGTCTCCGGCGGCGGCGCCATCATGTCCGGCTTGGGGTCGGACAGCGGGGAACTAAGCGCAGGAACGGCCGACTTGCCGCCACGCAGACACTCAGCCAGCTTGGCCCGGAGCTCCTCATTTTCCTGGATAAGCCGGTCGAGCTCGGACTCGACTTCGTCGAGGAAGGCATCGACCTCTTCCTCGTCGTAGCCAGGCCGCAGCCTGGTGGTACTGAACTGCTTGTTCCGCACATCCGCGGGCGTCAGCGGCATCTCGTCTCCTCGGCGCACATGGACCGTGTCCTCATGACGGTACCTGAATCAAAGGTGGGGCACGACCACTTCGAGCATGATCACGACCACGAAGAACAGGACGATGAAGCTAAGATCCAGGGCTACCATACCGAGCCGCAACGTCGGGATGAAACGGCGCAGGAATTTAAGTGGCGGATCCGTTACAGTGAAAACACTCTCAGCGATCACCAGGACGATGCCCGAGGGTCGCCAGTCGCGTGAGAACGACTGTATCCAGCTGAAGACCATCCTGACGATCAGGATGAACAAAAAGATCGCCAGTACGACGGTAAGTACCGTCTTTACGGTACCCATTGGGCCGCCCCTGCGGATACGTCACTGATCAGCGCCACGTCATCACTGCTCGTCCATTAGCTCTGGTTGAAAAAACCTCGCTCGGCGATCCGAGCCTTGTCTTCCGCGGTGACCTCGACGTTCGCGGGGGTCAGCAGGAAGACCTTGTTGGTCACCCGCTCGATCCCGCCGCGAAGCCCGAAGATCAGACCCGCCGCGAAGTCGACCAGACGCTTAGCGTCACTGTCGACCATCTCGGTCAGGTTCATGATCACCGGCGTGCCCTCACGGAAGTGCTCACCTATGGTACGCGCTTCATTGTAGGTGCGTGGGTGCAGTGTCGTAATACGAGCGAGATCGGTCGTCTGCGGCACATGTTCGGGACGCCACTCGGGCGCCTGATATCCACCGTAATCATCTCGGGCAGCGCGAGTATCTACCTCCTCAGGCGCATCAGCACGTGGCTGATCCTCGTACTCTTCGTACTCCTCATAAGAGTCGTACTTGTCCTGGTAGCGGTGATCGTCCTCCACGAGGCCGAGGTAGACCGCCATCTTGCGCATTGCGCTGGCCATCCTTCAGTCCTCCGTGCCTGTACCTATAGCTCCCAGCCGTTTCGGCCCCACGCGTGGGACATTACCGGACGGCAGGCCCGCGAACGCCGAGCAACGCCGTACCAATTCGTAGGTGTGTCGCGCCGGCTTCCACGGCGGCCTCCAGATCATCGCTCATTCCGGCCGAGATCATCGTTGCGCTCGGGTTTATGGCGCGAATCGCCGAGGCGATCTTGACCAGGTCCGCGAACGCCGCCGACGGGTCCATCTCCCGCGGGGCCACGGCCATCACGCCGCCCAGGACCAGGCCAGGTTCGCTGGTCACCGCCTCGGCCAGGCCGGGCACGTCAGCGGCGACCGCTCCGCCTCTGGCCGGGTCACCGTCCAGGCTGACCTCGATCAGGCACCGCACCTCGCGGTCGGCCCGGCGCGCCGCGCTGGCGAGGGCGCTGACCAGCCGCGACCGGTCGACCGAGTGCACGACGCTGGCGTAGCGGGCCACGCTCGGGCACTTGTTGGTCTGCAGTTGGCCGACGAAGTGCCAGGTCAGGTCCAGGTCGGCGCAGGCCGCCGCCTTCGGCGCGGCCTCGGCGTCCCGGTTCTCCCCCACGTCGGCGATACCGAGTGAAGCAAGCAACCGGACATCGGAAGCCGGCCAGGTCTTGGTCACCGCGATCAGCGTGAGGTCAGCGACATCCCGCCCCGCGCTGGCGCACGCCGTGGCGATGCGCTGGCGGACATCCGCCAGGTTCGCGGCGAGTTCCTCACGCCTGCTCGTGGGCTCGCTCACCCGCGGTCATCCCGCTGGTCCGCTCGCCGGGAGATCACTTGAGGAAATCGGGGATGTCCAGGTCGTCGTCCTCCTCGAAGACGACCGGACGGCGCCGTGTGGTAGCTACCTCGAAGGTCTTGCTTGCCGACTCGGTGTGAGACAGCCTGCTCGGCGCCGGCGACGCGACGGGAACGGACCCGACGGCTGGTGCTGGCTCGGGGGCGGACCTAGCCGAGGTCTCGGCCGCCCCGGAGGCCGCCGGTGTGACGTGACTGACCGGCGTGGTCTCAACGGCGGGCGCGACCTCAGCGACGGGCGCGCTCAGTAGCGGGAAGGCGTGCGCACCCACCGGGTCCGGGGCCTGGTCTTCGCTGACCTCTGATTCCGGCGCGGGCGCGGGAACGGGTGTCACCGGCGCTGCCGCGCGCACGGGCACCGCAGGGACAGCGGAGCCGTTGGCGGGCGGCCAGGTCGCTTCGCTCTTCGATGCCGGAATCGCGCCGTACCCGCCCGACCCGTTCCCGATCGGAGCGGGACCCGTGCCGAGCGGACGCGCGGCACCGCCACGCATGTCCGCGGGAGCCGAAGGTGCGCTGGCGGCCATGCCGCTGCTCGTGTTCATCCGGGTCTCGTCGAAACCGGCGGCGATCACCGTCACCCGCACCTCGTCGCCGAGGGCGTCGTCGATGACAGCGCCGAAGATGATGTTGGCGTCGACGGCGGCGGAGTTGGACACCAGCTGCGCCGCCTCGTTGATCTCGAACAGACCGAGGTCAGAACCGCCCTGGATGGACAGCAGCACGCCGTGTGCCCCGTCGATGGACGCTTCGAGGAGCGGCGACGAGATCGCCATCTCGGCCGCGGCCACGGCCCGGTCATCGCCGCGCGAGGACCCGATGCCCATAAGCGCCGATCCGGCGCCCGACATCACGGACTTGACGTCGGCGAAGTCGAGGTTGATCAGGCCGGGCGTGGTGATCAGGTCCGTGATGCCCTGAACACCGGAGAGCAGCACCTGGTCAGCGGCCTTGAACGCGTCGAGGACGCTGACGTGCCGGTCGGAGATAGACAGCAGCCGGTCGTTCGGGATGACGATCAGCGTGTCGACCTCACTGCGCAGCCGCTCGATACCCGCCTCGGCCTGAACGGCCCGCCGCTTGCCTTCGAACCCGAATGGCCTGGTCACAACCCCGATAGTCAGCGCACCGAGCGACCTGGCGACGCTCGCCACGACGGGCGCGCCCCCGGTTCCGGTGCCGCCGCCCTCGCCCGCGGTAACGAAGACCATGTCGGCGCCCTTGAGCACCTCTTCGATCTCCTCGCGGTGATCCTCGGCCGCCTTGGCTCCGACGTCCGGGTTGGCACCCGCTCCCAGCCCTCTGGTCAGCTCACGGCCGACATCGAGTTTGACGTCAGCGTCGCTCATCAGCAGCGCTTGCGCGTCGGTGTTGATCGCGATGAACTCGACACCCTTGAGTCCCTCTTCGATCATCCGGTTGACGGCATTAACACCGCCGCCGCCGATTCCGACGACCTTGATGACCGCCAGATAATTCTGCGGTGCTGCCACGAGGAGGGCCCTTTCCGCTCGTCTTAAGTTCAACGCCAAGGCATCGACCGTCACCGTCAGGCTTCACCTTCAGGTTAAGATTTAGAGTTTTTGCCGTCCGCGCGATTCATAGGGACAGTAGGGTGACCAGGCACCAGGGTCAACTAACCACGCCAGAACAGGCCAGCGTGTCGCGGATTTTCCGGTTCACCCCTCGGTCATCGCAACCCCAGGCGCACTCACGTCGTAGTACCGCGCATGGGTTCGCATGAGGATAGCAAGGACCTGAACCTTGGCGGCGGATCTACCGGGGCCGCCCCACACGACCTTCTCGCCATCGGTCAGCGTCAGTGTTACCTGTCCCCCGGGCACGGCGACGGACTTCACCGAGAACCTCATCGACTCGGGAAGTTCCCTGAGGACGGCGGCGGCCAGTGCCACCGACTGATCTCCGCGCAGCGAGGTAGCCGTCTGAGTGGTCTGCAGAACCGGGAACCTGTCCGGCCGGGACGCCACCCAGCGGACCACGACTCCATAGGAGTCAACCAGGTCGAAACCGCCACCTGGTGCCGGCAAGGCCACCGCCGAGTTCCGCTCCCGCACCTCGATCACGATGCGATCCGGCCACGACTTGAGCACCTGCGCGCTCTGCACGTCCCTGATCGTCTGGACCCGCGCGGCGACCTGAGCCGCATCTACGCGGACCATCGGCGTCCCGGGCTGCACGCCAGCCACCGCGAGCACGGTGGACTCGGGCACGAGGTTCGTCCCGGTGACCGCCACCGACCGCACGACAAGCAGACGTGACCCGAGCAGCGCCCACACCACGGCCGCCACGACACCGGTCAGCGCGAGAGCGAAGAAGAGCGAGCGGTATCTCCTTGCTCGCCTCTTCCGGCTTCTCGCTTGCCTCCGGCGCGCTTCCTCTTCGCCCGCTCGCCTCCGGCGCCCTTCTGGATCCTGTCTTCCCTCGTCGCCCTGTCGCTTCGCTCGGGGCTCCTCAGTCCAGACAGGACCGGGCGCCTTTGGCTCGCTCACGGGCTCGCTTACAGGGCCTGGTGCTGGATCTCTGGGCTCGGTCATGGGTTCCCCCCAAGGGCCTCCACTATCCGCGGTCCTAGCTTGGTCACATCGCCCGCGCCCATGGTCAAGATCACATCCCCTGGCTCGGCCATGGCCGTGATCAGGGCTAGCGCGCCATCCATCGTGGGCACGAACCGGGCGCCGCCGGGCACCGCGGACGCCACCAGGTCGCCGGTCACTGCGGGCTCCGGGTCCTCTCGTGCCGCGTACACATCGAGCACGATGGCCTCGTCGGCCAGGCCGAGCGCGATGCCGAAATCGCCGGCGAACAGCCTGGTGCGGCTGTACAGATGCGGCTGGAAGATCGCGATCACGCGGCCGCCGGCCGCGATCTCGCGGGCGGCCCGCAGATCGGCGGCGACCTCAGTGGGATGGTGCCCGTAGCTGTCGAGCACCCTCGCTCCCCCGGCCTCGCCTTTGAGCTCCATCCGGCGGCGGGCACCTCGGTATCCGGCCAGCGCGGCGGTGACACGCGGCGGCGCGAAACCAAGCTCGACCGCCATCGCGAAGGCCGCCGTCGCGTTCAGCGCGTAGTGCCGTCCGGGCACGCCGAGCGTCACGTGACTGTAGATCTCACCGAACGGGCTGTGGTTCGCCGTCACGGTGAGGCTGATCGACATCCCGTCGGGACGGATGTCACCGAGCCGGTAGTCCGCTCTCGGCGACTCGCCGTAGCGGCGGACCCGCTCCGGGTCGAGTCGCCCGGCGACGCGTTCCGCGCCAGGGTCGTCGGCGCAGATCACGACCAGCCCGTTTACCCGCTGGCCGAACGCGGTGAACGTGTCCTCGATCTCGGCCAGATCCCGGTAGTTGTCCAGGTGATCGGCCTCCACGTTGGTGATCACCGCGGCGTTGGGCGACAGCAGCAGGAACGACCTGTCGCTCTCATCCGCCTCGGCCACGAAATCAAGACCCGCGCCATCCTCGGCGCCGAGGCCCGTCTCTCGCAGAACGCCGCCGATCACGTACCCGGGCTCAGCGCCGCAATCGCGCAGCACGGTGGTCAGCATGGACGTCGTGGTCGTCTTGCCGTGCGTGCCGGCCACCGCGATGACCCGCCGCCCGGCCATCACCGCGGCGAGGGCGGCCGCCCGGTGCAGCACCCGCATGCCGCGGCGCTGGGCCTCGATCAGCTCGGCATTGTCCGGCCGGATCGCGCTGGACACCACGAGCGTGTCGTCCGGGCCCAGGCTGCCCAGATTCGTCGCGGCGTGGCCGACGTGCACGCCCGCGCCGAGGGCGAGTAGTTCGTCAAGCATCGCGGAAGGCGCGCTGTCACTGCCGGATACCGCCATGCCCCTGGCCAGCATGATCTTCGCGATGCCGGACATCCCGGCACCGCCGATGCCGACGAAGTGAACCCGCCGCAGGCCCGCCGCGCTGACCGGCTGTGCCAGCCGCGAGCCACCGGGCCGCCGCGAGACATCGTCTTCCATCGTCACTCGTTCCTCGCCTGGGGTGGGTTCGGAGGAGGAGGCGGCGGCGTAGAGCCCATGCGATGCCGCGGCCCGTCGGCTCGGCGCGGGGCCTGCCGGGGATCGGGCCGGGGCTCCTGCGAAACTGGCCCGAGCTCCTGCCAGGGCGGCCGCGGCTCCTGCGCAACCGGCCCGGACTCTTGCCATGGCGGTCCGGGCTCGTGCCATGGTGGTCCGGGCTCCTGCCGGGGTGGTCCGGGCTCCTGCCGGGGTGGTCCGGGCGGCTGCGGAGGCTGGCCCGCGGGCGGCTGCGACGGCTGGCTCGCGGGCGGCTGCTGAATCTGGCCCGCGGGCTCCCGCAACGCCACTCCCGGGCGCTCCTGCTGCACGACGTCGATGACGGCCTGGGCCAGCCAGCGGTCCGCGTCACCGCGGCCGAGGGACGCCGCCGCGGCCGACATGTCGGCCACCTGATCGATGTTGACCAGGACGGGCAGCAACTTGTCCCTGATCCAGTCCGGGGTCAGCTCGTCGTCCGGCACCAGCATGCCGCCGCCACGCTGCACGATCGGGATCGCGTTCAGCCGCTGTTCCCCGTTCCCGATCGGGAGCGGCACGTAGGCGGCCGGCAGGCCCACCGCGGTGAGTTCCGCACAGGTCATCGCGCCGGCCCGGCACAGGGCGAAGTCGGCCGCCGCGTAGGCCAGATCCATCCGGTCGATGTACGGCACGGCCACGTACGGGACGCCGGGCACAGAAGCCGGTGCGTCCGCCCCGTTGCGCGGGCCGATGATGTGCAGCACCTGGATGCTCGCATCGCGCAGCCATCCCGCCGCCCCGAACACGGCGGCGTTCAGCGAGCGCGCGCCCTGGGAGCCGCCGGTCACCAGCAGCACCGGCAGGTCGGTCCGCAGCCCGAAGTGCGCACGGGCCTTGTCCCCGGCCGCGAGCCGGTCCAGTTCGGCGATCTCCCGCCGGATCGGGATGCCCAGGTACTTCCCGTGCCTGATCTCCGTGTCCGGGTGACCGGTGAACACATGCGTGGTGAACCGCGCGCCGACCCGGTTGGCGATGCCGGCCTTCGGATTGGCCTCGTGAACGACGATCGGGATGCCACGCCTGCGGGCAGCGAGATAACACGGCGTCGACACGTAACCGCCGAACCCCACCAGCACGTCAGCGCGGGTCCTGTCGATGATCTTGGCCGCCGCGCTGACCGCCTTCGCCATCCTGGCCGGCAGCGCGATCTGCTTGGCCGGGGAGGCGGACCTGGCCAGTGGCACCGCCGGGATGAACTCCAGCGGATAGCCGCGCAGCGGAATCAGCCGGGTCTCCAGGCCGCGTTCGGTGCCGACACACGTGATCTCGGTGCCAGGATCGGCACGGCGGAGGGCGTCCGCCAGCGCGAGAGCTGGTTCGATATGGCCGGCGGAGCCTCCGCCGGCGAGCAGTACCCTCATGACCTGACCTTCCGCGCCGCTACGCCGGGAGTAACTGCCGGCGCTTTGCTAGACCGAGCCAGAATAGAACGCGGACAGGCCATCCAGGGCCACGTGCGGCCAGCGCCTCGCGGGCGCCGGGTTCCATTCGGGCAAATGCCATCAGCATGCCGAGGGCCGCGAGCGTCACCAGCAGCGACGAAAGGCCCGCTGACACGAGCGGAAGCGGCACTCCCGTGATCGGCAGCACGCCGATCACCGCGCCGATGTTGACCACGGCTTGCAGCACGATCCACGACGTGATGGCGGTCGCCGCCAGGCGGCAGAATACGTCGGGTACCCGGCGCGCGATCCGCAGTCCCGCGAAGGCGAGTCCTCCGTACAGCAGGGTCACGCACATCGTGCCGACCAGGCCAAGTTCCTCGCCGATGATGGCGAAGATGAAGTCCGACGTGGAGTCCGGCACATAACCCCACTTTTCCCGGCCAGCGCCCAGCCCCACGCCGAAGATCCCGCCGGAGCTAACCGCGTACCTGCCCTGGATGCTCTGCTGGTTGACCCCCATCGGGCCGCCCTGGGGGTGCAGGAAGTCGATCAGCCGGTCGAACCGGTACGGCGCCGAGATGATCATCAGCGTCATGGCCAGTCCCATCAGGACCAGCAGCCCGAAGTACACCCGTCCCGGAGTGCCGATCACCCACAGCAGCGCCAGGAAGATGATCAGCAGCACGAACGTGGTGCCCAGGTCGTCACCGGCCATGACCAGCAGGGCGAGCACACAGGTGCCCGGCATCAACGGCACCAGCAGGTGCCGCCAGTCAGTGAGCTGGCCCAGCTTGTCCTTGCGCGCGAGCAGGTCGGCGCCCCAGATCACCAGGGCAAGCTTGGCCAGTTCGGACGGCTGGATCTCCTGCCCGTCGATGGAGATCCACCGGGCCGCGCCGTTGGCCGACACGCCGACGCCATGGATGAGGGTGAGGCCGAGGCCGACCACGGACAGCGCGAGCAGCGGATAGGCCAGGGCGCGGAACAGCCTCGGCGAGGACCGGGCGGCGATCCACATCACCGGCAGGCCGATGGCGCACCCGAGCAGCTGTTTCTCCAGGGTGGAGTACGGAGCGCCGATGTCCAGGACCGATGCCGTGGACTGCACCATGACCAGGCCGAGTCCGAGCAGCAGCGTGGTGATGCCGAGAAGCAGGTAGTACGAGGTGAGTGGCCGGTCCAGCAGGGCACGCCAGGTGCCCGCCCAGTCCCGCAGGGTCAGGGCGAACGGCGGCCGGGCCGACCCGGCTTCAGCGGCAGCATCGGGCTCATCGTTGTCGGGGAGGCCCGGAGTAACGACTTGCTGCATGCGTTCCAGTCTGGGGGCGCCCGGACCGCGAGACCCGGACATCTGCGGCGTGTCGGGCCCGTTTTTCTGCGGTGCTGTCTACTGGGGCAGCCGCACCAGAGTGAGGAAGAAGTCGTCGATCTGCCTGATCGCCTCGATGAAATGCTCGAAATCGACCGGCTTGCTTATGTACGCGTTGGCGTGCAGTGCGTAGCTGCGCAAGATGTCTTCCTCGGCGCGCGAACTGGTCAGCATCACCACCGGCAGCATGAGCAGGTCGGGATCGGATTTCAGCTCGGCGAGCACCGCGAGCCCGTCCCGCCGGGGCAGGTTGACGTCGAGCAAGATCAGGCCGGCCCGCGGCGCCTGTTCATACGGGGGCGCCTGGCGAAGGTAACGCAGCGCCTGTTCACCGTCGCTCACGACATGCAGCCGGTTCTTGATCCTGTAGTACTCGAAGGCCTCCTGGATGATGAGCGCGTCGCCCTCGTCGTCTTCCACCAGCAGGACATCGATCGGGGTGGCGTCAGTCATCGTCGGGCTCTCCTGGCAGCGTGAAGCAGAACCGCGTTCCCTGCCCCGATTTGGCCGAGGCGTTCGGGTCCAGCCAGATCCGGCCGCCGAAGTACTCGACGATCTTCTTGCACATGGCCAGCCCGACGCCGGTGCCCGGGTAGGCGCTTCGCTCGTTCAGCCGCTGGAATAGCACGAAGATGCGCTCCGCGTACTGCGTGTCGATGCCGATCCCGAAGTCAGTAACCGCGAACTGCCACATAGTGCCTGTTCTGATCGCAGAGACCACGATCTTCGGCGGCGCGGTACCGCTGAACTTCAGCGCGTTGCTGATCAGGTTCTGGAAGACTGCGGTCAGCAGCGGCAGTTCGGCGAGCACGAACGGGAGGTGCCCCGCCTCGATCGTCGCGCCGGACTTCTCGATCTCCTGCGCAAGGTTGGTCCTGGCCTGGGCGAGCGCCGTGTCGCTGGACACGAGCGAGGGCCGCGGGGTCGCCTGGGCCACCCGGCTGAACGCGAGCAGGTCGTTGATCAGTGCCTGCATCCGCTTCGCCCCGTCGATGGCGAACTCGATGTACTGGTCGGCACGCGCGTCGAGCTTGCCCGCGTAGCGGCGCTGCAGCAACTGGCAGAAACTCGCCACCTTGCGCAGCGGCTCCTGCAAGTCGTGCGAGGCTAGATAGGCGAACTGCTCCAGTTCGGCGTTGGAACGCTGCAGGTCGGCGGCCCTCGCCTCCAGGCTGGACTGCTCGCCGCGGACGGCGGCCACCTCCCGCGCGGTCAGTGCCCCCGCCCCGCGCAGCCGCCTCGCGAGCACCACGATCACGACCACCAGGCAGACGATCACCACCGCGAGCGCCGCCACGACCACGATCATGATCCGGCCCCGGCAGCGCGGCTGAGCGACAGCACGGCCAGGTCGTCGTCCAGATCCCCCTGGTTGAGCTTGCGCACCTGGTCGATCAGCCGGTCAAGCAGTTCGTCGTCGGTCAGCCCCGGCTCGTCCGTGCGCGCGCTCACGATCAGCTCGATCAGGCCATCGCTGCCCAGCCGTTCCGGTCCCTTGCCGATCCGTCCTTCGATCAGCCCGTCGGTGAACAGCAGCACCGACCAGTCCCGCTCCGTGATCGCGTGCTCGCTTCCTGGCCAGTCGGCCGCGGAGCCAAGTCCGGGCGGCGGGCTGGCCGGCGCTTCCAGCTCGCGGACCGTGCCGCCGGCGATGAGCAGCGGCGGCATGTGCCCGGCCAGGCGTACCCAGACCGACCCGCGATCGGGCGGGACCGACGCCATGCACAGCGTCGCGAACATGGTGTCGTCTTGTCGCTCGTGCTCAAGCACGCGCCCCAGCGTGGTGAGGATCTGCCCCGGCGGCGAGGCCGCGAGCACCAGGGCGCGCCAGGCAACCCGCAGGCAGACGCCGAGCGCCGCCTCGGCCGGACCGCGCCCGCACACGTCCCCGATCAGCGCGTGCACCCAGCCGTCCGTGTCCTGCACCACGTCGTAGAAGTCACCGCCGAGCAGCATCTGCTGCCCGCCCGCCAGGTACCGCGCGGCCACCGCCAGTCTGGGATCGGTCAGCAGTGGCGAGGGCAGCAGGCCGCGTTCGAGCCGCGCGTTCTCCTGCGCGTAGATGCGCGCCGCGTGCAGTTCACGCTGAGCCTGCTCTGCTCGCATGCGCTCCATCGCGTACTTGACGACGCGATGCAGCAGGCCGGCCGCCACCTCGCCCTTGAACAGGTAGTCCTGCGCACCCGCGCGGACCGCTTCGGCGCCCAGGTGCTCGTCGTGAACGCCGGTCAGCACGACAACGGCTACGTCGGGCTCGTGCTCGGTCAGCCAGGCCAGCCCCTGAAGTCCCTGGGAGTCGGGCAGCCCGAGGTCGAGCAGCACGCAGGATGCGTCGTGGGCCAGCCGCTTGGCTTCGGTGAAGGACCGCGCCCGGCGCAGCGCGACATCAGCGCCTGCCTCTTTGAGCAGGTCCTCCACGATCAGCGCGTCTCCGTCGTCGTCCTCGACGAGCAGGATACGGACCGTGCTGTCAAGCCCAGCCGTCATCAGATCACCATCTACCCGGAGCACCGCCGTCCATACCGTACCCTTTGCCTCGCATTAGGATAAAAGCTATTGATCTATAAGAGACATATATAAGAACAGCATCGGTACTTCTCCCGTCTGGCCTAGAGCGCCTGGGGGAATTTGAACACACCGGTGGGGTCGTGCGCGGCCTTGACCTGGGTCAGCCTGGTGAGGTTCGCGCCGTAGTAGGCGCTGCGCCATGTCGTCAGGTCGGGGTCGATGTAGTTCTGGTATGCCTGCCCGCTGGCGTAGGGGCGCATCGACTGCCAGAACTGCCGCTGCCACGCACGCTGGCGCAGCGCTCCGGCCGACGGGACGCCGTCGGCCTGGACCGTCCAGCCGGTCGTGTACTGGGCCTGGAACAGCCCGTTTCTGTGTACGTACGCGGTGGCCGAAGGGGCCACCCGGTTGACCGCGCCGCCCAGCGAGTCGAACGCGATGCCGCCAGATCCGCCCGGCGCGCCCGCGACCTCCCGCAGGTTCTCCACGCCGGTCAGCAGCGTGCCGATGCCGGCGCTGCTCAGCGGCTTGGTGAAGATGTCGGACTTGGCGAACTCCGACGCGCGGGAGAGCTGGCCGCCAGCCGCCTGGGCCGGCAGGTGGCACTCCGGCACGGTCAGGTGGCTGCAGCCCGCCTCCAGCAACATCGCGTCCAGCCAGGACATGCTGTTCAGGTAGTAGGAGGACGGCCGCGAGCCGATCGCCGCGTATAGCTTCTCCAGTTGCGCGTACGCCTCGCCGGGGCTGCCGATGTAGGTGCCGCCGACCTCGATGGTGGGCGTGCCGCCGCCCGGCGCGGCGGACAGGTGCATGTTGGACCAGAGCTGGTCAGGGGCGTTCGGCGCCCACGACTGCCAGGCCGACAGCACCTGCTCGGCCTGGGCCCACGGCCAGTAGAGGAAGAACACCACGATGTCCCCGGCCGGGTGCGTGCCGAAGGTGAACGAGGTGGCCACCCCGAAATTGCCGCCACCGCCGCCACGGCATGCCCAGTACAGGTCGGAGTTCTCGCTGGAGTCGCAGGTCCTGATCGTGCCGTCGGCGGTGACCAGCTCAACGGACTGCAGGTTGTCGCAGGTCAGACCGTAGGCGCGGGCCACCACTCCGACGCCGCCGCCGAGCGTGAGCCCGGAGATGCCGACGGTCGGGCATGACCCGCCGGGCACCGCGCGGCCGCGCCCGGTCAGCCCGTTGTAGAAGTCGATGAGCCGGGTGCCCGCGCCGACGGTGGCGGTGGTCCCGTTCAGTTCGACGCCCGCCATCCGCGTCACGTCGATGATCAGCCCGCTGGTCGATGACCAGCCGGCGTAGCTGTGGCCGCCGCAGCGCGCCGCGACCGGCACGCCGTACTTGCGGGCGAAGGCGAGGCAGGTGGACACGTCCCGCGGGCTGCGGCAGTACGCGACGCCGGCCGGCGTGAGCACGTCGAAGCGGGGGTCGAACAGCCGCTTGGCCAGCGTGTAGCTGGCCTCGCCCGGGCGCACCAGCGGTCCGGACAGGTCGCGGCCTAGTGCCGTCCAGTCGGCCGCCTTCGGCGCCCCAGGGACCGGCCCGCGGGACCGGCTAAGCGCCGCGGCCGAACCGTCCGCGGACGCGGATGCCGCGGCGGAGGCGGGCCCGGACGACGAGGTGGACGCCGGCCCGGCACTGCACGCGGACAGCAGCGCCGTTCCCCCGGCCGCCACCGCGCCGGCCAGTACCATCCGGCGCCCCGGCGCTATTCGGCTATCGGGCACGCGGTCATCCGCCATCGCGGGTCACTCCTTCGTCCAGCACCCGTGCATGGGTGCGCCACCGCTGTAGACGCCGCAAACCCGCCGGCAGTTGCACACAAGCCAAATACGACCCAAAGCACCGCGTACCCACCAGGCGCTTCGCCTAAGCGCCGGTCATCGTCGGCCGGCGGCCCTCCTGCCAGCCGGCCGGCGTAGAGCCGCGTGCGCGGCCAGTACCACCAGCCGCACTGGCACCATCAATGCGAGTTCGTCTCGTTGTCACCTTCGACACCAATAATGCGAGACCGTCTCGTTGCCACCCCAAGCACCACATCGGGTGCCGTTAACGCGGAAGATAAGTCCAACGCGGTAAAAAACCATGCTCACAGCAATGATTTCCTCCGCAATAAGCCGAATTACCGTACTAACTCTCAGCGACCCGAGGCGGTGAGCAGCGAGAGTGACCGGTGTGACAGGAGCGATGCGGGAGTCGACGGCTGGGTGACCGCACGACGCCCGAACGGCGGTCCTGACGGCGCGCTCGACGGCCAGAACCAGGCGTTCCGGGCATCCCGGTGTCCAGCTCAGGAAGATCACGAGGAAAAATTCACTTGTAGGTGGCGACGGCGGGAAATATACTTGAGCTACTCAAACGTTTATAGACTCAGGTAACGGAAACGGGATGGAGGTGGGCGTCATGACCGAGGAAGAGCTCAACACGCAGGTGATGGACGCGCTCATCGAACTTCTCAAGGGCATGGGCAGCCTGGGCCAGCAGATAGGCGCGAGCCACGGCCTCAGCGGCAGCGACGCTATGGCCCTGCACAAATTCGACGAACCCATCTCTATGAAGGAGCTCAGCCAGCGGCTGGGCTGCGACGCGTCCTTCGTCACGGTCATCGCCGACTCACTGGAGCGGCAGGGCATCGCTAAGCGTGAGCCATCGCAGCGGGACCGGCGGGTCAAGAACCTCGTCCTCACCGAGCGGGGGCGCGCGGTGCGCGACGAGATAATCCGGGAAGTCACGGCGCGGACTCCGTGGAGTAACGCGCTGGACATCAGCGAGCGTGAGTGTTTTCTCGGGCTGCTGAACAAGATGCTCGGCCGGGTCGAAGGAGGTGCACCTGTCACAACCGTGACGGTGCCGTCGTCATAAGGGTCGACAGCACGCGATTGGGGGTTAGCACACAGATCGTTCTGATCTAAAACGGGGTTCCACAGTAAACGACGCCCGCCTGGCCTGCCGGTCAAGGCGGTGGTTAACGACGCCCACTTTTAAGGGAGATATACCTTGTCCGCGACATCAGAGGCCGCCACCACGGCGGCGGCGCGGGGCTCGGCACAAGCCGCGGCACCGCGACGATTGGGCCTGGCGCTGGCCGTAATCGCGACAGCGCAGCTGATGGTCGTGCTCGACGCGACGATCGTCAACGTTGCGCTGCCGCACATTCAGCGCGCCCTCGGCTTTTCTGACACCAACCTGGAATGGGTGGTCAACGCCTACGCGCTGACCTTCGGCGGCCTGCTGCTGCTCGGCGGCCGGGCCGGTGACCTGCTCGGACGTCGCCGCATCTTCATCGGCGGCATCTTGCTGTTCACGGTCGCCTCGCTGGTCGGCGGATTCGCCACCGATCAAGCCTGGCTGCTCGCCGCTCGCGCCGTCCAAGGCGTCGGTGGCGCGCTGGCCGCGCCGACCGCGCTCGCGCTGATCGCCGTCACCTTCCCCGAGGGTCCGCCGCGCAACCGCGCGATGGGCGTATACGCGACGATGAGCGTGGCCGGATCGGCCGTGGGCCTCATCGTCGGCGGGCTGCTCACCACCTACGCTTCCTGGCGCTGGGTAATGTTCGTCAACGTGCCGATCGGCATCCTCGTCGCCTTCGCCGCACCGCGGGTGCTGCCCGAGTCCGACCGGCGCCGCGGTCGCTTCGACCTCCCTGGCGCCATCACCGGCACGCTTGGCCTCGGCTCCCTGGTCTATGGTCTGTCGAACGCGGCTACCAGCCAGAACGGCGTCTCGCACTGGGGTGACACGAAGGTTGTCGCGTCGCTGGCCGCGGCCGCGGTGCTGCTCGTCGCGTTCGTCCTCATCGAGATACGCAGCGAGCACGCGCTGCTGCCAATGCGGGTACTGAAGAGCCGCGACAGGTCCGGCGCGTACGGGATCATCTTGCTGATCGGCACGGCGCTGTTCGGCATGTTCTTCTTCCTCACCTACTTCATCCAGAACGTCTGGGGCTACGACCCGATCAAGACCGGCGTCGCGTACCTGCCGATGGTCGTCGGGATGATCGTCGCCTCCGGCATCGCCTCGCAGCTGGTGCAGCGGATCGGTGCCAGGCCGCTGATGGTGGCCGGAGCGGTGCTCATGACGGGCGGGATGTTCTGGCTGTCCCGGCTGAACGAGCACAGCTCGTACGTCGGCGGACTGCTCGGCCCGCTGATCGTCGCGGCCATCGGCCTTGGCCTGCTGTTCGTGCCGATCTCACTGGTGTCGCTGACCAAGGTCGCCAACAACGACTCCGGCGTCGCGTCCAGCCTGCTCAACGCCGGCCAGCAGGTTGGCGGCTCGATCGGGCTGGCCGTGCTCGGCACCGTGGCATGGAGCACGTTCGCGAACAGCATGCGCTCCCAGGCCGCTGCCGCCGCGAGCAAGGCGGGGGCGCACCTGACCCAGGCCCAGCAGGCCGCGGCTCAGGCGCAGATGGAGCACCACGCACTGGCTGTCGGATTCTCGCACGGCTTCCTGGTCTCGGCGGGGATCTCGCTGGCCGCTCTGGTCATCACGTTGCTCGCGATCCGGGTGACCCGTGCGGACCTGGCCGGCGTCGACCCCATGGCCGCCCCGGGGGCCTGATCTAACCCGGCATCTAACCCGGCCCGATGGCGCCGCCGGCACGCTAGAGCGTGACCGGCGGCGCCATCGGCGCGTTACGAGGGGTTAACCGCGTGTGACCTGGGGAGGATGGCGATATCTGGGGTGTCGGCACTAACCGGGGGGTAGTGCGTGCTAAAACGTGCCATAGTCGCCATCTGCACAGTCGCGGTAATGAGCGTCAGCGCAGCGCCCGCGTTCGCCGACGCGCCCTTCGGCCCGACGGCCCAGGTCACGGACCGGGTCGGCGCACTGAGCCCGAATCAGCTCAAATCGGTCCAGGCCGCGATCGCGTCGCTGTACGCCAAGGACCGGGTGAAGCTGTTCGTCACGTACGTCAAGGACTTCTCCGGCACCAGCCCGGGCTCCTGGGCCGACCAGTCGGCCACCCAGGCCGGCATGGGCGCGCGGGACGTGCTGCTCGGCGTCGCCACCCAGGCTCGCCAGTACGCGGTGTCCACCGACACCAGCTTCTCGCTGAGCACCAAGCAACTGGACGACGTCGGCGCGACCGCGATCGAGCCGGCGCTGCGCGAGTCGGACTGGGCGGGCGCGGCGATCGGCGCGGCCAACGGCTACGCGGCGGCGCTCGCCGGCCAGCCGATCCCGGCGCCGACGATCACCCCTGGCACAGCGCCCGCAGGGGCTAAGAGCGGCAGCGGGGCGGGCGGAGTCATCGCGGTGATCGTGATCCTCGCTATCCTCGCCCTGATCGCCTACTTCTTCATGTCCCGCAGGCGCAAGTCGCCCGGGCGGCCGGGCGCGAGCCAGGCACCGCCCGCCCTGACCCTGAAGGAACTCGAGGCGAAGGCCGGCCACCTGCTGGTCACCACCGACGACTCGATCAAGACCAGCGAGCAGGAGCTTGGCTTCGCCTCCGCGCAGTTCGGTGATGACGCCATCGAGCCGTTCACGAAGGCGATGGATTCCGCGAAGTCCGAACTCGCCGCCGCCTTCAAGCTCCGCCAGCTGCTCGACGACGACATCCCAGAGGATGACGCCACCAAGCGGAAGATGCTGGAAGAGCTCTGCACGCACTGCGAGACCGCCAACAAGCTGCTCGACGAGCAGGCGGCCGCGTTCGACAAGCTCCGCGACCTGGAGGCCAACGCGCCGCAGATCATCGAGCAGATCGGCGCGTCCGCGCAGCAGCAGCAATCCAGGCTCGCTGCCGCCCGGGCCACGCTCGCCCAGCTGAGCACGCAGTACGCGCCGTCGGCGGCGGCACCTGTCGCGCAGAACGCGGATGAGGCGGCGACCCGGCTTGAGTTCCTGAAGAGCTCGCTGGCTCAGGCGCAGCAGGCCGTGGCCAGCGGGGATAACTCGCGTGCCGCGGTGCTCGCACAGGCGGCACAGCTCGCCGACGACCAGGCCACGCAGCTGCTCGACGGGATCGACCGGCGGGCCGGCGAGCTTTCCCAGGCCAGCGCGGCGCTGGGTGCCGCGCTCAGCGCCGTCGACGCCAACGTCGCCGAGGCGGCGGCCAGCGGGCAGCAGGGGCTGCGCGAGCCGGCCGTTCAGGCGCAGCTGGTAGCCACCCAGGTCCGCACCGCCATGGCGGGCGGCCCGGTGGATCCGCTTGAGGTGCTGCGCGCACTCGAGGAGTCCAGTTCGCGGCTGGATCAGGCGCTGTCCGGCGCCCGTGAGGCGCAGGTCCGCCAGCAGCGGGCCGCCGCCGCGCTCGAGCAGTCGGTGCTGACCGCGCGCAGCTCGATCGCCGCCGCCTCTGACTTCATCACCACGAACCGCGGCGGAGTCGGCAGCACCGCACGGACCCGGGTCGCGGAGGCGCATCGGCATCTGCAGCGGGCGCTGGCCCTGGCCCCCACGGACGCGGAGAGCGCCCTGGCTGAGGCGCAGCAGGCCGACTCGATGGCCACCCAGGCGTACCAGGAGGCACAGCAGGATGTGTCCGGCTTCGCCGGGGCGGGCAGCATGTTCGGCGGAGGAGGAGGTGGCGGCGGCATGGGCGGCATGGCCGGCGCCGTCCTTGGCGGGATTCTCATCAACAGCATCCTTGGCGGCGCGGGAGGCGGTTCCCGCGGTGGATCGGGACGGATGGCACCACCGGCAGCAGGGAGCTACGGGGGCGCCAGCACACGCGGCCGGCACAGCGTCGGCGGCAAGTTCTAATGGGGGAAATCGATGGCTAAGCAGACGATCTTCGGTCGCGTTACCCAGATGGCGAAGGCCAACATCAACGCGATGCTGGACTCCGCTGAAGACCCGGGCAAGATGCTCGATCAGCTGATCCGGGACTACAGCAACAACATTTCCGAGGCGGAGCAGTCCATCGCGCAGACGATCGGCAACTTGCGCATGATGGAAGACGACCAGAAGCAGGACGTCCAGGCCGCCGGCGACTGGGGCAAGAAGGCGCTCGCCGCAAGCCAGCGCGGTGACCAGCTCAGGGCGTCCGGCAACACCGCCGAGGCGGATAAGTTCGACAATCTGGCCAAGGTAGCCCTCGGCAAGCAGATGGAGTCCGAGAACCAGGTCAAGACCGCGCAGGCGACCATCGACTCGCAGCGCGAGGTGACGGACAAGCTCAAGACCGGCCTTGAGCAGATGAAGTCCAAGCTCACCGAAATGAAGACCAAGCGCGACAGCCTGATCGCGCGGGCCAAGACGGCGCAGGCGCAGAACCAGGTGCAGCAGGCGGTCAAGAGCATCGACATCCTGGACCCGACCAGCGAGGTCAACCGGTTCGAGGAGAAGGTCCGGCGCGAGGAAGCCAAGGTCCGCGGCGCCGCGGAACTGGCGTCGTCCTCGCTGGACGCGCAGTTCGAGAGCCTGGGCAACCTCGGCGACGACATGGAACTCGACGCGCGCCTGGCCGCGCTGAAGTCGGGCTCGTCTCCGGCCCCGGCGGTGCCGGCGCCCTCACCGGCGCCGAACCCGGCGACGAACGCCTCGTCGCTGCCGGCGAGCGGTTCCTGAGAAACTGGGCGAATGACGTCCATCGATGATCCGCAGGTGCGGGAGTTCCTCATGCAGGGCTCCCGCACCGGCAAGCTCGGTTTCCTGTCCGCCAGCGGCCGGCCGCTGGTCACACCGGTCTGGTTCGTGGTAGAGGACGGGACCCTCGTGTTCAACACCGGCAAGGACACGGCCAAAGGCCGCGCCCTTGCCCGCGACCCGCGCGCCACGCTGTGCGTTGACCTCGAGGAAGCTCCGTACGGCTTCGTCCAGGTGCAAGGTGAGGCGGAACTGTCCGAGGACCTGGCGGAACTGGTCCGCACGGCGACAGTGATCGCCCGCCGCTACATGGGCGAAGAGCAGGCCGAGGAGTTCGGCAAGCGCAACGGCGTGCCGGGCGAGCTGGTCGTGCGCCTGCGCCCGACCAAGGTGCTGGCCGCCTTCAACATGACCGGCTTATCCGTCATAACTGGCCGTGGTGCTTCGGCCCGGTTCCGGCTTCGGCCCGGTTCCGGCGGCTCCGCGCGACCTGGCTGGCGACTGACGCGGCGATCTGGCACCACCAATGGATTAATACGGTAATTCGTTCCAACGCGGAAGAAATAGCTGCTCACAGCAGGATTTTTTACCGCGTTGGAACGAATTACCGCGCTGTTGCGATCAGCCGCGGTGCAGGAGATGCCAATGTGACGCCTGAACGCCGATGCCCGTACTCTATGCCGACGGCCCGCGCGGCGACACGCCGCGGGACGCCGATGACACGGTTCGGATACGTTCCTTGTCGTCCGCATATGCGTTCTCTCATGATGAACCTGTGCCTGAGGAAGGGTCACGTCATGAGGTGAGGCGCCGCGCCATCATGATGACCGCGATCGCGGCGCCAGCGGTGGCGGCGGCTGGATGCACCTCGTCGTCCGGTGTGCCCGCCGCCCGGTCGTCGCGCTTCTTCACCGACCACGAAGCCGCGGTGGTCGAGGCGGCCACCGCGCGCATCGCGCCCGGCCCCTCAGATGACCCGGCCGAGGCCGGCCATCCGGGCGCGCGCGAGGCGGACGTGACCGGCTACATCGACACTATGCTCAGCATGTTCACCGAGACTGGTACGCCGAAGGTCTTCGCCGGCGGTCCGTGGAGCAACCGGCACACGTCCGGCCCGGACATGATGGCGATGTTCTTGTCCATTGACCCGGTCACGAAGATCGCGTGGAACAAGCGGGTCGGCGGCTGGCAACGGCAGTACCGGACCGGCATCGCCAGCCTCGACAAGCTAGCTGGCGGGAACTTCACCAAGGTCAGCGCCGCGAAGCAGGACCAGGTCCTGGCCAAGGTGGCGGTGAGCTCGTTTCTCTCGCTGCTGTTCGAGCACACGATTGAAGGCCTGTACTCCAACCCCGAGTACGGGGGCAACCGCGACCTGGCCGGCTGGAAAGACATCAGCTATCCCGGCGACAGCCAGCCGCGCGGCTACACCGACGACGAGGTATCCCGTTCCGACGGGCCCGATCCGGTCGGCAAGACGCCGATCGTAGCCGCTGCGCTGAAGTTTCTCGGTGCCGTATGAAGAAGTAAGGGTGCGGTATGAGCAAGGCGATCGTCATCGGCAGCGGCGCCGGCGGGTCGATAGCCGCGATGGAACTCAGCCAGGCCGGCTGGGATGTGGTGGTCTATGAAAAGGGCCCCAATCACTTCACGAACCTGGCCGGGCCCGGACCGTTCGGAACTGTCTTCTCCAACGACGACCTCAAGCTGAACGTCCGTTACTTCGCCGGTCCTGACCCGCTGACCTGCCCGCGCACCTGGCGGCCGAACGCGCAGACTCCCGTCCAGCACACCGGCGCGGTAGACGAACTGCCGCAGGTCGTCGGCGGCGGCACCACGCACTGGGACGCGAAGGTACCGCGGCTGTGGGACATCGACTTCCAGACGCTGTCCGCGCTCGGCCCGCAGCCAGGGGCGGACGTGGCGGACTGGCCGTTCACCTACGCCGAGATCGCGCCGTACTACGACGAGGTCGAGGAACTGATCGGCGCGCAAGGCGACGTGGCGGCGATACCGGACCTCGTGCTGAAGCACGCGCCGCGCACCAAGGCGCTGCCCATGCCGCCGGGAGCACAGCAGTACTCGTCCGTGACGGTGGCGGCCGGCGCGAAGGCCATGGGGATGCATCCGTATCCGTATCCGATGGCCGCCAACACCCAGCCCTACAACGACCAGCACATATGCAACAACTGCGGGTTCTGCAGCGGCTACGGCTGCCCCGTGGTGGCCAGGCCCGCCGCGCTGATCCCGCTCCGGCGTGCGCTGGGCACCGGACGGGTGCGGCTCGTCCCGCAGACGATGGTGACCAAGGTGACGCTGAGCGGGACGAAGGCCACCGGGGTCCGCTGGATCCGGATGAGCGATGACGGTCCGGTGACCGGGACGGAGAGCGCGGATCTGGTCGTCATGGCCGCGTCCGGAATCGAGACCGTGCGGCTAGCCCTGATCTCGGAATTTCCCGACCAGAGCGGCAAGCTCGGCCGGCGGCTCATGCTGCACGCGTTCCTCGACGGCACGGCGATCTTCCTCGACGAGCGGATGCACGCCTACCGGGGCAGATCGATCACGCAGTGCGCGGAAGACGCGTGCGACCCCGACTTCCCCGGAGCGCGCGCGTTCGCGAAGAAGAACGGCCTGCCCTACATCCGCGGCGGGATCATGGAACTCGGCGGCAGTCAGGACCCGATCGAGGAAGGGCAGGCGTATACGACGCTGCTCGCCTTCCTGCGTCCGGCCAGGCCATTCGGCACCGAATTCAAGCAGCTGATGCGGTCCTCGATCCTGCGTGACCGGCTCGCGGGCTGCTCGCTCATCGGCGATGACCTGCCCTACCTCGACCACACCGTCACGCTCGATCCCACGGTCAAGGACGTCTTCGGCCTGCCCGTCGCGCAGATCACCTGGAACGAGCAGAAATACGAGCAGCTCGCCCTCCAGTTCTACGCGAACGTGGTCAAGGAGATGATGATCAAGGCTGGCGCGGGCGCCGCGGTCGCGGTACCAGGCACGGACAACTCCGGCGGGGTGCCCACCGGCAACCACATCATGGGCGGCATGATGATGGGCTCGGATCCGGCCACGAGCGTGACCGACAGCTACGGCCGGGTCCATGGCCTGGACAACGTCTGGGTCGCCGACGGGAGCGTGTTCGTCAGCTCTGGCGGGCACAACCCGACGAACACCATCATGTCCGTCGCGCTGCGCAACATGCGGTACCTGGCGGGACAGCCGGCATAATCCGTGCCGGGCGATGACCAGTGGGGCGAGGAGGACAACGCCTCCCGCTAGGCGGCGCGGAACACGGGCCGGCGTCCCGCTGCCGGTGGCCGTTGCTGCGCCGAGACACACCATGCCGAGAGCGCCTCGGCGAGCTGGGCTGGCGTCCGTATCGACGGCGTCCCCCACCCCGCCTGCCCGCCCAGCGCGTGGCAGACGATCGCGTTCAGCATCGGCGGCACATCGGGGCGCAGCTGGCGGGGCTCGCACAGGCCGGTCCGGTGCCGCGGCGCGGGCCGCAGCGCACTGGGTTCGTCACCGGGCCAGTACCCGGTGAGCAGGGCGTACAGCACCCGGGCCAGCGCGGTCGTGTCCGTCGCGGCGGCCTCGGCGCCGGACAGCGCATCCGCGTCGGCCAGCGCCCCTTCAGACAGCGCCGACCCTGACCGGGCCGCCTCTGACAGGGCCGCCTCTGACAGGGCCGCGTCCAGGCCGAGGCCGGTGATCTTCAGCGTGCTGCTCCCCCAGTGCACGGACCGGAGGGTCAGCCGCAGGTGCGGGCGACCAGCCTTGTGCGCAACGGCGAGGGCCGAAGCGGCCGCCGCGACGATTTCGGCGGCAATCGCGGGACCCGGCAGGCCGCTGCGCAGCAGCTGCTCGAGGTCCGGGTCGGACACCCACTCGGACACGATATACCGGTGGTCGGCGTCGTAATCGACATCGAAGACCGTGGCCAGCCGGGCGTCGTTCACCCGGGCGCAGGCCTGCACCGCCTCGGCCAGCCGAGCCGGCACCGGCCGCCCGGCCGGCAGCAGATGCACCGCCACCGGGCGGCACAGCAGCAGGTCCGCCGCCCGCCACAAGGTGGTGTCGCCGACGCGGCTCACCAGTGCGTCCAGCCGGTAACGCCCGTCCAGCACCACCGCTTCCTGGTGTGCCGCCTCTACCCGGGTTAGCTCGACAACGGTCATTGCCGCCTCCTACTGGCTCGTCACCAGTAAGAGGGGGCGCCTCGCGGGCGCCAGCACATTTCTCGTGGAAAATACGATCAGACCGCGGTAGCGCCGCTGCCCGCGGCGACGGGCGCCTCGGGCGCGTCGCCGGCGACGAGGACATCCCCCTCGGCCGCTTCGCGGGTGGCCCGACTACAGTCGATGCGGGTGAGCGCGGGCAGCGCGACGATGCCGCAGACCAGCGTCGCCGCGCCGCCGACGACCAGGGACCAGCGGGCGCCCGCGTCCTGGCCGATCCAGCCGACTATCGGACCGCCGATCGGCGTCGAGCCGAGCCACGCCAGCGCCCACAGCGCCATCACCCGGCCGCGCATGGTCGGCTTGGCCGCGAGTTGCAGGCTGGTCTTGGCGAACGAGTTGAAGGTGATGCTGCCGTAGCCGACAAAGACCAGCGCGATCAGCTCCAGCGGCATATCCGGCGCGACCGCGGCGGCCAGGATCGCGACGCCCCAGCCGATCGCCGCCACGCACAGGGTCCGGCTGCCCGGCCTGGTCCTGGCGGTGGAGATCATGCCGCCGGCTACCGCGCCGACCCCCATCACCGAGGCCATCACGCCGTAGGTGGCCGCGTTCCCGCCGAAGACCTTGCTGGCCATCAGCGGCAACGTCACCTGGAATTCCCAGGCGAGGGTACCGACGACCGAGATCATAACAAGCGGTATGAGCAGCTCCGGTGTTGTCCGGACGTATCGAAGACCGTCGCGCACCTGGCGCTTCTTGCGCTCCACCTTCCGGGCGGGGAACAGCTCGGCGGTCCGCATCATCGCCAGCGAGATCAGGACCGCGCCGAACGAGAAGGCGTTGCAGGTAAAGCACAGCGTCAGGCCGAGCGCGGCGGCGATCGTCCCGCCGACGGCCCCGCCGAACACCCTGGCCATGTTCATCGCCACCGAGTTCAGCGTCACCGCGTTCCGCAGGTCCTGCGGGGTCACCATCTCGGAGATGAAGCTCTGCCGGGCCGGGTTGTCGAAGACGTTGACGAAGCCGAGCAGAATGGCGAGCACATAGACCCACCACAAGGTCATCGAGCCCGTGCCGAGCAGGATCGCGAAGGCCCCGGCCAGCAGTCCCTGCAGGGTCTGCGTCAGGTACAGGACTTTGCGCTTGTCGAGCCGGTCGGCGAACAGGCCGCCGAGCGGACCGAAGACCAGCATGGGCGCGAACCGGGCCGCCGTGGTGAGACCGAGCTGGGTGCCGCTGTGCGTCAGATCCAGAACCAGGAACGACTGCGCCACCGTCTGCATCCAGGTGCCGGCGACGGAGATGAGCTGGCCGAAGAAATAGAGCCGGTAGTTGCGCTGGTGGAGTGACGAGACCATCTGCCGCGGTTCGAACCCGCGCAACGCCATGACCGGCCACCCCCGGAAGGATAAGTAGTATCGTTAGCTCCGCTAATAATACCGCTCAGCCTAGCTTAATTATTCCTCCGTGCTCCCTGCCCGGGCGAAGCGCTCCCACGCGGCCTGCCTGGCCACGGCCGCGGAGCTCGGCGAAGTGCTCGTGCAGGCTCTACTCGGCCTGGGCCCCCCCCCCCCCGCCCCATCCACCCCCCACCGCCCGGCCCACCCACTACCGCCCCATCCGCCCCCACCCCCCACCACTCCGGCCGCCGAAGCGGTCTCTGTCACCCACTAGCCGGCTTTGTCACCCGTTCGCGTGGCGAAAGCTAGGACAAATGCCATTTCTACCCGCGAGTACGGGTGACATAGCAAGGTAGCGGTTGCCCTGTATGGACCTTGTGGTGGGGTGTGAAAGAACCCGGCCGGTGTTTTCCGGCCGGGTTCTTCTGGGTGTGGTGGTTAGTGTGGCGGGGTGCGGGTCATGGTTGTGCCTGGTGGTCCAGGAGGGTCTGGAGGGCGGTGTGCTTGGCGGGGTCGTAGGGGGCGTGGTCGTGCCAGCAGCGCCAGATGATGGTGGTCCAGGCGCGGGCGAGGATGCGTGTGGCGTGGGGGTGGTCTTTGCCGCGGTCGCGGGCGGCGGTGTAGATGGCGTCGGCCCAGGGGCTGGACAGGCGGGATCCGGCGGCGAAGTCGCAGAGGGCGTCGCGGAGCTGCCGGCTGGCGCTGTGCCGGAAGTCGTGGCTGGTGAAGGTGCCGGAGCGGCGGGTGACGGGGGTGATGCCGGCGATGCCGGCCAGGGACTGGGGGTCGGGGTAACGGGCGCGGCTGTCGCCGATCTCGGCGAGCAGCCGGGCGGCGCGCAGCGTCCCGGCGTGCGGGAGGCCGGTGAAGACGGGCGCGTCGGGGTGCGCGGTGAGCTGGGCCGCGATCTGGCTGTCCAGGGCCTTGATCCGGGCGGCGAGCCCGGCGGTGGCGGCGGCGAGTTCGGCGGTCACCCCGGCCAGGGCGGCGGCGCTGGCGGCGGGTCCGGGCGGGGCGGCGGCCAGCCGGGCCGCGAGCACGGCGGGGGCCGCGGTGCGGCCGCGGTGCGGCAGGGTGCCCAGCCAGGCGGCCAGGGCCTGCTCGCCGAGCGCGGCGGCGTCCTGCTGGCTGGGGAACCGGGCCAGGAACGCGAGACTGACCGGGCTGTCCAGCGTACTGAACAGGCCGGTCGCGCCGGGGAACGCCCCGGACAGGTGGGCGCGCAGCTGGTTGCACGCCGCGACCCGGTGGCCGACCAGGTCCTTGCGGGCCCGGACCGCCGCCCGCAAGGCGAGCGTGGCCGGGGTGTCCGGGACCAGCGGCCGCAGCCGTGCCCGGTCCGTGCGCAGCGTGTCGGCCAGCACGAACGCGTCGAACCGGTCGTCCTTGCCGCCTGCGGACCCGTACCGGGACCTCAGGTTCCTCACCTGCCGGGGACTGATCACCACGACCGTCAGCCCGGCCCCGAGCAGAGCATCGACCAGCACCCCGGTGCCGCGCTCGATCGCGATCTCGGCTGCGCCGGCCGCGTGCAGCCGCCCGGTCAGCGCGGCCAGCCCGGCCCGGTCATGAGTCACGGTGAACTGGTCTTTCACCCGGCCTGCCAGGTCAACCACGCACACCGCGTGCTCACCGGCGGCCCAGTCGATCCCCGCGCAGACACCGCCGGGCGGCACATCGGGCAGAACCTGGACTAGGGCATACTTCATCACAGCCTCCTCGCTGCTAAGCCCAGTGGGGAGGCACCCCTGTACACGGAACCGGGACGCCGCCGTAACCCCACTGAGCGGCGCTCGCAGCGCAATGCCCTGTCGACAGTCCGGCGTCCCGGATACCGCCAGCCCCGCAGAACCGTTACAGGACCTCAGTCAAGGGTCAGGGTGACAACGGCAGTAACTGGCGGCACCGAGGGTGCATCGGCAACCCGCAGCTACCGACCCGGCAACTCTCCCGCCCCGCCATACCCGCCGCAACCACCCCAGGTAAAACCTGCGTAACCACACATTGCAGACAACCACCCCCCACCCCCACCCAACCAAGGTCCATCAGTGGGGTGACAAAGCCGAGCCGAGCCGAGCCGGGCCGAGCCGAGCCGGGCCGACGGAAGCCGGGCCGAGCCGAGCTAGCGCGGGCCACCCGACGCCAGGGCCGCGTGAGCCGGACCGCTACGTCAGGGGGTGGATGGACGGGTCTCGGTCCAGTCGACCATCAGCTTGCGCTCGGCGAACAGCCAGGAGCGGTCGGGCTGCCTGGCGAACTGGTCCAGGTAGCGAATGAACGCGACCATCAGCGTGCGCTGACCCTCAATCTCGTACAGGTGGTGGGCGATGCAGTACGACTCCCCCTCGGCCCGGTCGCCGTCAAGCACCACCGTGCTCTGCCCGTTGAAATGCATCGTCGCCTGGTAGGTATTCAGCTGGTCGAAGACCGGCGCCAGCGCTTCCCGGCCGGTCAGCTCCTGAGTCGGCTGGTCAGAACCGCGGTCCATGTACACCAGGAAACGGGTATCGGCGGTGAACAGCGCCATCTGGCCCTTAGCGTCGCGCCGGTCCGCGCAGTGCGCGTACGCGTCGAATAGTTCCCGGATAGCAAGCCGGTCCGCCGCCTCTTGCGCCGGTACCGCCGTGTGCGTCGCCATCAATACTCCTTCGCTCATGTCCAGCCGCCGTACGAGCTCTTCACCGATCTCAGGCTTTCCCCCATCGAGGTGACAGGGCATCACCTGAACAGGGTGATTCGCGCGCTGACAGAACAAGCTCAACCAACAGCTGCAAGAACAAGCAGTGGTGCCTGGGCCTGCTAACCCGGATGCCTGCTAGCTGACGCGGCGTGCGACAGCGGCCGGAGCGTCATCCAGCTCCACGCCACCCGTCATCGACCGATGACTCGCGGAGACCCGCCTCGTCCTCCCGCGCGCTGGGGAGCGGCAGAGGTTAGCCTCACTTGTGCCGGGCGCATCACCAACATGCTGAGGAGGTGCGGCGTGTCCACGTCGCGAACGAAGAGGCGGGTCTTTACCGGACTCGGGACATGCATGGCACTGCTCCTGCTCACCGGGCTGCTGAGCCAGACCCCGGCGACCGCACAGCCGGCTCATAACGGGCCGACCGGGTTCTGGTGGGGTACCGACAGCTTGCCGGTCACGGTACCGGGCAAGGCGCCGTATCAGATGCCGTATCTGGGCGGCACCTACGGCGGGTACATCGGGATGACCGGGAACTGGGCGTACTGGCTGGGCTGCGGCGGCCAGGAACACTTTCTCGCCTTCTCGGCGACCGACAACTCGCAGGCACACACCAACTACGCGACCTACCACTCGGGCGTCGGATCCGGTGCGTACTGGTTCATGGGCGGGCCTGGCGTGGACCCGCACTACAACGGCAGCGCGGCCGAAGCCAGCACCTGGGGCGCTCAGCAGGCGGCGCGAGCACTGGCTGACATCGCCAAGGGCTACTTCGACTACAAGGTGGTGTGGATGGACATCGAGCTGCCCGGCATCTCCCCCGCCCCCGACAACGGCTGGAACAGCGTCTACACCTCCCCTTGCAGCGGCGTGGTGAAGAAGTCCTCCGTATCGACGGCGCTGGACCGGGCCGACTTCAACGGGTTCTGGGATTACGTCACCGCGCACTCGTCCTACAAGGTCGGCGTGTATTCCTCGGCGGGAGTGTGGTCGTCGATCTTCGGCACCGGTACCGACTCGCTGATAAAGCACGCCTACGAGTGGACGTACGAGCCGGAGACCACCAACTACACCGGCGCCTACCCGTACGGCTGGTGCCTGGGCCACGGGACCGGCCCGTGCGCGCAGTTCTTCGGCGGGCAGAGCAGCGGCAGCCCGTACGCGGTCATGTGGCAGTGGTCCGGCGGTGGCGGGGCCACCAACGGCATCGACGGCTTCAACGGCGACCTTGACACGATCGACGTCAACAGGCTGCCCTGACGCGACGCACCCACGGCAGTCGTTAGCGCGGCAGCCGCAC
>DASXDG010000036.1:0-7702 GCA_036490795.1 Streptosporangiaceae bacterium
CACGGAAGGAAGGACGCCGATGTCAGGTCTCCGGCTGCCGTACAGCGGGGCGCACTGGGTCGATCACGTGGCCCGGCACGCGCACTCGCGTCCGGATGCCGTGGCACTGCGTTTCGACGGGGCGTCAACCACCTGGCGCGCGCTGGATGACCGGCTGCGGCGGCTGGCGGCCGGGCTGAGCGCGCGGGGCGTCGTCAAGGGCGACCGGGTGGCGGTTCTCATGACTAACCGGCCCGAGTTCCTCGAGGCGGTGCTGGCCGCCAACCTCCTGGGCGCGATCGCCGTACCCGTGAATTTCCGGCTCGCCGCCCGTGAGGTTGCGCAGCTGCTAGCCGACAGCGGCGCGACGGTCCTCATCACTGACGCGATGCTGGCCGCACTGGCCCGCGTCGCGTCGAAAGGGGCCGGCGGCCCGGTCAAGATTATCGTCACTGGCCTGGACGCTGCAGGCGACGCCAGCGACAGCGGCGACGTCGAGTCCTATGAGGGGATCCTCACCCGGACCGAGCCCGATCCGCCGGAGGTGGAGATCGACGAGCGGGACATCGCGCTGATCATGTACACCTCGGGCACTACCGGCCTGCCCAAGGGCGCGATGCTCACCCACCTGAACCTGCTGATGCAGACCCTCACCGCGATACGCACGTCCCGGCTGTTCCGCGACGACGAAATCGGGCTGGTCAACGTCCCGCTGTTCCACATCGCTGGCATCGGCAACCTGCCGGCGCAGCTGCTCGCGGGCGCCATCACGGTGATCATGCCCACCGCGCCGTTCACTGCCGATTCAACGCTGGACGTCGTTGAATCGGAAGGCGTTACGGGCATGTTCCTCGTGCCCGCACAATGGCAAGTGCTCTGCGCCCACCCGGACGCGACCCGCCGCACCAGATCATTGCGATTGATTTCGTGGGGTGCCGCGCCGGCCACGGCCACCTTGCTTGGGGCGATGGCGAAGACCTTTCCGCACGCCGAGATCGTCTCGCTCTTCGGCCAGACCGAGATGTCCCCCGTCACCACGTCACTGCCTAGCGAAGACGCGGTCCGCAAGACCGGGTCGGTCGGCAAGCCCGTTGCGACGGTCCCGGTCCGCATCGTCGACGACCACATGAATGACGTCGCCCCGGGCGAGATCGGTGAGATCGTCTACCGCGGCCCGACGGTCATGGCCGGCTACTGGAACAACCCGGTGGCGACCGCGGAGGCATTCGCCGGGGGGTGGTTCCACTCCGGTGATCTCGTGCGCCAGGACGACGAAGGCTTCATCTACGTCGTGGACCGCAAGAAGGACATGATCATTTCTGGCGGAGAGAACATCTACTCCGCGGAGGTTGAGAACGCCCTGGCCGGACATCCCGGGATCGCCGACGTGGCCGTGATCGGCGCCCGGCACGAACGCTGGGGGGAGACACCGGTCGCGGTTGTGGTCCCGGCCGACCCGGCCGGCCCGCCGACACTCGACGAGCTCACCGGCTGGCTACGCGACCGGCTGGCGTCGTACAAGAAGCCAACCGCGCTCGTCGTCGTAGACAAACTGCCGCGCAGCGACGCAGGGAAGGTGCTCAAGCACGAGCTGCGCAGCAAATACGGGGAGCCAGCTGCAGCCCGGCGCACGGCTTCCGATCTGGTCTTGTCCCGTGACATCGAAGTTTCCGCGATACACGGCTCTGACCTGTGAAGAGGAATCTGTATTGTCAACTTCCGGCCGACATAATGCCCGGTTTGTCGTTTCTAGCGGTCGGCGAGTGCAGTTTCTGTCAATGAAGATTGCTCGCGGAAGCGGTTGCTCCTAGCCCGTGCGGCGGCGATGACGTCCGGGTAAGCGGCGGCCAGGAACATCCGCCGCCCGCTACGAGCAGTTCGGGATCCGCGCCCTGCTTCCGCTGGAACGCGTCTGGGCCGGCACCCGTTCGGTGGCCGGGCCCGGCACGGCACGCAGCCACGGCGGGTTCCACCACGCTGCCCAGGGCTACCGGCACATCCAGATGGACGCCGCCGTCACCGTGCTCGGCGACCTCACCGGCCCGGCCCCGGCCTCGCCGGAGGCCGCCGCGCTGGACCTGGTGCGCTCCTACGCCCACGACTGCCTGCACTACGCCACGTTCCGCCCCAGTTGCCCATGTAGCCGGTGTACTCCGACTGGCAGGGCTTCATCTCTGCGGTCGGGGTGCTGGCGCGGATCTCGGCGTCGCGGACGTACAAGGAGACCGCCTCGCTGCTCCACCAGCCGAGGTCAGCTCGGAGCTGATCAGGTAGGTGATCTTCCGCGCCTCGGTGTCCCAGGTCTCCTTAATCTCCGCGAGCGCCAGCACAGCCTCGCAGTCCGCCTTGTCCGCCGCGGCTCGCAGCAGCGCCGCCCGGTCGGCATCGGCGCCCTTGAGCTTGCCCCAGCGCAGCCCGCGCGCGGTGTAGGAGTGGTCGAGCAGCGTCACGGTCAGCGTGCCGATCATCGCGTCGCTCTTGTCGGTGTCAGTGCGGGACGAAGAACTGCCCGGGTCCGTACAATCGTCTCATCCCGGTGCCCGAACTTCGCGGGACTGGCCACCGCGCACAGCTTCTTGGCCTGTGCCGCCTTCACGGCAAACGGATCGGCCCGACACCCTCCACCTCAAGGCGCGGCACGTCAGCGGGCAGGCTCACCTGCCCGCTGAAAGCCCCGGCCTCCTCGCCTCCGAGCAACCTAGCGAGGCGTTCTCGGGCGGCTTTAGTCATCTGCTCCTCCTCAAGGCGTCTGATTTAAAGGTTAGGGACCAAACGGGAGGCGCGGGTGCGGCAGCGTGCGTTATCGTCACCAAAGTGCTGATCGGTTCGGCTGAAGCGACCTTTCTTCCTGACGCGGTTCCGCGGCGTGGCTCATTTGCCTTCTGGCGTACCGGTGGCGGCCCGGACCAGGTTGAGCTGGTTTTCGACGGCGGCCAGTATGGCGTGCGTAAGCGTATGGTCTCCGCGCGCGTGCTGCCGGTCACAGCGGTGCTCCCGAGCCTGCTGTCCATCGATCCGAACGGCAGCAGTGTGCCGCGCAGTCTCGGCGTGTGGGCCTCGGCCGTGACGGCGGGCGCCGGCCTGATCGCGCGCGGCCGCATTCTGCCCGCGGTCACCGCCGATGGTGTTGACGCCTGGCGGGCCGGGCCGCTTGACTCCGACGACGAGGCATGGCTGCGTAAGCTGGCCGCGGCGTTTCCGCCGGAGGCTCATGCGCTGGGCATTCCCGGGAGCCGGCCGATGCGGTTGCGGTCGCCCGAGTCGCTTATCCGTGACCTGTGGGACGCGATCGCCGACGTGATGGTGCGGACGCCGGCGGCTCCCCGGGTTACCGGGTCATCAGCGTTCGGCGCGCCCGAGCCGGTACACGTCGGCGACCTGTCCGGCTGGCTGGCGGACAGCGCGGGCGGGATGTCCGCCGGTGCACGGCTTGGACTCCGGGTCGAGTCCTGGCACCGGCCAGTGGACTTCGAGGGCGTCGAGGAACCGGAGGACGCCGAGCCTGGCTTCCGCGTTGTGCTGCAGTTGCGCAGCAGCTCGGACCCAAGCCTGATGGTCGACGCCGCGACACTGTGGGATCAGCCGCAGAGCGTGCTGTCGCGGTTCGGGGTGCGCGCGGAAACCGACCTGCTGCTCGCGCTCCGCAGGGGCGCGGCGGTGTGGCCGCCGCTCGGGGTGGCACTTGGCCAGGCGCGGCCGGCCGGGTTCGAGATCGACGATGACGCGATCGCGGACCTGCTCGGTTCGGCCGCGGAGGAACTCGCCGGGGTCGGCATCGAGGTGCTGTGGCCGAGCGCCCTGCTCGATGATGACCTCAGGGCGACAGCCGTTCCGATGCAGGCGCCCGGTCAGGTGACGGACGCCGGCCTGAACCTTCAGGCGCTGCTGAGCTTCCGGTGGCGGCTCACGCTTGGCGGCGAGGAGCTCGACGAAACCGAGGTCACGGAGCTGGCGGAGGCAAAACGACCGCTGGTGCGGATCCGTGATCACTGGGTGACGCTGAATCCGCTCCTGCTGGCGCGGCTTCGTCGTCCGCCACGGACGCGCATGTCCACGATCGAGGCACTCGGCGCGGTTCTGGCCGGTTCTGCCGAGATCGACGGCGAGCGGGTCGAGGTCGCGGCCGAGGGTGCGCTCGCCGAACTGGCCGACCGGGTCGCCGCGCTCGCCGCCGAACCCGAAGTACTCGACTCAATTCCCGGCCTCGCCGCGACACTCCGCCCCTACCAGCGGCGTGGCGTCGCCTGGCTGGCGGGCATGTGCGCGGCGGGATTCGGCGGCTGCCTGGCCGACGACATGGGCCTCGGCAAGACGATCCAGATCATCGCGCTCCACCTGCACCGCCGGACGACGGCGGAAGGACCGACCCTGGTCGCCTGCCCGGCGTCCCTGCTGGGCACCTGGGAACGGGAGATCCGCAAGTTCGCGCCCGATGTGCCCGTCCGCCGCTTCCACGGCGGCGAACGGCACCTGTCCGGCGTCGCGTCCGACGAGATCGTGCTGCTGACCTACGGCATCCTGCTACGCGACACCACGCGGCTCGGCGAGATCCGCTGGGGCCTGATCGTCGCGGACGAGGCACAGGCCGTGAAGAACCCCGAATCGCGCAGCGCCCGGGCGCTCCGGGAACTGCCGGCCGCCGCCCGGGTGGCGCTAACCGGCACGCCCGTGGAGAACCGACTGGCCGACCTGTGGGCGATCCTGGACTGGACCACGCCGGGTCTGCTCGGTCACCTTGAGGGATTCACCCGGAGCATCGCGGTACCGATCGAGCGCTACCGGGACCCCGATACCACGGCGCGCTTCTCCAGGCTCATCCGTCCGTTCTTGCTGCGCCGCAAGAAGACCGATCCGGGCGTCGCGCCGGAGCTGCCACCGAAGACCGAGACCGACCGTATCGTGCCGCTGACGAGCGAGCAGGTCACGCTGTACGAGGCCGTGGTGCGGGAAACGATGGCCGCGATCGCGGAGGCGGAGGGAATCGAGCGGGCCGGCCTGGTCTTCAAGCTGCTCACCGCGCTGAAGCAGATTTGCAACCATCCTGCGCAGTACCTCAAGCAGACGGACGGCTCCTATGCGGGACGGTCAGGGAAGCTCGCCGCGTTCGACGAACTGCTTGACATCATCCTCGCTTCCGGTGAGTCGGTGCTCGTGTTCACCCAGTTCACGCAGCTCGCCGCCATCCTGCAAGAACACCTCGACCGGCGCGGGATCGGTTCGCTGTTCCTGCACGGCGGCACGCCGGTGCACCGCCGGGAGGAGATGGTCGATGAGTTCCAGGCAGGCACGGTGCCGGTGTTCCTGCTTTCGCTGAAGGCCGGGGGCACCGGGCTGACGCTGACCCGCGCCACCCACGTGCTGCACTACGACCGCTGGTGGAACCCGGCGGTGGAGGACCAGGCCACCGACCGCGCCTACCGGATCGGGCAGGACAAACCGGTTCAGGTGCACCGGCTCATCGCCGAGGGCACCCTGGAGGACCGCATCGCGGAGCTGCTGGAGAAGAAACGTGACCTCGCAGAGGCGGTCGTCGGGTCCGGCGACGGATGGATCACCGAGCTGTCCAACGATGAGCTCGCCGAGCTCGTGTCCCTCCGGGAGACCGTATGACCGCTGAACGGACCTGGTGGGCGTCCGCATGGATCACCACCTTCGAGGAGCGGTCGCGGCTGGATCCGAACCGGATGCCGCGAGGCCTCGAGTACGCCGCCAGCGGTCAGGTCAGGGACCTGGCGCTGATGCCGGGGGAGGCACGGGCCAGGGCGCAGGGCCGGATGGCCGTGCCATACGACATCCGGATCAGGGTCAGGCCCTTCACCGACGAGGAGTGGGATCGGGTCCTTGACGTGATCTCCGCCCATGTCGGCCGCGCGGCGGCGCTGCTGGACGGTGAGCTGCCGCCCGAGATAGCCCAGGACGTGGCGAGCACCGGGCTGGATCTGGTCCCGGGCGTCGCGGAGGTCGGGCCGCGGTGCACCTGCCCCGACGATGCCGAACCCTGCAAGCACTCGGCGGGCGCATGCTTCCTGGTCGCCGACGCCCTCGACACGGACCCCTTCGTGCTGCTCCTGCTGCGCGGCCGGACCCGCGACGAAGTCCTGGCGGGACTCCGGTCCCGGCGCCGCGCGGCGGAGCCGGCCCCAGCCGGGGAACGTGCGGAAGCGGTGCAGGACACTGGCGTCGACGCGCGAGAGGTCTTCGCCGTCCGGCCGAAACGAGGCCCCATCCCCACGCCGCCGCTGCCGCCCACGCACGCAGGACATCCGTCGGCCATACCTGTGGACCCGCCCTCGTCGTACCCGGGGCTGCGCGAGGACCTGGTCGGCCTGGCCGCCGACGCGGCCCAGCGCGCATGGAAACTCGTGACCGGTGCGAGTCCCGACGCCGGCCTCGGCCTTGACGAGGACGCCGACCTCGCGCGGCGGGCCGACATCGCCTTCGGCACGCCGGCCTTTGGCCGGATCGCCGCGCGCAGCGGAGTCGATGGCCGGCTGCTGGCGCGGACGGCGCTAGCGTGGCGGTACGGCGGCCAGACCGGGCTCGAGACCCTCACTTCTGGCTGGAACCCCCACGAGGAACAGCCCGACGCAGCTGATCTGCTGAAGGGAGCGATGACCGCGCTCCGCGGCGCCACCGGGGAATCAGCCTACGTGGTGGCGAACAAGGTGACCGTCGGCCGCGTCCAGGTGCGTCTCGGACGGGACCTGCTGTGGTACCCGTACCTGAGCTCCGGCGAGGACTGGGAGCCCGCCGGCCCGCCGCATGCCGACCCCGTACGAGTCATCGAGGTCGCGGGGCTTGCCGTGGCCTGGTGAATGATGGCCATGCGGTCATCCTGTCACCGCCCGAGCGGGGCAGACCAAGCGGTCCGGTCCAACGGAACACTGGCCGCACGGGCATGCGAGACGTATAGCTCGCGTTCGGGGTCGTCTGTCGTGTGTGGTCCCGGCCTCGTTTGGCATCGGTTATCCGCCGTATCCAGAAGCGCCTGCCGCGTGAGGTCACGCAGATGTGCGTGAACTCCAGGAAGCTGAACGTCTCCGGTTTCCCTTCGCCCCGGGCTGCCCGCAGCCGGGCCGCGCGCGGCCCGAACTCGATCAGCCTGGTTTTTGTCAACGTCGGCTGAATTTTGGCGCCGACAGGCACCGTCATCTCCCTGACAAGCTCCTCTACCGGCCCCTGCAAGAAAGCCACCCGAGCATAAGACCCCGCTCGGGCAGCGAACTCACCAAGACTTCGGACGGGAGAGTAAGAGCGTTCGGGAAAGTTAGCCGGCGGGAGAAGGCAGGGCCCGGATCAGGTGCCCAACTCGCATCTGGTCTGGCATGGGCCAGTAAGCACAGCGCGGTTCCAGCATGCAGTGGAAGGCACCGCAGGCAAGAAGTTCCTCAAATATGTCGAGTGGCGATGCCAGGAGGAGCCCGGACGGCCGCAGTGCGCCGTGATGCCTCAAGATCCCCTTGTCCCGCGTCAGGAAGACATGAAGCCCCATGCGCGCCGCGGAGCTGACGAGCGCACGATCAAATCCCGGCGGGATCTCAGATACCGCTCGCTCTAGCATCCTTTCGGGGAGCACCAGCAAGCCGTCACGGGAGGGAAGATCGAGCTCGGGCGGATCATCGCTGACCAGCTGCAGCGCGGATGTGACCTCGCGGAACGCATTCAGCCTGCTGACCCGGCGTTCCTGCGACAGCTTCCTTTTGGCATCAGTGACGGTCGCGGG
>DASXDG010000037.1:0-17055 GCA_036490795.1 Streptosporangiaceae bacterium
TGTTGCTGCTGCACGGCGGCCCAGGACTGACCGACTACATGAGCGCACTGGGCGCGGAGATCCGCGGCTGGCGCGCGATCAGCTACCAGCAGCGCGGCCTGGCCCCCTCAACGTTGAGCGGTCCGTTCACCATCGAAAGCCACGTGGCCGACGCCATCGCCGTGCTCGACGAACTGGGCATCGAGCAGGCCGTCGTGCTCGGGCACTCCTGGGGCGGCCACCTGGCGCTGCACCTGGCTCTCGCCGCGCCTGACCGGGTGACCGGGCTGGTCCTCGTGGATTCGCTCGGCGCCGCGGGCGACGGCGGCGTGGTCGAGATGGGCCAGCACCTGGGCGAGCGGCTGCTGCCGGAGAACGTCGGGGCTTACACCGCGGTGTCCGAGCGCCTCGGCGGTCCCGAGCCGACGGAGGATGACATGACCGAGTCGCTGCGCCTGCTCTGGCCCGGCTACTTCGCGGACCCCGCCGCCATTCTCCCGTTCTCACCCGACTGGCGGTTGTCGTTTGCCGCCTACGCGGGGACCTTCGGGTCCGTGGCGGAGCATCTGTCCGGTGGCTTCGCGGCGAAGCTGGCCGGCATCGGCGTACCCGCGGTGCTGGTGCTCGGTGCGAAGAGCCCGATGCCGGTCAGCCAGGGGGAGCAGACCGCGGCGCTGCTGCCGGACGCCGAGGTGATGATCGTGCCTGACGCCGGGCACCTGCCGTGGGTCGAGCGGCCTGGTTGCGTAGCGGACGCGCTCAGCAAGCTGGCCGCCCGGTAGGTCCCGGCCCTGGGGTACCGGTGCGTCCGATCGCCGCACCGGTACCCGGCGATCACGCTCTATACGGCGACGGCCTCGGCGGGCGGGTTCTCGGCCACCGCGGGCGTCGACGGCGGATAGAGGACGTACTGGATGGCGGCCGCCAGCACGCCGCCGACCAGTGGCGCGACGATGAACAACCAGACCTGGCTGAGCGGGGTACCGCCCAGGATCAGTGCCGGCCCCAGGCTCCGCGCCGGGTTGACCGAGGTCCCGGTCAGCGGGATGCCGATCAGGTGGATCACGGTCAGCGTGAGCCCGATGACCAGGCCTGCTGTCGTCGCGTTTCCCTCCTTGCCGGTGACCGCGAGGATCACGAAGACGAACACGGCGGTGAGTATGACCTCGACAAGGAACGCGCCGCCAAGGCTGATGTGCAGCAGTGAGTCCGCTCCCCAGCCGTTGGCGCCGAGCCCGACCTGGGACCTGGAGTAGTCAGGAACCCTGGCGACGACTGCCCACAGCAGCAGCGTGCCGAGAATGCCGCCGACGAACTGGCCGATCCAGTAGGCGATCGCTTCGGCGAGCGTCATCCGCCTGGCGAGCAGGACGCCGAGCGTCACCGCCGGGTTGACGTGGCAGCCGCTCAACGGTCCGATTGCGTGGGCGAGCGCGAGCAGCACGATGCCGAACGCCAGCGCGGTGGCCACATCACCCGCCGCCGGGCTGAGGCCGTAGAAGCGGAAACCGAACGTGAGTGTTGCGACGCCGACGCCGAAGAACACCAGCACGGCGGTACCGAACGTTTCCGCGATAAGTTTGCGAGTCACCGATCCCCCATTGTCATTTAGACGTGACTCAGATGTTACGCAGAGTAATGGCCGCCGAATATGTAACACGCCGATGCGTTTTATGAATCAGAACTAGCAGTGGTGATCAGCGGCTGATCCGGCCATTGCGGGCCGGCCTGGTCGCGGACCGGGATGCGCGGCATCGGCACAAAGACCTTTTCCCGCGCCGCGCCACGATCCGCGGTGCTGATCAGCCATCCCCGCTGTGCGGGCGGAGGGGTCATCGCGTGCTGGCACTGGAACCGGCAGGTCACGCACGCGCCTGTCGCGGCGCGCTTGTGCTGGACCGAGCGCAGCGCCAGCACGGTGAGTCCGGCTCCGGTGGCGGCACCGCCGAGCACGATGGCCAGGGTCATCATCAGCCCGACCACGTTGAACAGGTGCGTCTGGTCCGCCCCCAGCATGACGAGGACGATGATGCCGCAGATCGCGATCCAGGCTGCCCTTCGGGCATAGCAGACCATGGTCCGTCCCTCTCCGCTGGCGCGACTAGCAAGGGTGGCCGTGCGTCATTGCTCGTCCAATAACTGAATCGCTCATCAGGGACGAAAAGTCAAGACGTACTCGCGCGTAGGGTGAAAACCGCGAGCAGTCCGGCGAGCAGGGCGAGGCCAGCGGACAGGTAAAGCGCCGCGTGCAGCCCGTGGTGAAATGCCTGGTAGGCCGCGCCGATGACCTCCTGGACCAGCTTCCCGAAGCTGGCGTACGCCGCCGTGTTGCGCGGAATCTGCCCGGTCTCGAGCGCGTTGACCACCAGGTTCTGGAACGGGACGGGGATGTGCAGGTGGTTCATCTGCCCGGTGAGGCTGGCCCGCAGCTGGGAGTTGACCAGCGAGCCCAGCACGGCCGTCCCGGCGGCCGCGCCGATAACCCGGCTGGTGTTGGCCGCGGAGGCGGCCATGCCCGAGCGTTCGGCCGGCACCGCCGACATGACCGCCGAGGTGATCGGCACGACCGTGGTGCCGATGCCGATGCCGGCCACGCCGAGAGAGATAGCCAGCGGGACGTAGGACGGGTCCGGGTTCAGGTAGTTGTTGGACAGCAGCAGTCCGATGGCGAACAGGACGCAGCCGATCGCGATCGACCACCGCGGCCCGGCCCACGCCGTCCACCGGCCGGCCAGCAGCGAGGAGATGACCATCAGGGCGGTCATCGGCAAGAACACGGCGGCAAGCCGGTAGCCGGACGCACCCGCGACCTCGACCAGGAACAGGGCGGTGAAGAAGAAGATCGCGAACGTGGCGAAGTACGTGCAGAACGCCGCGATGTTCCCGGTCGTGAACGCCGGAACGCGCAGATAGCGCAAGTCCAGCAGCGGGTACGCCGCGCGCCGCTCCCGCCAGATGAACGCCGCGGCGAGCAGCACGCTCAAGCACAGCAGCACGATCACCAGCGTGGACCCGAATCCCGCGGTCTCCGCGTCGATGATCGCGAAGACCAAGGTGGCGAGCGCGCCGGCCCCGAGCAGTGTGCCCGGAGTGTCCACGCGCGCGGCGGACGGGTCTGCGCTCTCCGGCAGGATTCTGGCCGCGATGATCAGTGCGGCAAGTCCGAACGCCAGGTTGAACCAGAAGATCCCGCGCCAGCTCCACGCGCCGACAAGGATGCCGCCGATCAGCGGCCCCGCCGCGAGCGCGAACCCTGAGGTGGCGGCCCAGACGCCGATCGCGCGGGTGCGCGCCTTCTCGTCCGGGTACAGCTGGCGCAGCATGGACAGCGTGCCGGGCTCGCTGGCCGCGGCGCCCAGGCCCATCACGGCGCGGCCAGCGATCAGCATCTGCACGTTCGGCGCGGTGGCGCAGAGCACGGAGCCGGCGCAGAACACGCCGGCGCCCGCCAGCATGACCTTCTTGCGGCCGAGTTCGTCGCCGATCATCCCGCAGGCCAGCATGATGCTGGCGAACGTGAGCGTGTACGCGCAGACCACCCACTGCAGGTCGGCGACATCGGCGTGCAGGGAGCTCTGCACGTTGCCGAGGGCGACGCTGACGATCGTGCTGTCCAGGAAGGTCAGGAACAGCAGCGTGCACAGCACGCCGAGCGCCATGCGCTGGCCCCGGTTCGAGACCTCAGCAGTCTCCTGGGCCGGCCCGGCTGCCCGGCCGGCCCACATTCTGGCCATTTACCCCGCCGACGAGCAGATGGAGGGCATGGTGCCGCCGTTTTCCAGCTTCATCAGGTCGCAGAAGCTGACGTCGCCGACCTTCCAGGTGCCGTCTTCCAGCACGGCGGTGCCGGTCTCGTTGTTGAGGCTGGCCCCGCTGACGCCGATGTTGTAGTTCACCGTCGCCGTCGTCGAGGACTCGAGCACCACGGTGGTTACCGTCGCCGTCGCCGACGCGGCCAGGCCGGTCCCGGCCTGCGCCTTGATGACCGACGCGTACTGCTGGCCGTTCTGCAGCAGCGAGATCTTCGTCGCGGCCGACGTCTTGCCGTTGAAGAACTGCTCCCAGTTCGTCTTGATCTCGCTGACGGCGCTACCGGAACTGGAGCTTGATGCGCTGCTTGCGGGGGACGCCGCCGCCGAGGAAGCTGCCGGGGCCGAGGTCGGCGGGCTGCTCGCGGTGGTACCGCTACTTGAACTGCTGCATGCTGCCGTCGTGAACGCCAGGCCGATCACCGGAACGAGCAGAATCCGGCGAGCCAATACGCGGGATCGCATGGGTGCGCCTCCCTATCGGAGCCAGTCTCAGATAATGTGATGATTCTGCACCGAATGTTTCCCTAGGCGCCGGTTCCTACCCATTGCTAACCGACGCGCGTGTCAGGGTTACCAGCGAAAGTGCACGAATAGTCGGCCGAAGTTCTTCGAGTCCTTTTCCAGCCGGTGATACTTGGCCCTGATCTCTTTCTGCTCGAGGAACCTCAGCACGTGCTTCTTGAGCTGGCCGGAGCCCTTGCCCGGGATGATCTCGATCATCGGCGCCTTCTTGGCCACCGCCTCGTCGATGATCGCCTGCAGCGCCCGGTCGATGTCCTGGCCCCGGTTGTAGATGTCGTGCAAGTCCAGCTTGAGCTTCATCGCGCCTCCGCCAGCCAGCTTACGATCTGATCCACAGTTTCGGCGGGTGTGCCGCGTTCGTCCAGCACCAGAGTTTGCCAGTCCGGCTCGGGCTCTTCTATCGACGCCAGCTGGCTGGCCAGTAGCTCTCCGGAGAAGAAATGCCCGTGCCTGATGGCCAGCCGTCTGGCCAGCTGTCCGCTGTCCACGGACAAGAACACGAGCCGGGTGTCCGGCCGCCCGTCCACCAGCAGGTCCCGGTAGGGCTGCTTGAGTGCGGAACACGTGACGACGGCGTCCTCGCCTGCCGCGATCCGCTCATCCATCCATGTCGCTATCGCCCGCAGCCAGGGCCAGCGATCCTCGTCGGTAAGCGGGATTCCCGCGCTCATCTTGGCGATGTTCGCCGCCGAGTGAAAGTCGTCCGCGTCCGCGAACGGCCAGTGCAGCTTCCCGGCCAGCATCGCGCCCACTGTCGTCTTGCCGCTACCCGAGGGACCAGCCACTATCACGATCATCGAGCAGATTGTAGGTGTCGTGACAGACTCCGCAGAACCCGGAGGTGCACACTGGGCCGCATGCCTCTTCCGCGGCCGCGCCGGCCGTTGCGCGCGATCATCGCCGCCGTCATCGTTCTCGTGGTTCTAGCGGTCGGCGGCCCGTTCGTGTACATTCATCTTTTCAACAAGGCCCCGGCGGCGCTGTCGCTCCCTTCGTCGTCCTCCGGGTCTTCTGGCGCTTCGTCTTCTGGCGCTTCGTCTTCTGGCGCTGGGCTGGCTGGCGGCTGGACGATCACCAGCGGTTCGGTCGTCGGCTACCGGGTCAGCGAGGTGCTGCTCGGCCAGAACACCACAGCCGTCGGCAGGTCATCCGCCGTCACCGGCCACCTCACCATCACGGGCACCGATGTCACCGCGGCCAGCTTCAGCGTGCCGCTGGACACCATCCACAGCGACAAGAGCCAGCGCGACGCCCAGTTCGACGGCCGGATCATGAACGTGGCCCAGTACCCCACCGGAACGTTCACCCTGACCGGCCCGATCGACCTGAACACTGTGCCCGCCGCCGGCACCGCCAAGGACTACACCGCGCACGGTGACCTCACCCTGCACGGCACCACCAAGCCCGTCACGTTCACGCTCCAGGCGGAGCTGAAGAACGGCCGCATCGAGGCCGTCGGCGACATCCCGGTGCTGTTCTCCGACTACAACATCCAGAGCCCCAGCCTGGCTGGCTTCGTCACCACCCAAGACCACGGCACCCTAGAGTTCCTCCTGGTCCTCACCCGCTCCTGACCCGGCCCGCTTGGTCCGCCGTCAGCCCCCATCCCGATTCACATCCACCTCAGCAGTCACATCCACCTCAGCAGTCACATCCACCACATCGGGCGCGTGCGTTGCGGCGGCACCGCCGCCGCCGCCGGTCCCCCCGTTCGCTGCCATGCCTCTGTCACCCGTTACCTTGCTTTGTCACCCGTACTCGCGGGTAGAAATGGCTTTTGTCCCGATCTCAAGCACGGAAACGGGTGACAGAGCCTGTTAACGGGTGACATTGGGCCCCTCGACTACGAACGACTCACTCTGGAGTAGCGCGAGCGAAAGCCGTCCTGTGCCACGCGATGACGCGATCAGTCTCGTTGAAGAGCTGGTGCCAGGTGAAGTGGACAGCCTTCCAGCTCGCCTCGCGGAACAACTGGTCGCGTTCCAGCTGGTCGGTGGCCAGGCTCGGCGTCTTCTCATACTTCATGAGCCCGTCCGCTTCGGAGACGGTCCGGTACTGCGGCCAGCAGAAGTCCGCCCGGCCGATGAAGCCGTCCTTCCCGAAGATCTCCACCTGCAGGTCGGGTGGCGGCAGCCCGTATTTATGAAAGACGACCCTGGCACACGATTCCAGGACTGACTCCGATCGATGATCACAGAAGTCCAGCACCCGAGCCGCTCCAGCGGCGCCCGGCCAGTCCTGGCAGTAAGCGAGGACAGAGGCCAGATCTTCCCTGGTTGTCTTCCTGGCGTGCAGGGCCGAGTCGGCGGTGACCACGCCGTTCATGAACGCCGATGCCCTGGCGATGTCGACGACGGTCCTGGCTGGGGTCGTAACGGGACGCCCGAAGAGCTTCGTGACATGGTCCGGTGGCAGGCGGGCCGTATGGATCTTGACGTTGTTGCGGCTGCTCCTGCTGCCTCGACTAGGACGGGTCCGGGTCAAGGTAACTGTTTCTCCTGGCTTTCGGCCGAGCAGGTCCAAGCCGTGCAACAGCGCGGCGGAGGTGTGGCTCGCCGTGCCCGCCGTGTGCAGCATGACCGCCGCTACGTAGAACGCGTGCTTGCCGGCCGTGCTAGACCGGGTGAATGCGGCGGAATTTGCATAAACCCCACGCCGGAGCACCATGAGTTCGCCATCGGCGACAAGCTGCCGGACTCGCCACTCAGTGACTCCGCGGGCCGCCAGTTGCGCAGCAGTAGCGATGGGATAACTACCGTCCGCAGCCACGAAATAATGCTAAGTAACAACTGCGTCCCGCGCCCCGCGGATCCAGGAACTGAGTTCCGGGTCAGGAGACCTCGTAGCCGACGACCACGTTGCCGGCGTCGAGGCGCTTGACCGAGATCACGCCGGTCTTGGCGGGGGCGGGAAATTGGAGGACCGTCTGGCCGGTGGTCGAGCTGACCGAGACAGTGTCGTGGATGTGCCACTCGGTGTCGTAGATGGCAACCCGCAGCGACGCGGGCGGCAGCCCCTGAACTCCGTTGTCGCAGCCAAACGCGATGTTCTTGGCGCTGCCGAACGGCACGGTGATCACGGTTACGGCACCCGAGCCGTTGTTGAGCTGGCCTGACTGCACTTCGTCCTCCGGCTTAGGTGGTGACTGGGACTGGTAGGAATCGATCCACTGCTGGAGCTGGGCCGCGGAACCGCTGTATACGTCATTGTCGTGGTTGCTGGTGCCGCCGGATTGCCAGAACTTCCAGGCCTTCCACGGCGACGGCGCACCAGGGGTGGCGCTCTGGTAGATGGCCAGCCACAGCGGATAGTTACCAAGGCCCGCGCAGTTGCCCGACTCGATGAAGCTCCAGAACGAGTACACCCCGTGCGGGTTGTGCGGCCGCAGCGAGCTCAGCTTCGTCATGAAGGCCGCCGCGCAGGACGCGACCGCGGCCGGCGAGGAACCCGCTGTCTCGTTGTCCAGCCACAGCATGTCCGTCGTCAGCAGTCCTTGCGCGCTGACCGTGTTCACGAAGTACTCCGCCTGCTGTGCCCCGTCCAGGTACGGGTCGAGGAAGTGGTAGGCCCCGCGTGCCAGGCCCTTCTGTTTGATCCTCGGCCAGTTCCACGACAGGTACGGGTCGGGTGAGTTGGTGCCGGAAGCACCCAGACCTTGCGTCGCGCGGCATATGCCGAACGACAATCCCGACTGCGACGACCAGTCAAAGTCTCCGGCATAGTTGGAGACGTCGATCCCGCGGGCTTGATCAGCCAATGTGCCCTCCCGTATCCGGACAGATCGTAGCGCAGTGTGATTCCTGGCGGCAGGGGTAACGGGGAACAGGTGCGGCGCGGCCGGGCCGGGTGTACGGGGGAATGAAATTGCGGTCCGCGCTGTTAGCCGTTATAGTCACGATCAAGTGATCCTCGCGGTGCGAGTACGTGGCCTTTCTGATGGCCCGTTTGAAGATCTCACTGGAGACGCGAAGTCCCAGTTCAAGGCGCTAGCCGGAAAGTCTCCTGTTTTCAAGGCACCGCAGCTTAGCTTCAGGCGCGACCTGTTTCCATGGTTCGCCAATACCTCTTTTTAGCGCGCCCGGATTCCGGCTCGCGCATTCTCCGAAAGGAAATCTGTCATGACCATGACAATGCAAGAAACTCACATCCCGCCGCAGGCGCCTCCCGAACGGCGGCCCGCGGCCGACGCACAGTCAGCCCCGGACGCACAGTCAGCCCCGGACACGCGGCCGGCTCAGTACACGCAGTCAGGCCCGGACACGCGGCCAGCTCAGGACAACCGGTCGGCGGGCGATACGCGGCCCGTGTCCGGCATCGTCGAGATGGGCGACGGCCATGCGTTCATCAGGACCGGCGGCTATCACCGCGGTCCGGCCGACGCTTACGTCAGCGGAGCGCAGATCCGGCAGTACGGCCTGCGGGCAGGCGACCTGGTCGAGGGCACCGCGAAAGCCGACACCGCGACGCGTGACACCGGAAGGGCCGCTACCAGCAGGGCCAGCAATCCCGGCAACGCGAAGACCAGCGGCAAAAGCGGCGTGCTAGCCAGTGTCGAATCGGTCAACGGACTGGCGCCGGACGCCGCGATGAAGCGGCCGCGCTTCGCGGACCTGACACCGATCTACCCGACCGAACGCCTGCGCCTGGAGGACGGCAGTTCTTCGCCGACCGCGCGGATCATCGACCTGATCGCGCCGATCGGCAAGGGCCAGCGCGGCCTGATCGTGTCCCCGCCCAAGGCGGGCAAGACCACGATCCTCAAGACGATCGCGGGCGCCGTCGCCCGCAGCCATCCCGAAGTGCACCTGATGATGCTGCTTGTCGGCGAACGACCAGAAGAGGTCACCGACCTGCGCAGGTCGGTGCGCGGTGAGGTCATCTACTCAACGTTCGACCAGTCGCCGCAGGACCACACCAGGCTCGCTGAGCTGGCTATCGAGCGCGCCAAGCGCCTCGTCGAGCTCGGCGGTGACGTCGTCGTGCTGCTCGACTCTCTCACCCGGCTGGGCCGTGCCTACAACATGGTCGCGCCGGCCAATAGCCGCACGCTGCAAGGTGGTGTCGCCGCCTCCGCGCTGCAACCGCCGCGTACCTTCCTCGGTGCCGCGCGCAACATCGAGGGCGGCGGCTCTCTCACCATCTTGTCCACTGTGCTGGTAGACACCGGATCCCGGATGGACGACGTGCTGTTCGAAGAATTCAAGGGCACCGGCAACATGGAGCTGCGGTTGCGCCGTGAGCTCGCGGAGAAGCGGCTGTACCCGGCGGTTGACGCCATGCCGTCAGGAACGCGCCGCGACGAACTGATTCTCGCGCCGGAGGAATACCAGGCCATCGCCAAGCTGCGCCGCGCTCTGGGCGTCCTCGACTCGCAGCAGGCCACCGAACTCCTCCTGGACAAGACCAGGGACACCGACTCCAACGCCGAGTTCCTCCGCCAGATCCAGCGGTAGCGGACTACCCGCGTCGAAGCAGGGGCCACGACGAAAGTAGGGGTGCGGCGCCCGATTCTGCCGCCGTCCGGACCGGTGCGATAGCCATCGCGCCGATGTGGCCAGCGTGCCCGCGAAGGGACGCTTGGGCCATGATCACAGTCACCAACCTGACCAAGAAGTACGGCCCGGTCACCGCCGTGGACGGGGTGAGCTTCGGCTGCGAGCCGGGGACAATCACGGGGTTCCTCGGGCCGAACGGGGGCCGGCAAGTCAACCACGCTGCGGATGCTGTGCGGGCTGACCCGTGCCGCCCGTGCGCTGCTCGCCGTCACCGCGCTGCTCGCCATCGCGGCGCAGGCCGTGCCCCGGTCATCTTCACCCACGACGTCCCGCAGGACCGGGCATCGTTTCTTCTCTGGTCCGCCCTTGGCGTATCGCGTCTGCTGCCGATCGTGCTCATCTTGTCCGCGCTGTGGATCCTGCTCCCGTTTGCCATCGGCACCGTCCGGACCGTGCGCCGTGACATCAGTTAGCGCGCTTGCCCCGCGGCCCCCCGCCAAGACCGGCGCGGCCGCCGGAGAGACCGCCACGGGCGGCGGCGCGCGTGAGGGCGGGCGCGTAGCGGGCGAGCAGACGGCCGGCCCGGGCCTCGGGGGTGACCGGGACCAGGGACCGCTTGTGCATAACCGCGCTGACGATGGCCTCTGCGACCTTCTCCGGCGGGTAGTTGCGGCGGGCGTACAGCCGGGTGGCCCGGTCTCGCTGGGCGGCCTGCTCCTGCTCGGACAGCCCGGAGAACGTGGTGGTGCGGGTGATGTTCGTGTTCACGAAGCCGGGACAGATCACGCTCACGGAGATGCCGGTACCCGCCAGTTCCCCGCGCAAGCAGTCGGACGCCATGATGACCGCGGCCTTGCTGGTGGCGTACGCGGCCAGGTCCTTGGCGGGCAGGTAGCCGGCCGCCGAGGCGACGTTCACGATGTGACCGGGGCCGCCGCCGGCCACCATCCGCGACCCGAACGCGCGGCAGCCGTGGATCACGCCCCACAAGTTGACATCCAGGACCCGGCGCCACTCCGCTTCGGTGGTGGCAAGGAACGTGCCGGCGTGGCCGATGCCGGCGTTGTTGACGACAATCGACGGGATGCCATGCGCCGCGATGACCGTCGCGGCGAACTCCTCCATGGCCGCTCCGTCGCAGACGTCGGCACGGTACGCGTGGGCGCCGGGACCGGCGAGTTCGGCCGTTCTGGATGCGGCGTCCAGGTCCAGGTCGCAGACGACGACCTTCGCGCCTCGTTCGGCGAACGCCAGGGCGGTCGCGCGGCCGATGCCGCTGCCGCCGCCGGTGATCACCACCACCTGCCCGGCGAAGGGACCACCGGACGTGCCGTCGGCAACGACACCGGTATGAGAGGCAGAAGCGAACGCCCCGATCAGGTCCGCCACGGTGGCGCCCTTCTCGGTCAGTGCGGACCAGTGCGTCGCGTCGATGGCCCGCCTGGTCAGGTTCGGCGCCCAGCGGCCCAGGTCCTCAGCCACCAGCGACCGGCTCAGGTAGTGGTCGCGGCTGAGCATGATGACCTGCACCGGAATGCTGGTCCGCCGCTCCGAGGGATGGCGCATCCGGGAGCGCATGTTGGCCCGGTACAGGCTGATGCCGTGCACGGCGTCGTCGGCGAGGGTCGCCGCCGGGAACCCGGGCCGCGCGGAGACGTCCTCGCCGCGCTCCAGCATGGCCGGCCAGCGGCGGGCGAGACCGTGCCGCCACGCGAACGGCGCGGCGGCAGGCAGCTGGAACGCGGTTATGTACCAGGACATCGCCGACTGGCGGAGCACCTGGCCGAGCCGGCGCGGGGTCGGCCTGGACAGCCGCCTGCGGTACCAGTAGGCCGCGTGGTCAAGGCACGGGCCGGAGATCGTGGTGAACGACGCGATCCTGCCATCGGCGCGCGGGTCGGTGACCGCGTGCCAGGCCTGGACCGAACCCCAGTCGTGACCGACCAGGTGCACCGGCCGGTCCGGGCTCACCGCGTCGGCGACCGCGAACAGGTCGTCGGCGAGCTGATCCAGGCGGTAACCGTCCAGGTCCGGAGGCGTGCCGGATTGCCCGGATCCCCGCACGTCGTAGCTGACCACGTGGAAGCCGTCGAGCGCGGCCGCGACCGAGGACCACACCTCGTGCGTGTCCGGATAGCCGTGCACGAGCAGCACGGTCGGGTCGGACGCGGAACCGGACGAGAATACGGCGAGCGGCACCCCGCCCGAGGTGATGGAACGCGTCACAGGTCGAGTACCAGCCTCTCGCCTTCGGCGGCGCGGGATACGCAGATCAGGACGTCTCCGGAGGCGCGTTCGGCATCGGTGAGCTGACGGTCGCGGTGGTCCGCCGTCCCGCGCAGGACCCGCTGCCGGCAGGTGCCGCAGAACCCCTGCCGGCAGGAATAGGGGAGGGACCGGTCGGCGTCGAGCAGCACATCGAGGATGGACCGGTCCGAGGGTATCGCGAACTCCTTACCGCGCGCCGAGACGGTGAACGGCTCGCCGTCCGCGATCGGTGCCGGGGTGAACCGTTCGAAATGCAGCGCGCCGGCGAAACAAGAACGAACCTCGTCGATCATGGACCGCGGGCCGCAGCAGTACACGGCCGCGCCCTGAGGCGCCCGGCGGACAAGGTCCGCGGCGTTGTGGCCGGGACCGGCGAGCAATTCCACCCTGGCCGGGTCGACCGCGCGTACCTGATCGGCGAACGGCATCGTGTCCGCGCTCCGGCCCCGGTAGACCAGCCGCCAGTCGAGACCGAGCGCGGCGGCCTCGGTGACCATCGGCAGCAGGGGAGTGATGCCGATGCCGCCGGCGATGAACAGCAGCGCCGGCTCGGCCGCGAACGCGAAGCCGTTGCGCGGCCCGAGCACCCGCAGCGCCGAGCCGACGTCAACGGACGAGTGCACCTCCGCCGAACCCGCGCCGGACAGCCGGCGCACCGCGATCGTGTAGGACTCCCTGTCCCGCGGGTCACCGCACAGCGAGTAGTGCCGGATCAGGCCGGACGGCAACTCCACGCGCAGGTGCGCGCCCGGCTGCCATCGTGGCAGCGAACCGGCGGCCGGCGTGAGCCGCAGCGACACCACGTCGGCACATTCGGCGACGCGGCCGGCCACCACCATCGTCCGCCAGACGGGCTGCGCGCTCACCGGCGCCGCCGCGGGCAACGACGTCCTGGCGCGGCCGTGCTCCACCAGCCAGCGGTACCCGTCGAGGAACGCGGTCAGGTTCCGCAGGAACCGGTCCGGCCTATCCCGCCCGTACAGGTCCCTGGGCACAGTGCCCCTCAAGAGACGGTGCCCTTCAAGAGACGGTGCCCTTCAAGAGACGGTGCCCCTCAAGAGACGGTGCCCTTCAGGGAGGGCGCCATCAGCGGGCCGCCGTGCGGGCCGCTGGCGAGGAAGCCAGGTAGGCGATCGCCTGCCTGGTAGAGGCCTCCTGGGTGGGGTGATACCCACGGCGCAGGTAGCGGGAGGCGGACCTGACCGCCGCGCGCGGCGCTGGCAACACGCCACGCCGCGCGGCGGCGGCATAGTCCCGCCAGCGTACCTTTGCGCATCCAGGGTCGGCCGACGTCAGAAACCGTGCACCGCGTATCCACAGCCAGGCCAGCACCGGCCACGCGGTGGCCACCGCGCGGATCCGCCGTGCGTAGCGCGGGTCGAGGTGCACCAGAAGGTCGAACGCGACACATCTGTGTTCGACCTCTTCCGCGCCATGCCAGCGCAGCAGGTCGAGCATCACCGGGTTCGCGTTCGCGAGGTCCAGCCCGCGGGCGTTCAGCACCCAGTGCCCGAGAAAGGCGGTGAAGTGCTCGATCGCCGCCACGATCGCCACGTCCTCGGTGATCTCTTCGCGCCGCATCGCCGGGTCGCGGTAGGGCCGGCTGCCGAGGGTGTGCCGGAACAGCCAGTCCATGTGCCGGACATAGGGCCCGGTATCCAGGCCCTGCGTGGCGAAGTAGTCGAGCACACCCTGATGCGCCTCGGCGTGGATGGCCTCCTGCCCGATGAAGCCGATCACGTCCTCGCGCAGCGAGTCGTCGGTGATCAGCGGCAACGCCCGCTTGAACGTCTCGACGAACCAGCGCTCACCTTCGGGGAGCAGCAGGTGCAGCACGTTGATGATGTGGCTGGCCTGCGGCTCGCCGGGTATCCAGCTCGGCGGCAGTCCCGCCCAGTCGAACCGCACGTCACGCGGCTCGAGCACGAGCTGGCCCGGCACCAGGTCGTCTGCACGTTCCATGAGCCGTCCTCTCCGCGAGACGAGACGAGACGTTGTTGACCTGAACTCAACAGTAGACCTTGTTGAGCAGAAGTCAATAGAATGTCTCGCATGCACAAGACCGCACCGGATGGCCGGCGTCTGGCACCCGGCGACCGGCGCCGGCAGATCCTCGCCGCGGCGAAGACGATGCTGGAGACCCGTCCGATCGAGGACGTGTCGGTGGAGGCGGTGGCGGCCGAGGTCGGGGTCTCGCCAGGACTGCTGTTCCACTACTTCGGCACCCAGCGGAAATTCCGCCGCGCCGTCATTCAGGCCGTGGTGACAGAACTGCTTGAGCAGATGGAGCCCGATCCCTCGCTAGGGCCCGCGGTCCAGCTGCACGCCGCCCTCGACGCGTTTACCGCCGTGGTCGAGCAGAACCCAGGTCTTTACCTCGCGGTGGTCCGCGCCGACAGCGAGCTGAGCGGCCTGCACCGCAACATCCGGGCGATTCTCGCCGACTGGGTGATGCGCGGTCTGGCGGAGTCCGGGGTGCCGGTCACCCCCGCGGTCACGATCTGCGTGTCCGGCTGGCTGGCATTCACCGAGGATGCCCTGGTCACCTGGGTCAGCGATGCGGGCGGCCCGTCCCAGCAGGCCCAGCCCAGGCAGGCCCAGCCCAGGCAGGCCCAGCCCAGGCAGGCCCAGCCCAGGCAGGCACTGTCCAGGGAGGACATGATCGCGCTGTGCGAGCGGGCCTGCCACCGGCTGCTGGAGGATGCGGTAGCGGGCCCTTCGCTATGGCCCCTTGGCTAGGACCGTCCCGTTACCGGCCGGCCGAGGGTGCTGCCAGCCGGCGGGCGACGTTCAACGCCGCCCCCCAGTGCCGCCGGACCTTTCGCGAACCGAGCAGCCGCCGGGTTTCGCCGAAGATCCGCTCCCGCTGCCAGGCCGCCATCGCGATGTGCCCGGAGAACGTGCTGAGCAGCGCGATGTACTCCTCGGCGGTGCACCGCGATCGCCGGCTTGCGGCGCGAAGGAGGCTTGCGGCGCGAAGGAGGCTTGCGGCGCGCGGGCCCCCACCGGCGGGGGCCCGCGGCGCGCGAGCCCCCTTGGCCGGTGGGGGTTGCGGCGCCACAAGCGCCTTGGCCCGGGCGGCCGGGACCCGGCGGCCGGTCCCGGCGGCCGGGACCGGGTGCGGACGACATGTCCGATTTGCGCCAGCAGTGGCGTGGGCCGGGGGCGATGCTGGAGGCATGACACTCACGTATGAGGCGATTCCGGAGGCGGAACTGGCCGCTATCAGGGCGGCGGGACGGGACGAGGCGGGCAACGTGCTCGCCGTGCAGGTGGACGATGAGGGCGGCAGCCCGCTGCGCTGCTGCCTGCGGACAACTCGTCCCGGGGAGAGGGTTTTGCTGATCGCCTACACGCCGCCGGGTGGCGCCGGCGGCTATGCCGAACGCGGGCCGGTCTTCGTGCACGCCGATCCGTGCGAGGGCTACCGCACCCCGCACGAGTACCCGCCGGAACTGTACGGCCGGGAGCAGGTGGTCCGTGCCTACGACGAACGAGGACGCATCGCCGCCGGTAGTTACGTGCTGGACGGCGAGGATGCCGACCGCGCCATCGCGGACCTGCTGGGCAGGCCCGATGTGACGCTTGTGCAACTGCGCAATGTGGGCTACGGGTGCTATAACTTCGCGGTGAGGAGAGGAGCGGCCGGCTGAGATCGTGGCGAGTCGAGGTGGTCAGGCGCTATCCGCATCCCGGGCGCGGCTTCACCCAGGGCCTGATCACCGGCACCGGATCGGCGCGGGAAACTGCCATCTGGGAGTCCACCGGCCTGTACGGGCAGTCCGCGCTGTGCCGGTACCGGCTCGGCCGCCCGCAGTCGCAGCAGCGTGCCGCATTGCCGCCGCAGCTGTTCGGCGAGGGCATCTGCCGGGTCGGGGGCGGCGCCTATATCTGGCAGCTGACCTGGCAGAACCGGGTGGCGCTGCGCTGGGACGCGCGCACGCTCGAACTGGTGGACCAGGTGCCGTACAACCGCGAAGGCTGGGGCATCTGCGCCACCACCGGCGGCGCGTCCGTCATCACCAGTGACGGCAGCGGCGAACTGGTGCACCGGTATCCGGACACCCTCGACCCGCTCCGCGTCACCCACGTCCGCCTGGCCGGCCAGCGTGTACTCGGTCTCAACGACCTGGCCTGGTCGGCCGGGCGGGTCTGGGCCAACGTCATCGGCACCAGCTACGTGACCGGCATAGACCCGGACACCGGCGAGGTCACCGACGTCGTCGACGCGCGGAAGGCGGCCGAACGGCACTTCGGCGACCCGGAAGCGGTGATGAACGGCATAGCCGCCCTGCCCGGCGACGGCGAGTTCCTGCTCACCGGCAAGACCTGGCGAGCGATCCGTCACGTACGGCTGGTGCCTGGCCGGGTCCGCCTGCGCGAGATGCGCGAGGGCTTGTCGGTGTAGCCGCCGTCGGCCAGGCCCGCCCGCCGCTCGAACACGTTCCGCGAGCCGAAGTCGCCGGTGACCGCCCACGACCAGGCCGCCGCGGCGAAGTACACCGGGATCATCAGCACCCCGCCACAGCAGGCGAACTGGGTGGCGTGCCTGGCCTCGTGCCGGAACAGCGGGGAATCGGGATCGATCGCGTCCAGCTTGGTCACGATCACGTTCCCGACGCAGAACGCGGGCGCGGGCGGAACCGGCAGCCGGTACCCGGTGCCGACGAGCAGGCCATCGCGGGCACTGGCCAGCCGGGCCCGGCCGAGCCTGGCGATGCCGACCCCGGTCAGGGTCGAGCCGTTCACGGCGTTCACTGCCCGGCGGGCCCGATAGCGTGCCAGCAAATACCCTAGGCCTCCGTGTCGGTCGACATGCTCGCCGACCAGGACAGCGCGCCGACCGCGGCGGGAACCGGTAGCCGGAGCCGGTCCTGGCTGTGGTCACGGTGCGCCTTCGCGGCGTCCAGGTGATAGTTCTCCAGCGCCGTGATGAAGTCGGGGTTCGCGTACGGAGTCCCGTCGACGAGCGGACCCTG
>DASXDG010000038.1:0-17189 GCA_036490795.1 Streptosporangiaceae bacterium
AGTCGCCGCGCGCCTCGCCGTAGCGGAGGAACTTCACCCGCTCGACCTGGATCTCATTCGCCTCTGGCTGGGTCTCGAGCAGGTCCATGACCTCGGCGATGAACTCGTCAAGCGGCATGGCGTGCTCGCTGTCCTCCTGGCCGGGTAGCCGGGCACAACGCGCCGGGGCCGGCGGCCGCGGCCAGCCACGTCGCGCCCGCGCTGCTGCGGGTCCTTGACCGGCTGGACGACACTCCGGCGCTGATCATCTCCAGCTTGTGCGAAACGCTCGCGCAGAACGCGATGGCGCAGGCGCTGTTCGGCGACGCGTCACAGTACGCGGGGCTGGCCCGCAGCGGCATCTACCGGTGGTTCACCAGCACCGCGGACCGGCTGGTCTATCCCGAGCAGGACCACGTCCGGCAGAGCCGCGCCCTCGTCGCCAGCCTGCGTGCCGCGTACGCCATGCTGGGCCCCAGGTCCCGGGCTGGCGAAATCCTGCGCGCGCTCCAGCAGGTCAGCCCAGAGTTCGCCGGGCTTTGGGACCGGCAGGAGGTATCGCAGCGCTTCGAGGACCACAAGACCCTCGTGCACCCGGAAATCGGCCCGATCGAGGTGGACTGCCAGGCGCTGTTCACCGAGGACCAGTCCCAGGCGCTGCTCGTGCTCACCGCTCCGCGCGGCACCGAGGCCTACGAGAAGCTGCGGCTGCTCGCCGTCATCGGGCACGAGCGCTTCACCCGGGTGAGGTAGCACGCCGTGACCGAACTTGGCTTCAGCGGTGAGATCGCCGGCCGCTATTACCGCTACCGCCGCGGTTACCCGCCGGAGGTCATCGATGCGCTGGCAGGCGAGCCCGGTCTCACCGCCGACGACGTGGCCGTCGACCTTGGCTGCGGGACCGGTCAGCTGGCCGCGCCGCCGCACGCGCCATTCACCGAGCAGGTCCCGGTCCGGATGCCGCTGGGCAGGCCGCCTACCGCCGGACGATGACGCGTTCGCTCCACAAGCACCACTGTTGTTATGGGAAAATCCTCGTGGTCTGCCTCAGCTGATCGAGGAGTCGATCACGACGGGCTTCGTGTCATGACCGTTGACGGAGTCGAAGATGCCGGGGGCGTTCTGGAACTGCCCGCTCGGATTGGCATGCAACGTGGAGTTCTCGACCGTCAGCGTCCCCCCGCCGGAGTCGACCACGAAGAAGATGGCGCCGCCTCCCTCGCGTGCGCTGTTGCCGCGGATGACGGTGCCGGCGATGGTCAGGTTGTAGTGGTCGCCGTCGGTGTAGATCGCACCGCCGCTGCCGCCTCCCGGCGTGCCGGAACCGGCCGGGTTGGCGCCCCAGCCGATCGCCTTGTTGCCTGTCATCATGCTGTTGAGAACGTCGAAGTTCGCGTACAGCCCGCTCAGCGCGGCGCCGTTGGAGCACGAGTTGCCGCTGAACGTGTCGTGCGTGATGTAGACGGGCGTGCCCATGTACATGCCCAGCGCGCGGATCGCGGCGCCGCCGAGGTCCGGGCCTGACCCGTAGCAGCGGTTGCCGATGAACGCCGAGTTGACGACCTTGAGCTGACCGCCCTGATCGAAGACGGCGCCGCCGCCGTAGTTCGACTTGCTGGTCTGACGCACGTTGGAGTACGCGTTCTCGAACGTGAGATTCTGCACCACTAGCTGCGGCCACTGCTGCTCCCAGCAGTCGTCCGTTGTGTACTTCTGCTTCGGATCGCAGGTGTTCATGTAAAGGATGCGGTTCTTGCCAGCGCCATTCAGCGTGACCTTGCCGCCGCCATCCAGCACGATCCGGTGCGAGGTATTCACGACCTTGGCCGTTGCGGTCATCGTGATCGTGACCGGTCGCGGACCGCAGTTGAACGTGATGATGCCGCCCTCGGCGACGGCCCTGACCACGGCCGCGGCGGTGCAGCTAGCCGGCGTGCCGCTCCCGATGACGTGGTTCGGGTGAGCCGTATTCACGGCGCGGGCCGCTGCGGGGACGCTCGCCTGCCCGTCCGGATTGCCGGCTGCCAGGTGGGTTCGCTCAAAAAAGGCCAGCATGCGTGGCGCCGATGCCCCGGACGCCCCGCCCGCTGCCGGGCTTGCGGCTGATGACGCCAGGCAGGCAGCGGTTACTAGCCCGCCGCACAGGACGAAAAGACCAAGGCCACGCATTGCTCGCATGGCGCACCATGCTAGCCCTGGGCAATCGCCCGCATCGGGATACCGATGAGTACTGTCCGCTAGGCAAGGAGAGCGTAAGGATTGGCGATCCGGCCGCTTAGCCGGCGGGATCAGGCGATCAGGCTGCCGTCGGCATCCTCGGCCGGCGGCCTGGCCTCACTGGTGCCCGGGGCGACGCGGTCGAAGAACCGCAGCAGTTCCACCGGGATGGGCATGACCAGCGTGCTGTTCTTCTCCGCGGCGACCTCGACCACGGTCTGCAGCAGCCGCAGCTGCAAGGCGGCGGGGTCGGCAGACATGACGGCGGCGGCCTGGGCGAGCTTCTTGGACGCCTGGTATTCGCCGTCGGCGGAGATGATTCTCGCACGGCGTTCCCGTTCCGCCTCCGCCTGCCGTGACATCGATCGCTTCATCGACTCCGGCAGCGAGACATCCTTCACCTCGACGCGTTCCACCCGGACACCCCACGGCTGCTCGGTGGGAGCGTCGATGACGTCTTTGAGATGCGCGTTGACCTTGTCGCGCTCGGATAGCAGCTGGTCCATGTCGCTCTGGCCGATCACCGACCGGAGCGAGGTCTGCGCGACCTGGGACACGGCATAGGCGTAGTTCTGCACGTTGATGATGGCCTTAACCGGGTCGACGACCCGGTAGTACACAACCGCGTCCACCTTGAGCGTGACATTGTCCCTGGTGATGGCTTCCTGACCAGGTACGGCCGCCACGATGATCTGCATATTGACCTTGCGGAGGCGGTCCGTGAACGGGTTGACCCAGGTTAGTCCCGGTTCGCGGATCCCGGGCAGCGCGCGCCCGAAACGGAAGACGATACCGCGCTCGAACTGGGTGATGATCTTGAAGCCGAACATCTCGGCCTTCCCAACCCCAGGCGCAGGGCGCGCCGGGCTACCAGGACCGCAGACGACACCAACTTGACCATCGGCACGCGAAATGCCCCGGTCCACTGCCATCAGCCTACCGGCATTCCCGAGCCTCAGACCTTGAGCAACGCCTGCTCGACGACTTCGGTGAGCGCCGGATGGATGTACAGAACACCGGAGGCGACCTCGTCGACTGTGTTCCCGAGGCACATCGCCTGGACAAGCGGCTGGATGAGGATAGAGGCCTGCGGGCCGATGATGTGCGCCCCGAGCAGCATGCGGGTCTCGGGGTCAGCGAGTACCTTCACCAGACTCGTCGTGTCCTGCAGCGCCCAGCCGTAAGCGGTGTCGCGGTAAGGGCGGGTCGAGGCGATGTAGCGCCGGCCTCGGGCTTGCAGGTCCCGCTCCGTGGCACCAGCCGAGGCGACCTGCGGATCCGCGAACACGGCGGCGGGGACGACCGGGAAGGCGGCCTTCCTGGGCTGGTCCGGATGCGCAATGTTGTGCCAGACGATGCGCGCTTCGGCATTAGCCATGTGCTTGAGCTGGAAGTGGTTCGCGAGATCGCCGAGCGCCCAGATCCCCGGGACGTTCGTCAGCATGGTTTCGCCGGTGTGCACGTGTCCGTGCGCGTCGACCTCGATTCCGGCCGCGGTGACGTCGAGCAGGTCGCTGTTCGGCATGCGGCCGGCCGCCACGAGCAGTACCTCGGCATCGATCCGCTGGGCTCCTGACGGTGTCGCGAGGTCCAGGCTGATTCCCGCGTCCGCGGCCGACACCCGCTGCACGGTCGAGTTCAAGCGCAGGTCGAAGCGTTCCCGGTATTGCTCAGTGAACAGTGCCCGGATGTCGGAGTCGTGGCTGTTGAGCAAGTACGGCCCGCGTTCGATGATGGTCACCGCCGTGCCGAGCGATCCGAAGACATGGCTCATCTCCGCCGCGATGTACCCGCCGCCAAGCACCGCCATCGACTTCGGCAGCGTGCCGAGCCGCATGATGTCGTCTGAGGTGCGGTAAGGGACCTCGGCCAGGCCGGGAACCGCTGGGATGCGCGGACGCGAGCCTGTCGCCAGCACGAAGCGGTCAGCCCTGAGCTCGTCGTCGCCGACCCGCAGGAGCTTCGGACCCAGGAAACGGGCCTGGCCGGTGAACACGTCGATGCCGTGCGCCCGGCGGTAGTCCACGGCCTTGCCGGGAAGCGGGTCGAGGCGGCCGAAGACCCGGTCACGGATCGCCGGCCAGTCCACTGCGGTCCACTCGGCGCTGATCCCGAAACGGCCGGCCTCGCGGACCGTCCTGGCGACGTCCGCCGTGTACACGAGCATCTTCGAGGGGATGCACCCGCGGTTCAGGCAGGTGCCGCCGAACCGGCCGGCTTCCACCAGCGCGATCCGCCATCCGGCGAACTGCTCGGCAGGGAGCGTGTTCCCGCTGCCTGCACCGACGATCACAAGGTCGTAGTTGACCACCCGACAAAATGTACACGTGATGTACGGGTAGCTGAGCGGTCCTCGGTGCCTCTAGGTGGCTGCGACGGCTACGTTCCCGCCTTCGCCGCTGCCCTGAACGCGGCCAGCGCCTGCGGGTCGTCGGCAAGGTGCCAGTCCAGGTGATAGGGCGGCTGATCCTGCGCCTGGTCGAACCAGACGAGCCCGAGCAGGTGATCGGTCCGGATTCCCGCGAACAGTCCGGTCACCTGGCCCGCTGCTCGCGGTGACGGCCCGGCCGCGGTCTCGGACAGCAGGACCGGGGCGCTTGTGAACTCACGGATCTCGCTGATCGTGCCGCCGAACACCGACTGGAAGGTGTCGGCGGCCCGGTAGTAGTAGCCGTCAACGCCGACCCAATTAACCCACGCCGAGCCCGGCCACCACTGGCTGGGCGGGGAGCCCGCGGCGTTGACGGCGTTGACGGCGTTGACGGTCCACACCCAGGTGACGTTCGTGGCTCCCTCGGCCCTGAATACCTGGACCACGTGCCGCCACGCGGCGATGAACACCGCTGGCTTGACATGGCCCGCACCCCAGGGGTACCAGCCGCCGTTCATCTCGTGGGCGAAGGACAAGATCACCGGGTGACCGAAAGCCTTCACTGCCGCCGCGTACGAGCGCAGGTAGGCGTCGGACCATCCCCGCACGATCGTCTCGAGCGGGACGGCGGGCTGGAGCTGGACAAACGTGTACGTGCCATGGCTCCACGCCGTGGCGGCGAACGCCGCCTGGAACTTCTCCCACCACCCGGAGTAGTACAGCGCGACATTCGGCGTGGTCCCGGTAACCGAAGCAAAAGAGGTGATGCCGGAGTAGGACCCGGGAACACCCGCCTCGTACACGCCATCAAGCGAGCCGGGGGCCGCGGTGATCACGGCGCGGTCCGGGACCGCTGGCGGGGCGGCGGTGGGCGCCGAGGCGCAGCCGGCGAGCGCGGCCGCGATGACCGTCGCGGACGCCGTGAGGGAATGCTTCCTTCTCACCTGACTTCCTTCCCGGGGAAGGCGATGCGGCCGATGATCACCGCGTTGATCACGCCGAACGCGGCGACGACCGCGAACCGGTCGGAGCCAGTCTGGGTGATCCGCCAGGCGGCGAGTGCCAGCCACGCGACGGCAAGGGTGCCGTTCCAGGCGACCAGGCACTTGCGGAACCGGCGCGCGGCGTCTTTCGGGCCGCGGGTCGGCTGCCACGACATGACATTGCCGCGGGCGAAATCCCACAAGGCGAGGGCCTGGGCCCACCCGACCGCGATGGCCAGCGGCCACGTTCCGAGCGGCCACTTGGTGTTATGCCACAGCGGGTACAGGACTGTGCCCGTGACGACGGCGGGAATCAGCAGGAGCGCGTTGCGGAGCTGTATCTCAGCCGGCAGGAAACCGAGCAGGACGACGGGGATCAGCGGCAGGACGATGGTCCGCAGCGCCGTGGTGAAGTTCCACATCCATCCCGCCACGTATGGCAAGCGGGATTTCAGCGGCATCGGCACCCGCCACATGTGCCTCGTCCAGACCAGGGACGTGGCGCCGCAGCACCACCGGTACTGCTGGCCCATGAATTTGTCGATGTCAGACGGGCACACCCCAGCGGCCAGGGGGACGGGCAGGTACTTCAGCGCGTAGCCGTGACGGCGCGCGTCGAGGCCCGTGTGGGAGTCCTCTGCGTACGGGATCAGCGTGCAGCCACCTACCGGCTCCACCGCCGCACGCCGGTAGACAGCATTCGACCCGACGCACAGAGCGGACCCGAACCGGTCCCGCGACTGCTGCACTGACCGGTAGAACACCTCAAGTGTCGCCGCCGCGGCCCGCTCCACCCACGTCTGATTCCGGTGCACGCGGAAGAACTGGGGAGTCTGCACGATCCCGGTCGCCGGGTCGTCCATGTACGGGAGGGTCTCGGTCAGGAAATCCGGGCGCGGCCGGAAGTCCGCGTCGAAGATAACGACGTGCTCGCCGCGGGTCCGGGCAAACGCGTACCTGATGTTTCCCGCCTTCTTATGGACACGCTCAGGGCGCCGCGCATACCCGAACCCGAACCTGCGCGCGAGGGCGGACACGTCGCCGCTGTGCGCGTCGTCAAGGATGTACGGGCGGACCGTGCCGGGGTAGGCAAGGCACATCTCCGCGACACCCTCCCAGGTGTTCCGCAGTACCTCGAGCGGTTCCCCGCATACCGGGAGGAACACGTCGACATCCGGATAGCGTCGCGGCTGCCATGTCATCACCCGGAGCTCGTGGTCGTCGAGGTTGAAGTCGCGGCCGGTGAAGTTCACCGGAATGGACAAGACCTGATACACGAGGTAGGCGACGGTGTAGACGGCAAATGGCAGCGCGATCAGGTACCGCGCCTCGAACCACGCCTGCGCGGTGATCACGCACAGGGCGCTCATCGTGATGGCGCCCGCGAGGAGGGGCAGCGACCGCCATGCGTAACTTGCCTTCTCCGTGTCTCCTGGCGCGGCGGGCAACACTGTGCTGCGCCGGCCGCTCGGCTTCTCATGCAGAGCCGGGGCGCTCACTTCGCCGCCCCTTCCCGCACCCAGGTGAGGAACAAGCCGCGATCCGTGGGCGTCCGGTAGGGGACGGAACTGACCAGCCGGTATCCGCCGTATGACTTGATGTCCGCGACGATGCCAGGATCGTAGATGGTGGGAGCCTTGCCGTAGGTCAGCGAGATCACGGCGAAGAACCGGTGCCGGATCGCGTCCGCGTAAGCCGATGCGGCGTCGGTGATCCGGCGGTGCGTCACCGGATCGGTGTAACTGAAGTAGGAGCTGTTCGTGATCTGCTCGAACCCTGTGTAGATGCCGAGGTAGTACTCGGGGAGCTGGGCGTCGTCGACGAGCACCTGCCCGTGCGCTGACGCGAGCACGGGCCGCAGCCCGGTCACGTATGCGGACTCATCCGGCCACGCCGCAAAGTGGGAGGCAGCGAAGGCAACTCCCGAGACAGACGCGGCGACGACCGCGATCATCGCGATGCGTGCTGCCGACGTCCGCTTCACCGCCGGGACGGCGCGAGTGAACGCGTCCAGCGCGAAACCCGCGACGACGCACCCGAACCACGCCCCGTAGCCGACATGCTTGAACAGGCTCGTCAGCGTGTGAATGCGGGCCTGCTCCGCGGGAGCGAGGAACACCGCCGCGGCGAGCAGCCAGCCCAGCAGTCGTGACGGCCATGCCCCGCGGGATGCGACCGCCCCGGTCACCGCGAGAACAGCGACCGCCCCGATCCACTTCCCGCTGATGAACAGCACGCCGGGCGACGGCGTCGAGCCCGCCTGCCGCGCTGTCGTAGTCAAAGCGATCCCGTGCCAGTAAGCCGCGCCACCGAGCCTCAGCGCCACAGCCAGCAGCAACGCCGCGGTCCCCGCGACGATGCCCCCGGTGACGATCCCGGCCCGGCGCCCGCGGTCCCGCCACATCACCAGCACGGCGACGGCGATCACCACCGGATCGAACAGTGCGGACGCGTACTTCGCCGCATCCGCGAGCGCCATTAAAGCTCCGGCCATCACGAGCAGCGGCGCCATCCGCCAGCCCGCGGCACCGGACGCGCGAACGCAAAGCCACGTCGACAAGGCCAGCAAGAATAGAGCCATCGCGTCATAGGTGGCGAACGCGCCGAGGAACTGAGTTGACCCGACCCCGGCGAACAGGGCGGCCGCGAACAGGGCGGCGCGGAAGTCAAACAGGCGGCGGGTTGTCCCGTACAGCAATCCGGTCGTGCCGAGCATGAAGAACAGCGAGAGCATCCGGGCCGCGGCGAGACCGCCGACCGAGTCCGCGAGCGCGCCGAGCGGTGGGTAGACGACGGGAGCGCCGGAGAAATAGGTCGGGAGCGCCGCGGCATTTATCGGCGCCCCGCGCAGCCAGTGAAGCCATTCCAGGTGCCCGGCCCACAAGTACAGCGCCTCATCTTGGAAGGCGCTATCAGACCAGACCAGCCGTAGCGACAGCGCCGCCTGGACGACCAGGATGGCGAGCAGTGGCCACAGCGGCCGGGACAGCCGCCCGCTGTGGCCGCTGCCCGCGCGAATCCTGGCATCGTGCCGAAGTGCCTGCGCGGCCTCGTCGGCGGTCAGCGCGCGGAATTGCCCGGTGTGCGGCTCATCATCCAGCACCACTGGCAGGTCGGTCACAGTCTCGGCCTGCCATGGCGGTGCGTACTGCCTGTGGATGGTGTGCGCGGTCGCGGTGTGCGCGGTCGCGGTGTGCGCGGCCGGCACGGTGGCGGCACGCCAGCGATCAGTTAAATCCTGCGTCATTTTGAGACATCCCCCCTCGGGCCACGAAAGGCCCTGGACGTACCGAGGGTACGCATGTGTGCATGATCAATTGCGGAGGGTTATGGGTATGTTACAAGACATGTCGCTCCTGTCACGCTCAGTAGTGTCTGCGGTGACCGGCGACACCTGCACGGACCTGCGCATACGGCCGGTGGCACCTTGATCCTGAGACAAAAAAGCTCGAAGCCCGATCTCAGCGCATGCCGGTCCCGAGTGCTGACACCGGAGCCGACGCTGTTGTCTGCGCCCTGGGCGTTCCCGCGTGAACGCCGACGCAATTGCAAAGCGTCCCCGCGGGGACGCTCTTGCTCCTCTACCGCACAGCGCGACGCGCGTGCTGATCAGCCTGTCCCGGCCAGCGAACCCCGCGGAACACGAGCCCTGTAGCGCTCTCTATCCGCTGCTGTATGGAGCATGTAAAAGGCCGGTCCCGAGACTGGAACCGGCCACTGAGCTGCGCGCGCTCGGAGGGACTCGAACCCCCAACCTTCTGATCCGTAGTCAGATGCTCTATCCGTTGAGCTACGAGCGCAGTCATAGCAGCATACCGTGTCCAGCACCGTGCCCGTGCGCGGGTTGGACCCGTCGCCATGCGGCTTCTTCGACTATAGAGGGAGCCCGTCGACAGCGACCGAAAGCGATGTGCCCTTCGGACCGTAGCCTGAGAGCGTTTAACACGGTAATTCAGTCCAACGCGGTTAAAAACTATGCTGTGAGCAGCCATTTCTACCGCGTTGGACAAATGTTCCGCGTTATGACCGCGCCCGCGCCGCGCTCCCCGCGCCCGCGCCGCTCCCGCGCCCGCGCCCGCGCAACGCCCGCCCGCCCGCGCACGCAAACCCGCCGCACAACGAAAACCGGGCGCCGGCACACCAAAGTGCCGGCGCCCGGGAGCGTCATGAGACTAACCGCGACGTCAGCCTGCTGCGTCGCTGGTCGTGCTGCTGTTGAAGGCGCCTGCCACGGTCTCCCACATCTGGTACGACGAGGGCGTGGTGGTGGTGACACCGTTCGACACCGTGGTGCCGAGATTCATCTGGGTAACGGCGAGCGGCCCGCTCGCGGTGGTCGCGGTGAGCAGCATCGCCGACTTGGCGCTCAGCGCGGCGCTCAGCAACGGCATGAAGTTGCCGTGCTGCCAGCCGCTCAGGGCCACCCATACCGTGCTGGCGGTCTGGCCGCACTTCTGCAGGGTCACCGCGGTGGAACCTGCCGTGGTGCCCAGGCACTGTCCACTGCTCGCGTTTCCGGCCGGCGCGTATACGTACTGGAACACCTGATCCTTGCCGTACGTGTTCGCGATTGACTGGCTGATGATGCCGGCTTTGGCGAAGTCTTTGACGGTTCCCTGGTAATCGGCGAGGAAGTCTTCGCTCTCCCGGTACCAGAACGGCGCGAGTACTCCGCTCGACGATGATCCGACCGCCATCACATTGGTGGCGCCGAACTTCTGCGAGGCGAGCGTCTCACAGTCGTTGCCGCACCTAATTGTGGCAGCGTTCGCTGTGGACCCTGCCAGCACCGCCCCGCCGCCGACGAGCGTCAGCGCAGCCAGGCCCGCCAAGGCTTTGTTTTTTAGCAACACGAAACATCCTCTGAAACTTAGGGCACGGGATGCGGACGTAAAGGGGGTAAGGGCTACGAAACTGAACATACCTGTCTAGCGCGCCCGACGTCTAGCCGGGCGCGCACGCTGCGGGAAGTGCCCCCGGTCCCGGGCCGGAGACAACTTCCCGCTGAGTTTTAACCTGTTAACGCCGCGGTTAGCGGTCGGGCCAAGCTGGTTCGTTCCCGTTCGGAGTCGGCCACGCCTGCGCCTGGCCATAGATCCCGATCAGGCTCTCCCACAGCTGGTTCGACGCTACGCCGCTGGAGCCGATCTTCATGTAGTTGATGGTGAGCGGGCCACTCGCCGATGTCGCGGTCAGCACGAGCGCGGAGCCCTTACTAGCTGCCACGTTGACGAAGGGCTCGAAGTCACCCTTGGCATCGCGGTGCACGCCGATCCACAGCGTGTTGGTCGGCAGCTGGTCTTCCGGAATCAGCTGCTTCGGGTAGCCGCAGCTCTCCACCTTCACCGCTGATCCCGCGGCCAGCCCCGACGCGGCCAGGCACGTGTCGGTCTCGGTACCCTTGGGCTGGTACGAGAACTGGTAGACGACTTCATTGCCGTAGGCTGGCGCCAACGAAGCGGGGATCTTCTTAGTCTCGGCGAGCTGCGAAACCGTACCGACCGCAAGAGCGACGAAGTCTTCCTGCGGGTTGTAGCCAGGAGCGAGCAGCGTACCGCCGTTTCCTGTCTCTGCGATTACCTGTCCCGAGCCGAAACTCTGCGAAGCCAAGGTTTCGCAGTAGTTCCCGCAATGCTCAGTGGCCGCGCGCGCGGTCGGCCCCGTCAGCACGACAGCACTTGCGACGGCAGCACCGGCGACGCCGAGCAGCGCCACGGCCTTGAGCCTGAATTGCATGCGTGCATCCTCCTCTGGTGGATTGCCCGGATCGTTAGCACATCTAGCTACCGGACTTGAATCTACTGAAACGTTTAGATTCGCGTCTATCGATACAGACGATTCAGCAGCCGCATTGGAGTACCGCCGGCGTTGCACAAAGTTCGTAACGCATGAGCGTCGATAGCATCGGCGGGACGAGTGACGGGGGTTTCTCATCAGGTGATGCAGGACAGCGCGGCGAAGGCGCGAACGCGCGCACCAGGTCTCGATGGTGTCCGCGCGATCGCGGTCATCGCCGTCATGGGGTATCACGAGAGCCTGTCGTCGCTCGGCGGAGGTTTTCTCGGCGTCGACGTGTTCTTCGTGCTGAGCGGATTCCTGATCACCGATCTGCTCGCCGGACGGCGACCGCGCTTGCGGGACTTCTGGATCCGCCGCGTGCGTCGCCTGCTGCCGCCGCTCGCCGTGATGCTGCTGGTGGTGAGCGCGGCCGCAACGGTCGTCGAACCGGCCGGCGGCTCCGAACTGCGCGGCACGCTGCTCGCCGCGGTCAGCTACACCAGCAACTGGTACCAGATCCTGCATCACGTGTCGTACTTCGAGAGTCTCGGCCCGCTCCCCCCGCTGCAGCATCTGTGGTCGCTCGCCATCGAGGAGCAGTTCTACCTGGTGTGGCCGCCCGTCCTCTGGTATGCCATCTTTCGTCATAACAGCACGCGTGCACGGGTCACCAGCACGCTCCTCGGTGCGCTGGCGTCGGCGATCGCGATGGCGATTCTCTACACACCGGCCAACCCCTCCTTCGTGTATTACGGAACCGGCACCCACGCGTCCGCGCTGCTGCTCGGTTCCGCGCTCGCCCTCGCGTTCCCGCTGCGCCAGCTGACCGGCGTCAAATCCTGGCGGCTGGACGCGGCCGGCCTGACCGGCCTGGTGGTACTCGGCTGGTCGTTCGCTCACTTCACCGGGACCGAATCAGCCGTCTATCCCTACGGCCTGCTGCTCGCCGCGGTCGCGGCCGCCGCACTGGTCGCGGCGGCGTGCAGCGCCGGCTGGCTCGCGAAAGTGCTCGGCGTCGTGCCGCTGCGCTGGATCGGCGTCCGCTCCTACGCGATGTACCTGTGGCACTGGCCGGTGATCGCGCTTACCTCCGCGCTGACCGGCGAGGCGCCGGGGACTCACCTGCTGTGGCTGCCCACGATGGGCGTGACGGTCGCACTCGCCGCGGCGTCATGGCGCTTCATCGAGTCGCCCATCTTGCGCGACGGCTTCTTCATCTGGTGCCGCACCTGGTACACGCAGCTCACGGCGGCGCTGATGGATCCGGCGGCCGCGTCTGAGCGCATCGCGCCCGCCACTGTCACCGGCGTAGCCGCGATCACTCTCGCGGTCGCCGGTTACGGCATCGCCGGTCCGGTGCATCCACCCGTGGACAGTGGCCTGCTGGACCAGGTTGCCGCCGGCCAGCGGATCAGCGCCGCCTCCCAGCTGGCCGCCGCGGTCGCGCCCCGGTACGCGCTCAGTAAGTCAGCACCGGGCAAGCACGTTGTTGCTCCGGCTCGCCGGCCAGCGCCGCACAGGAAGGCGCAGAGCCGGGCGTGCCCACGGGCCGACGGCAGGCAGGTAACAGCCGTCGGCGACTCGGTCATGCTCGCCTCGGCTCAAGGGCTCGAGGACGACATGCCAGGGATCTACATCGACGCGAAAGTCGGCATGCAGATGGCCACCGGAATCGCGATCGTGCACCGCCTCGCCGCCGGAGACGACCTGCGACCCTACGTCGTTGTCGGGCTCGGCACCAACGGGCCGATCACGCCCGGCCAGATCTGGCAGTTGCGCAAGGCAGCAGGTCACGACCGCGAGTTGATCATGGTCAACACGTACGGCCCGATGTCCTGGGAACCCGAAGTCAACGCGGTGCTCGCGAAGGCGACCTGGCACAAACCGCACGTGGCGCTTGCTGACTGGTCGGACGCGATCGCGACTCACCGGTCCCTGCTGTGGGGTGACGGCATCCACCCGCAGCCATCCGGTGGCCGCCTCTACGCGCGCGTCATCGAAAACATCGTCCGCTCAACCTGCTGACGCGGCCTGTCCGGCACGCACTGACTGCGGTTATCGTGACCGGTGTGAACGGCTTTCCGGCTACGCTGTCCAGCTTCGTCGGCCGGGTCCAGGCGGTGGACGAGGTCGCGGCGCAGCTTGGTCAGCACCGCCTGGTTACCGTGACCGGACCCGGCGGCGCCGGTAAGACACGACTGGCCGGAGAGGTCGCCCGCCAGCTAGCCGGACGGTTCGCCGACGGGCTGTGTCTCGCCGAACTCGCCGGTGTGCGCGATCCGGCACAGGTCGCGGCGACGGTGGCGACAGCGCTCGGCATCCGCGACCTGCCGTCCGTGGCGGCGGCCGACGCGCTCGCGCACTCGCTGTCCGGCCGGCAACTGCTGCTCGTCCTTGACAACTGCGAACAGGTCATCGGAGCGGCGGCCGAACTCTGCGGCAGGCTCCTGCTCGGCGCCGACGACGTGCGGATACTGGCCACCAGCCGGGAACCGCTGCGGATCGCCGGCGAGGCACGGTACCGGCTCGGGGCGCTGAGCTTCCCCGAACCGGACGGCGGCTGGCACTGCGACGCGGTGACGCTGTTCACGGACCGCGCTCGGCTGGCCGAACCCGGCTTCACCCTGGACGAGACGACCGGGCCGCTGGCGGCGCGGCTGGTGACCCGGCTGGACGGAATTCCGCTCGCGATCGAACTCGCGGCCGCGCGGGTGGACGCGCTCGGCGTGGCACAACTGCTCGACCGGATCGACGACCGGTTCCGGTTGCTCGCTGGCGCCGACCGGCTGGCACAAGAACGGCAGCGCTCGCTCGCCTCGGCGGTGAGCTGGAGTTATGAGTTGCTCGACGAGGCGGAGCGGTGGGCGTTCCGCGCGGTGTCGGTGTTCCCGGGACCATTCACCCTGGACGGCGCGGAAGCCGTCGCAGGTACCGGGGCTGACCAGGCGGTGCTGCGGCTCGTGGACTGCTCGCTGCTGCTCCCGCCGCGGACCGGGCCGGACGGGCGAGCGCGGTACCTCATGCTGGAGACGCTGCGGGCCTTTGGCGCGCGGCTGCTCGACGAGGCCGGCGAGCGGGACGACCTTACCGCCGCCTTCGCCGCGTACGCGGCCGACGTCGCCGAGGAGGCCGGGGCCGGGCTGCACACTCGCACCCGGGAAGCGACCTGCCTGCGGCACTTGGACGCCGAGGACACGACGGTGCATCACGCGCTGGCCTGGGCCGCGGACCACGATCCGGACCTGGCGGTGCGGCTGTCCGGGAGGCTAGCAACCTGGTGGAACATCCGCGGCAGCCTGAACAGCCAGGTCCCGCTGCTGGCAGAGCTCGCCGAGAAGGCGGAGCCCGGCAGTGACAACTGGTGCGGTCTCCGCATGCACCTTGGCCAGGCCGCGATGCAGGTCGTCGATCCGCTCGCGAGCCTTGACCACTACGCCACGGTCCTGGATGCCCTCAAGGATCCGGCCCGGCCGGAAACACCGGTTACGCCCATCTTCTTGTCGCTGTGCCTGAACGGCAGATCGGCGGCGCTACGGCGGATGGCCCGGCTCGACGAGGCAGTGGACGATGCCGGTCAGGCACTCACGCTGGCCAGGGAAATCGGTTCTGGCAGCCTGGAGGCACTGGCCATGGCCGGCCTCAGCGCGGCCGCCTGGGCACGCGGCGACCTGGACGAAGCCCTCCGGCTGGCCCGTGCGGCGCTGCGGATCCCCGATGAGATGGCCGGCGGCCTGCTTCGCGCCTTGAGCGGAATGGTGGCAGGCGTGCTGATCGACGCCGGGGACGTGGCCGCTGCCGAGCAGGCGTGCGCGCAGGCCCTGACCTCAAGCCGCGAGGTCGGTGACCTGATGAACCTGGGCGGCCAGCTCTGCTACCAGACGATGGTGGAGGTACGAACGAGGCGCTTCGACGATGCGGCGGCGCACCTGACCGAACAGCTCGAGCTCAGTGCGCGTACCGGGCAACGGTCGCTGCTGCTGGCCGGCCTGGACTGCTGCGGCCTGCTGTGCTCGGCCACCGGGCGTCCAGCCGAAGCGCTGACCGTGTGGGCTGCCATATCGGCGCTGGCCGGTCCGTGGCATCTGCTGCACTGGTCAATCGGTTCTGCCAGCAGGGAACGCCTCGTGGCAGAGGCCAGCAAGGTGCTCGGTACGCCCGGATCGCGGGCGGCGCGGGAGCGCGGTGCGGCGATGAGCCTGACCGCGGCCGCCGAATACGCCATGCTGATCGCCGCCGCGCATTCCAACGGACCGGCCAGCAGCACGGCCAACGGACCGGCCAGCAGCACGGCCACCGGGCCGGTCACCGGGCCAGGGGCCGGCCCGGCAGCCGAGGATCCCCCGCTGGCCAAGCTCAGCCCGCGCGAGCGGGAGCTGATCACGCTGGTCGCGCGGGGCCGGACCGACGCGCAGATCGCGGCTGAGCTCTACATCACCGTGCGCACGGTGAGCTCGCACCTCGACCGGATCAGGGACAAGACCGGATGCCGGCGGCGCGCCGAACTCACCAGGCTGGCCCTCAGCGCTGGCCTGGTCTGACGAACCACTGCTAGTTATGACACTCCTCGTGGGTAATTCCACCCCTGCCTGAAGCGGGGCCAGGCGAGCGAACCTGGCAGCATGAACACTTACGCGGGCAAGCTGGCGGTGGTGACCGGCGGCGGCTCGGGCATGGGCCGTGAGCTCGTCCGCCAGCTCGCCGCGCGGGGATGCTCGGTCGCCACCTGCGACTGGCGCGACCTGCCTGAATGGCACGAAGCCCCGATTACGAACCACCGCTGCGACGTCAGCGACGAGGCACAGGTGCGGCGTTTCCGCGACGAGGTGCTGGCGGCGCATGCCAGCGACCACGTCGACTTCTTTTTCAACAACGCGGGGATCGGCGGTGGCGGCAGCTTCGTCACCGGCAGCCGGGAGGAATGGGAGCGCACGTTCGCCGTCGACTGGTGGGGCGTGTACCACTGCACACGGGCATTCCTGCCACCGCTCATCGCCAGCGGTGACGGCGTCCTGGTCAACACCAGCAGCGTGAACGGCTTCTGGGCATCGCTAGGTCCCGGCCATCCGAACACCGCCTACAGCACGGCCAAGTTCGCGGTGAAGGGCTTCACCGAGGCGCTCGTCGAAGACCTGCGCGTGCACGCGCCGCAGCTGCGGGTCGTCCTGGTGCTGCCGGGCCACGTCGGCACCGACATCGTCGGCAACAGCCTGCGCTTTCACGGTCTCGGTGAGCTGGCGGAGATCAACGACGCGTTCCGGGAGAGTGCGCCGGTGAGCGCGGCCCAGGCCGCGACGATCATCCTGGACGGGATAGCCGCGGGAGCCTGGCGGATACTGGTCGGCGAAGACGCCGCGCTCATCGACGCGCATGTCCGCGCGAAGCCCGATGCCGCCTACGACTGGTTATGCCTGTAGGGTCTCACGCCGCGTGACATGTTGATCTTGCTTGACCTGCGGTTCCGCGTTTGTCTCACGACGACTGCACCAAGGTCAGTCAGGGTCTGGGCCGCCTCCGGAACGGCGGCATACCGAGTCGAGCCGGCCAGGGCGTACCTGCCGGGTCGGAGATCCCGGTTGAGCTGAGCCTTGATGGCGTCAAGGAGTTCGGGAACATGCTGGTACTCATCAATCAGCACCGGCTCGGACGACTCAACGAAACGGCCGGGATCGGCACGCACCGCCGACCTCGTCGCAGGGTCGTCGCAGTCGATCACCGGCCGGCCGAGGCGTTCGGCCAGCTGGCTGAGCAGGGTGCTCTTGCCCACGGTCCGCGGCCCGTTGAGGACCAGCACCGGCTCTTCGGCGAAGCGCGCTGCCACGACATCGACAAGACGACGCTCCGCAAGCCCGGTCAGAACCTCT
>DASXDG010000039.1:0-2401 GCA_036490795.1 Streptosporangiaceae bacterium
CCGGGTGCCCGGGAACACGACGTGCTGGACGCGGCCGCCGTCGCCTGGAGCGCGGCCCGCGTCGCCGCCGGGACCGCGGTCACGCTCACCGACCCCGCGCAACGCGCCGACGACGGGCGCGAGATCGCCATCCGGTACTGAGGCGTTCGCCGTCGCGGAGCGCAGCTGCCGGCTCGGATGTGTCAGCCCGCGCCTAGACGGCTCGCATGTCGATGGCACAGCAGCTCGTTCTAGCGGGGATGCTGTGCCATCAGCATGTACGGGTGGCGAGCTGGCAGGCGTGGATGGAGAGATGGCATGCATGCGTGGCGAGACGGCAGACATGCGTGGCGGGATAGCAGGGGGCGATGGCGAAGCCGCCTTTGCTCGGGGCGATCGAGGAAGTTGCGATGCCCCTACCCGCGCGGTGTGCGGAGATGGTAGCGGCGTGGCTACCTGGTCTGAGGCCGCGGCGTTCTTTCTTCGCTACTTCTCGGTGATGTGTTCGCCGATCCCCGCTTCGGGTTCAGGCTCGGGTCCACCCGCTACGTGCTTGCCACGCCTTTTCGGCTTGAAGAGTCCGGAAACACCGTCGCCGACCGAGCCGGCAACCCCGGCGATCGCACCGCCGACGCCCTTCACCGCGGTCAGTGCCTGCGGCGCGTCGGGCACGCCATCGCCGTCGAGATCGACGCTGCGAAAGGGGCGGCTGACTGCGTCAGCGGCACTCACGGCGCCTGCCCCTACCGCGACGGCACCAGTGCTCACGCCCGCACCGACAGATTTCGCGGCGTCCTCAAGCGCCTCCAGCGCCTTGCTCGGCTCGTTATCCTCCTGCTCGGACTTCGCGGGAACGTCCAGATGGACCGGGAACGTGTCGGGCGCGTCGGAAAATGCTGTTTGTGCGGCGCTGATCACCTTACGCCCGAAGACGAACCGGGTGACTCCATCGACGAGCGCTCCGGCACCGTACTCCACTGCCGTCTGCTGCTTCCCGTCGATTCTGCCGCTGATGCGTTCAAGGATCCCGGTCTGCACGCCGTGCACGAGGCTCTGCGCGGCCCCTCCCGGGAGGGAATCGGCGAGAGTGTCCGCCCAGTGCTCCAAGTCCTTCCGTTCGCCGACGTTCGTCGGGCTGGCAATGAAGACCCCGGAATCCGAGGACTGCGCCAGGTCGCTGGCCATTGCCGCGATCTGCTTCTGGCTCACCCGATCGTTCGACAGGCCGTAGACCAGCGCCCGCGCTTGCTGCTGGTCGAGGTCCATCCCGTGAATGTCGGCGATCGCGAGAGCGAAGAGAGCGGTGATCTCGAACTGGAGCTGCTTATCTCCGGCGGGAAGCCGCGCAGCCAGTCGCTGAACCACGGACTTCGCTACACCGGGCGCAGCGGCCTTCGCCGCAGTCTTCGCGGTCTTCTTGGCGACCGCCTTCGTGGCCTCCTTCGCAGCCGCCTTTCCCCCGGCGGCGGCTGCGCCCGCGCCGGGGATCAGGGAGATGCCGATCTCGGCCGCGATGCCGACCGCCGTGACGGCCGTGCCCGCGGCGGTGATCGCGGTGACGTAGTGGTGCTCCAGCAGGGCGATGACTTCGGCTGGCGTTGCGTCAGGATGCTGGCGGCGCACCCACCTGACGTACTTGCGGGCAACGCGGTGACGCCCCCGGACCGCCTTGTCGATCTCGTGCTCGGCGTCCGCGCCGACGAGATCCACCTCCAGCGTGACGTCCTCGGGGTCAAGGTCACCGACGCGCGCGGGGACGGTCAGATTCTCGTCGGACATGCTTCATCCCTCCGTCGCCAGGCGGGCCCGGCAGCCTTTTTACCTTAAGCTACCGTGAAATCTATTTTTCTAGTAAAGGTTGGGATATTTGGTGATATCCGGCGGTCGTCACAAGAACTTCCCTACCTGCTTAACGAGTTCGAACACGCAGCCCTCTGCTTCGCGCATCTCATGCTCGACGCTTTCGGTCAGGTTCGGGTTGTCCACGAGCACGCCGAATTCAACGTTCGCGTTCTCCGCGCTTCACGAGAAGTGCGCGCTCGTGACAGGTAGGAAACGTGATTTCCTGCCGACTGATCGCGACCCGCCGAACCCGGGGTCTCCCGACTGTCCGAGAATTCGACTCACTGCAATCTTCGGGTGGTGTCGAATCGAGAGGTCGCTGCCGGGGCCGCTCTTGCCCGGGTGATGGCGCATTGCGGGGGCAGCCCCGCGGCAGCCGGGGACTACGTGGACGTCGACATCGCCGGCCACGCCGTCGGCCTGCCCGCGGCCTGACCCGAATGGACGACCCGCCCTCGGCCAACGTCCACCGCCGCAGCCGGGGCAAGTGCCAGAATTATACGGATCATCCGTCCCGCCAGCCGTTCACCGCATGGAGGAGCACCCCGTGACGCCGTCTGCCGATGAGACGCCAGACCGC
>DASXDG010000040.1:0-9639 GCA_036490795.1 Streptosporangiaceae bacterium
CTCGACGAGCCGACCGAGCACCTCGACGAGCAAACCGCCGACGAGCTGACCCGTGACCTGCTCGCCGCCGCGGAAGGCCGCACTGTCCTGCTCATCACCCACCGCGGTGCCGGACTGGACCAGGTCGACGAGGTCGTGCGCCTAGCGGCCGGACGCCTGGCCGGCGTCCAGAGTTCCGGTGGACCCGCGCAGTAAGCCGCTTACGTTCGGGATAAATCCCTTCGTCAACCCGGCGGGAATCGATCCGGCGCGGGAACTCAGGACCCGGCGCGGCGGGGCGCCGTCTTGGCCTCGCCGGGTGCTGTCGGCTGGGCGGGTGCCGCCTGCTCGGCGGGTGCTGCCGGCTCGGCGGGTGCTGCCGGCTCGGCGGGTCGCGCGGCCGGGATGACCGCCGTGTAGAGATCGGCGACCACGCCCACTTCGCGCGTGGTGAAGGCGCGCTCGCGGCGGCGGTCGCGGGTGAAGGCCGACCACCAGGTGAGGATGGCACCCAAGCGGTTGCGGTACCCGGTCAGGAACGCGATGTGGATGAACAGCCAGCCGACCCAGCCGGGGAAGCCGCTGATCTTCAGCGGCCCTGCCGACATGACGGCGTTGCCGCGGGAGATGTAGGCGGCCGAGCCCAGGTCGTGGTAGCGGAACGGCTTTTCGGTTTCCCGTCCCTCGGCCGCGCGCCCGATGCGGTGCCCGGCGTACAGGCCGCCCTGCATGGCGACTTCCGCGACGCCGGGCAGTTTGTCGAGGCTCATCAGGTCACCGATGACGGAGATCTCCGGGTGGCCGGGGATGGTCAGGTCCGGCTGCACCAGGATGCGGCCCGCTCGGTCGCGTTCGGCCCCGGTCGCGTTCGCCAGCGCCTCGGCGAAGGCAGGCGCCTCGACGCCGGCGGTCCACAGCACGACGCCGACATCGTAACGAGTGGTGGCGCCAACGCGGTCGCGGACGACGAGCCCGGTGGCGTCGACGTCGGTGACGAGCGAGCCCATGTGCATTTCGACGCCCAGCTTGCCTAGCTCCTTCGCGACCTTGGCCGACAGCTCCTCGCCAAAGGCCGCAAGCGGTGCGTCGCCGCCGTCGAACAGCAGCACCCGCGCCTCCTCCGGCTTAGCGTTGCGGTACTCGGCGCGCAGCGTCTTGGTGGCGAGCTCCCGGATCTGGCCGGCCAGCTCGACGCCGGTCGGGCCGGCCCCGACCAGGGCGAACGTCAGCCAGCGGCGGCGTTCGGCGGGATCGTCTGAGGTCTCGGCCATCTCGAACGAGCCGAACACACGGCGGCGAATTGTCAGCACGTCAGAGATCGTCTTCATGCCCGGTGCGAACCGGGCGAACTCGTCATGCCCGAAGTAGGACTGCCGCATCCCGGCCGCGACGATCAGGTCGTCGTACCCGAATTCGATCAGGCCGCCCCCGGGCCTGACGGCGCTCAGGCGGCGGTCATCGGCATCGATGCCGGTCACCTGGGCCATGACGCACTGGACGTTCTTGTGCCTTTTGAGCACGCTGCGCAACGGCGCGGCGATCTGTCCCTCGGACAGGATGCCGGTCGCGCACTGGTAAAGCAGCGGCTGGAATAGGTGGTGGGGCGCCCGGTCGACGAGGGTCACGGAAACCGGGGCGCGGCGCAGCGCGCGGGCGGCGAACAGCCCGCCGAAGCCGCCGCCGACGATCACCACGCGGCGCGGACCGTGCCGTCCTTCACCGTCAGGCATTCGGACACTCTCCGCCATGTCGGCCATCTCCCTCAGCCCAGCTGGCTGGCCGGGTCATGCCAGGCGACCTGCCCGGTCAGCAGCCGGCCCGCCTCCTTGGGGCCCCAGCTGCCCTGCGCGTAAGGGTGGACGGGGGTGACGTCGCCGAGTACGGGGTCGACGATCGCCCACATGGCTTCCACGGTGTCCTGGCGGGCGAACACCCACCGGTCCCCGTCTAGCGCCGCGCCGATGAGCCGGTCATACGGGCGGATATCCGACCCTGGCTGCACCGCGAACGCCAGCTCTTCCGACAGCGGCTCCCAGCCGGCGCCTGGTTTCTTTCCCTGCAGGGTGAGGTTGACCGCGGTCTCTGGCCAGATCCGGAAGCTGAGCCTGTTCCCAGATCCGATGGGCTCGATCCCGAACACGTCATGCGGCGGCTGCCTGAAGGTGACGGTGACCTCGGTGGCGGTGACCGGCAGGCACTTGCCCGCCCGGATCAGAATCGGCACCCCGGCCCACCGCCAGCTATCGGCGCTGAGCCGGATCGCGACGTACGACTCCACGGTCGAATCCGGGTTGACGCCGTTGACCTGGCGGTAGCCGTCGTACTGCCCGCGCACCGTGGACTCCGGTGTCAGCGGGCTCAGCGCCTGCACCGCCTGGTACTTGGCGTCCAGCCAGGACGACAGGCCGGACCCGCTCGGCGGTTCGGCCAGGACTGTCGCCAGCACCTGGAGCATGTGGTTCTGGACCACGTCCCTGATGGCCCCGGTCTGGTCGTAGAACCGGCCGCGGTCCGAGACGTCGAACTTCTCCGCCATCGTGATCTGGATGTTGTCCACGTAGGTGCGGTTGAGCAGCGGCTCGATCATCGAGTTGGCGAACCGGGCGAACAGGACATTCTCCACCGGGTCGAAGGCCAGCCAGTCGTCGACCCGGAAGATCGCCTCTTCTGGGAAGTTCTCGTGCATGGTGTCGTTGAGCTGCCGTGAGCTGGCCAGGTCGGTGCCGAAGGGCTTCTCCACCATGACCCGGGCGCCGCGCGCGCGGCCCGCGGCCGCGATCCCCTGGGCGATCCTCCCGAATAGGAAGGGCGGCACTTCCAGGTAGTAAAGGACGTGCTCGCCCGGGCCGATCTCATCGGACATGGCCTTGTACGTGGCCTCGTCGCCGAGGTCACCGTCCACGTAGCGCAGGAGCCCAAGCATCCTGACCGCCGCCGGCTCCGCGGGGTCCATCCCGTTGAGCTTCAGCGACGCGACCGCGTAGTCGCGGAACTGCTCAAGTCCCCATCCGCTCTTGGCTACCCCGATCACCGGGACGTCAAGGACGCCGCGCTTGACCAGCCCGACCAGCGCGGGGAAGGTCTCGATCTTAGCCAGGTCACCGGTCGCGCCGAAGATGACGAGCGCGTCGACTTGTTTGGTTGCCACTGTTCGCTCCTCAAGGTCGCATTCAGCCTCGATACGATCACCCCGGGGGACTGGGACGCGTCGCCCCTTGAGGGTGATATCCGTGGTCACCCGGTTCAGATGATGACCGCCTGCCGTCGGCCTGCGACGCTGCCAGAATGAGTGATTTCGCCCTCAGCGAGGCCGAGTTTCGCGCGCTATACAAGCGGTTGCGGCGTACGTACGCGTGGGGGCCCGGCGACCGTCTCGGCACGCTGAACAACCTTTCGCCGGCGGGGGTGGTTGCGGCCGCCAGTGACGTCAGGGACGGTCGCACGGTGTCGCTCGCCGCGCCGATCGAGAGCCGGGCGGCATCCGACAATCCCGACCCCGCCGTGCATGAGATGACGGGGCCGCCGGATCGCACGGACGGCGCTTCCGGGTTGTCCTTCGCCACGGACCGCATTGCCATGAACATTCACGGCAATGCCGACAGCCACATCGACGCGCTGTGCCATGTGATCTTCGACGGGGAGCTGTACGACGGCGTCGATGCGCGCGCCGTCACCGCGACGGGGGCGACCGAGCTGTCCATCGATATCGCGGGCCAGGGCATCGCCGGCCGCGGCCTGCTGCTTGACATCCCGCGGTTGCGCGGCGTGCCGTGGCTGGAACCGGGTGATCACGTGACGGCCGACGACCTGCTCGCCGCGGAATCGGCCGCGAGCGACCGCATTGAGCAAGGCGACCTGCTCTTTGTCAGGGTCGGCCATCGCGCCCGCCGCCAGTCGCTCGGGCCGTGGGACGCCGCCGAGGCGCGCGCAGGACTGCACCCGGCGGCGCTCGAGTTGCTCGCGGAACGCCGGATCGCGGTCCTTGGCAGCGATGGCAACAACGACACGGCGCCGAGCGCCGTCGAGGGCGTGGACTTCCCCGTGCACGTGCTCGCGATCAACGCGCTGGGCATGCACCTGCTCGACTACCTGGACCTCGACGCGCTCGCGGAACGGTGCGGGGCAATGCATCGCGCGTCATTCCTGTGCGTCGTGGCGCCGCTCCGGCTGCACGAAGGCACGGGCTCCCCGGTTAACCCGATCGCGATCTTCTTACCAGTGCAATCACCCGGTACGGGCGATGCAGCCTGCTCGCCGCTCTCCTGACAATGACGGCTGAGCAGGGCGCCGCCTCCTGGCGACTGAAGGGAGCCGAATGGCACTCGATCTGGCACGGTGGCAGTTCGCGTTCACGTCGGTCAACCATTTCCTGTTCATCCCGATTACGATCGGCCTGGCCTTCCTGACCGCGCTGCTGCAGACGTCGTGGCACCGCAGCGGCCGCGAAGAGTACCTGCGGCTGACCAGGTTCTTCGGGACGCTGCTGGTGATCAACGTCGCGATCGGCGTGGTCACGGGAATTGTGCAAGAGTTCGAGTTCGGGATGAACTGGGGAGCGTATTCGCGGCTGGTCGGCAACATCTTCGGCGCCCCGCTGGCGATGGAGGGGCTCGCCGCGTTCTTCCTGGAATCGACCTTCCTCGGGCTGTGGCTGTTCGGCTGGGACAAGCTGCCCAAGCGGGTGCACCTGCTGACGATCTGGGCGGTCGCGTTCGGCAGCGCGCTTTCCGCGGCGTTCATCATGGCGGCCAACTCGTGGATGCAGCACCCCGTCGGCTACCTGATGGTCAACGGTAAGCCCGTGCTGAACGACATCTGGGCGGTGTTCACCAACCCCGTGTTCGTATGGGGGTACGCCAAGGTGCTGCTCGTCTCGCTGGTCACCGGTGCCTCAGTCATGCTGGCCATCTCCGCCTGGCAGCTGCGGCACGGCGGGGTCCGCGAGGTGTTCACCCGGTCGGCGCGGCTCGCGCTCGTCGTCCTCGTCCCGGCGATCCTGTTCACCATGCTGGTCGGCGACGAGCTCGGCGTGATCGAGGGCCAGTACCAGCCGATGAAGATCGCGGCCGCGGAGGCGCAGTGGACCACCTGCCAGCCGTGCTCGTTCTCGCTGTTCCAGATCGGCGGCGGCAACAACGACCAGACCCCGACGCAGGTCCTCGCGATCCCGCACCTGCTTTCCCTGCTGGCCACCAACCACTGGAACGGCAAGGTGGTCGGGCTGAGCCCGCTGCAGGCGCAGTACAGCAGTCAGTTCGGGCCGGGCAACTACGTGCCCAACGTGTTCATCCAGTACTGGAGCATGCGGGCAATGGCCTACCTGGGCGTGGTGGTCCTGCTCATTTCGCTGTGGGGGCTGTTGCTGATCCGGCGCAGGAAACTCGCGACGTCCCGGGTGTTCCTGTGGGTGGCGGTCTGGGGAGTCGTGCTGCCGTTCCTGATGAACACGGCGGGCTGGCTCCTGACGGAGAGCGGCCGCCAGCCGTGGATCGTGCAGGGCATCATGCTGACCAAGAACGGCATCTCGCCGACCGTCAGCACCACCTGGCTGTGGATCAGCGTGCTGGCATTCGTTGTCCTCTACGGCACGCTCGGCACCGTCGACCTGCTGCTCATGCTGAAGTACTCGCGCAAGGAACTACCGCCGCCGCCAGCGGAGGCTGACCTGGAAACCCCAGTTCCAGCCGTCCAGTATTGAGGTCACGATGGCTCTCGTCCCGTTTTGGTTCATCGTCATCGCGGTCCTGTGGACCGGCTTCTTCATCCTTGAGGGATTCGACTTCGGCGTCGGCATGCTGCACAGCGTGGTCGGCCAGGACGACGCGGGCCGCCGGGCGGCCATCAACACGATCGGGCCGCTGTGGGACGGCAACGAGGTCTGGCTGATCGTGGCCGGCGCCAGCATGTTCGCCGCGTTTCCCGGCTGGTACGCCACCATGTTCTCCGGCTTGTACCTGGCGATGGTCCTGCTGCTCATGTCGCTCATCATCCGCGGCGTGGCCTTCGAGTACCGCGGCAAGCGCGACGCGGCCCGCTGGCGCCGCACCTGGGATGTCGCGCTGACGGTGGGCAGCCTGCTCGCTCCGCTGCTGATCGGCATCGCACTGGGCGACCTGCTGCACGGGCTGCCCATCAATTCCGCCCAGAACTTCACCGGGTCGTTCTGGGACCTGTTCCAGCCGTACGCGCTGCTCACCGGGGTCACCCTCGTGCTGATCTGCCTGCTGCACGGCGCGACGTTCCTGTCGCTGAAGACCACCGGCAGCATGCACGAGCGGTCCCGGCTCCTGGCCAGGCGGGTGGCACCCTTCACCGCCGCGGCGGTGGTGGCCTTTGCCATCTGGACGCACGTTGCCTCTAGCAGCACGTTCTTCATCCGGCCGCTTGAGCTGCTCGCGATCCTCGCGGTCCTCGCCGCCGTCTGGCTGGTCTACGAGAACCGCGACGGCTTCGCGTTCACCGCCACCGCGGTCACGATGGCGTCCTGCATCGCGTCAATCTTCGTCGGGCTGTACCCCAACGTGATGGTGTCGAGCACCAACCCGGCGTACAGCCTCACCGTGCACAACACGGCGTCCGCCCCGTACTCGCTGAAGGCGATGACCGTCGTCGTCGTCATCTTCCTGCCGCTGGTGCTGGCCTACCAGACCTGGTCGTACTACGTATTCCGGCGGCGGGTGAGCCGGGAGCAGTTCATGACCGCGCCCGCCGTCCCGCCAGGGCCAGTGCCCGCGCAGGGAGGGCCGTCCGCTGCCGCTCCCGGCGCTCCGGCGCCTGAGCTGGCGCGTAAGAAAGGAGTCAGACATGGCCGAAAGTTATGACGTCATCGTGATCGGAACCGGGGCGGGCGGCGGCACGCTCGCGCGCCACCTCGCCCCGTCGGGCAAGCGCATCCTGCTGCTGGAACGCGGGGATTGGCTGCCCCGCGAGCCGTCGAACTGGTCGACGGTGGACGTGTTCGTCGACGGCCGCTACATCTCGGAGGACAGCTGGTACAGCGCCGAGGACAAGTCCTTCTTCCAGCCGCAGGTGCACTACTTCGTCGGCGGCGCCACCAAGCTGTACGGCGCCGCGCTGTACCGCATGCGCGAGCGAGACTTCGGCGAACTGCGGCACCACGACGGGCTGTCGCCCGCGTGGCCCATCAGCTACCAGGACATGGAGCCGTACTACACGGCCGCCGAAGGTCTCTATCAGGTGCACGGGGCGCGGGGGGAGGACCCGACGGAGCCGCCGTCCAGCGCGCCGTACCCGTATCCCGCGGTCTCTCATGAGCCGCGCATCCAGCAGCTCTCCGATGACCTGGAGAAGTCGGGCTACCATCCGTTCCACGCACCGTGCGGGATCCTGGTCAACGAGGCCAATATGCCCTACAGCACCTGCGTGAAGTGCGGGGAATGTGACGGCTACCCGTGCCCGCTGCACGCCAAGTCCGACGCCGAGGTCATGGGCGTCAGGCCCGCCCTCGAGCACGACAACGTGACCCTGCTGCGGAACGCGCGGGCGGTGAAGCTGGAAACCAACCCGGCCGGCACCGCGGTCACCAGCGTTGTCGTCGAACGGGACGGTGAAACCGAGAGGTACGCGGGCGACATCGTGGTCGTGGCGTGCGGCGCGGCGAACTCCGCCAAGCTGCTGCTCGCCTCGGCCAGCGACCGGCACCCGAACGGGCTGGCCAACGGCAGCGACCAGGTTGGGCGCAACTTCATGTACCACGACTGCCAGGCGGTGCTCGCGGTATCGAAGGAGCCCAACCCGACCGTCTTCCAGAAGACGCTCGGCATCAACGACTTCTACTTCAGCGGCCCCGACTTCGGGTACCCGATGGGCAACATCCAGATGATCGGCAAGTCGCAGGCGGAGATGTTCCGCGGCGAGAAGCCCGTGGAGACCAAGTTCGCGCCGAGCTGGGCGCTGCGCGACGTCGCCTCCCACGCGGTCGACTTCTGGCTGTCCACCGAGGATCTTCCGCAGCCGGGCAACCGGGTAACGCTCGGACCGGACGGCGGCGTCCACATCTCCTACCGGCCGAGCAACCCGACCGCCGCCAAGCAACTGTTCGGCCAGCTCAAGTCGATGCTCGGCTCGCTCGACATGCACGAGGGCCACCTGGCCCACCGGTGCATGTACATGAAGACGGACATCCCGATCGCCGGGTGCGCGCATCAGGCCGGAACGGTCCGTTTCGGCGCCGATCCGGCCACGTCGGTGCTTAACGCCGACTGCCGTGCGCACGAGGTGGACAACCTCTACGTGGCGGACACCAGCATTTTCCCGAGCATCAGCGCGGTGAACCCGGCGCTCACCGCGATGGCGAACGCTATCCGGGTCGGCGACCACCTCCTCGCGCGGCTCGGCTAGACAAGCACATGCTGCATGTCCTGGTGGTGAGCCCGCCCGGCGCGACCGATCACCTGGTCGAGCGGCTTTCCGCCGATCCGGGCGTCAGGAACCTGGTGGTCATGCCGGGCGCGGCGCGCCGCCCGGACGGCGACGCGGTGCAGTTCGACCTGCTCACCCGGTTCGCCAACCCGGTACTGCGGGAGTTGCGCGCCCGGGTACAGGATCACGGCTCGGTCGTCATCCAGAACGTCGACGCGGCGATCAACGGCCCCGGAGACACCGGAGACCAAGGAGGACAGCGCTACGGCGAGGTTCCGCCGGTGTGGGAGATGGTCGAGTCCAAGATCCGCGAAGGCGGCCAGTATCCGCTGAGCTTCTACGCGCTGCTGGTCATCGCCGGCCTGATCGGCGCCGTGGGCATCCTCACCAACTCGCAGATCCTGATCGTCGCGGCGATGGTGGTGGGCCCGGAGTACGGCGCCATCATGGCGACGGCGCTTGGCTTCGACAAGGCAGACGGGCACGCGGTCCGTCAGGGCCTGGCCGCCCTGATCGCCGGGTTCGCGCTGGCGGTTGCCGCGACACTCATCTTCGGGCTGCTGATCCGGTGGTCCGGTGAGGCGCCGCGGCTCTACGAGGCGGGCGTGCGGCCCGTCTCCGACCTCATCAACTCACCGAACGTGTTCTCGGTCATCGTGGCGGTGCTGGCGGGCGTGGTCGGAGTCGTCTCGCTGACCGAGTCAAGGGCGAACGCGCTCATCGGCGTGTTCATCTCGGTTACCACGATTCCCGCTGCCTCCGACATGGGCCTTTCCGTCGCTTACGGCAGCTGGACCGAGGCCCGCGGATCGACGTTCCAGCTGCTGCTGAACGTGGTGCTGCTGGTCGCGGTCGGCGCCCTCGGGCTCCGCCTGCAGAGGTCAATGTGGCGGGGCGGGGCGGCGAGGGCCGACGCGCGCGCCCGCCGGTCCCCGCCGGGTGCGTAGCGAATCAGGTAGTGCCTGCCGCCTGCGAGAGCACGGGGCTGACCGCGGTGGAGCCGTGGTCGGGCCGCGTGTTGAGGTCGACGGCGGCGCTGCTCAGTGATGACACCCGCGCATCACCCGGCCCGGGTGATGCCGTCCCGGGCTACTGGGCCGCAGCCTCGAAGGTATGCGCGGCGAAACCCAGTCGAGGCCGAGCGCGGCGGCCCAGGCGATGATCCTGCCGCTGGCGCTGGCTCAGTTCATCGCCAGCTACGCGGCCACGAACATGAACGTGGCCATCAGCGCGATCGCCAATGACCTGGGCACGACCGTGGCCGGGGTGCAGACGGCG
>DASXDG010000041.1:0-7884 GCA_036490795.1 Streptosporangiaceae bacterium
CCGGTCAGGCTGGCCGGATCGAGTCCGTAATGCCTGGCGAGCAGCATCGCGCGGACGCTGGCCGCCTCCTTCTCGGTCAGGTAGGCGAGCCGCCCGTCCGACCGGTCGCTCGATCCGGCCAGCCTGATTCGCAGTTCCGCCAGGCCGAACGCGCGAGCGAGGAACGGCCGGACCACGTCGACCGACTGGATCCTGGTCACCGGAAGCTGGCGCGAGTCGCGGCGCAGCAGACCGGTCTCGATCCGCAGTGTGCCGCCCTCCAGCCGCCACCGGGTGACCAGCCAGCGCACCACCGCGGCCACCGCGAGGACCACGACAACGATCACCTCGGGGATGCGCGTGCCGAGCGCACCGCCCTGGACGATGGCGATGACCAGGACCGAGAGGAGACCGGCCAGCAGCCGGCCCGCCTGGATGACCGGTGACAGCGGATGCAGCCGGTGCCATCCCTCGGGTCCTTCCGCCGCGGGCCCGGGTCCGGTCACAGGCCGGCGGCTTTGGCTTCGCCGAGCGCGGCGAGGCGGTCCCGCAGCCGGGCCGCCTCATCCAGCTCCAGCCCCGGGATCCTGGCATCGCTGGCCGCCGCAGCCGTGTGCAGCTGGACGGTGGCCAGCTTGAACGCGCGTTCCACCGGTCCGGCGGTGACCTCGACGAACTGCATCCGCCCGTAGGGCACCACGGAGATCCGGCGGACGAGCACGCCGCGCGCCACGATCAGATCCTCTTCCCGCTCCCGGTACGCCCACGAGCGGAACCTGTTGCGCAGGATCACCGCGCCCGCCGCGGCCGCGACGACCGCGGCCACCGCGGCGATCCCGCCCGTCCCGGCACCCTCGCCGAGCCCGGCGCAGACCCCGGCCGCCACGGCCAGCACCGCCCCCGCCGCCGTGGCCTCGGTCAGCCGCATCCGCCACAGCCTGGCCGAGGGGGCCCGCCATTCGTCGTCCTGCATGTACAAAAGGTACACATCGCCGCACGGGCGATTTCAGTATCCCCGCCGCGGCTGAATCGCCGCCACGGTAAGGATGCGCGGGCCGGGTCTGGAGCACGCCGGGTTGTGCCAGCGGACGAACAGGACCCCGGCCTGGTGCGGCGGGTAGACGCGCAGCGTGGTCGCGGCGACCTGGCGGCAGGCGGCCTGCCCGTACTGGCCGGTGCCGGTGTAGCGGAGGGTGGCGTGCGCCGTGCCACCCGGGGGAAGCGTCACCGAACGCGGCCGGATCGAGGTGTCGAACGTGGCCGGGCTGCCCACCTGACGGTGCCCGGTATAGACGGCGACCGCCGGATATCCGTCCAGCACGCAGGTGCGGCCGGAGACGTTGGTGAACTCCAGCAGGTACGTGGACACCAGCTGCGGTAGCGCTCCCTGATCCGCGGCGACGCCCACGCTCGTGACCAGGCCAGACGCCGTACAGGCCAGATCCTCAGCGGTCAGCGTCGCCTGCTCAGGCACCCTGGTCAGCACGACGGCGAGCGCGGCGGTCCCGGCGAAGGCGATGACCGCCACCGTCTGCAAGACGTACCGGCGGTAGCGCACCCGACGGCGCGCAGACCATGACATCTCAAACCCCCCAGGATTATTCCTTATCCCTTTTCTAGTTCGCCGCGCGCGAATTTCAAGCCCTGAGGGGCAATAACACGTATTGTTCCCGTTCGACCACGGTTCTGGCCGTAGGCCGGGTGCGCTCAGCCGGCCTCGAGCTCGCGGGCGAAACTGGCTAGATCGAGCAGGCGCAGCATGGTGTCGCACCACCGCTCACCCGGCGGCCGGTCGTCGAAGTGTCCCGTGCACTCGTTGGCGCAGGACAAGATGGCGCCGAGCACGGCGGGCTCCTCGTCCTGCTCACCCTCGAGCATCGCGGCCGCCTTGCCTGCCATCGCCAGGCCGAGCGTGCCCGCCAGCAGCAGCCGCTGCAGAAATTCGTCCATGACCCCTCCCATGCTCATAGTGCGCCCGGCCAGTGACATTTTGCGGTCATCATGGCGCTGAGCAGCAAGGACGGGAATACTCGGTATCTATGAGCCCGCGCGGCTATGACGGCCGGAACACGGCCCAGATGGCGTCGCGGCCGGGCAGCTTGACCCGCGCGCCGCGGCCCAGCGACTTGGCCAGGTCGCCCTCGGCGGTCTCGATGCGCAGCCACTCGTCGTAGGAGACCGGGGTGACCCCCCGTGCGGCCAGCAGCGCCACGAGCGGGGATCCCCCGGTAGCCGCAGTGCCGTCGGCTACGGGGCCTTCTGCCGAGCGGTACCTGAGCATCCCAGCGCGCGGCACCGAGTCGGTCTGCACGCCAAGGTCCTCGAACAAAGACCGGACCGTCTCGGCCGCGTCGGACTTGTTGGTGCCGATCACGCCGGTCGGGCCGCGCTTGAGCCAGCCGGCCACGTACTCTCCCGGCAGCGGCTGACCGTCGGCGCCCACGACCCGGCCCGCCACGTTCGGGACCACGCAGGCACGCTCGTCGAACGGCACACCGGGCAGTGGCACGCTCTGGTAGCCGACCGAACGCAGCACCATCTGCGCGTCCAGCGTCTCGAACTCCCCGGTGCCCTTGAGTGACCCGTCGGCCTCCAGCCGGGTCCGTTCCAGCGTGATGCCGCAGACCTTGTCCTCGCCGAGGATCTCGGTCGGCCGCAGCCAGAACCGCACGGTCAGCCGGCGCCCGGTCCCGGACTGCGCGCCCGACGCCCAGGCATTGATCGCGACCATGTTGCCGCGCACCCGCCGGTCGGTCTCGACCATCGAGACACCCTCGCCGGCCAAGTCGAACGCGCTCAGATCCGCCTCGTGCGCGTACACGACGACGTCGACGCCGGGCAGCTCGCCGAGTTCGCGCAGTTCCTTGGTGGTGAACTTGGCGTGCGCGGGTCCCCGCCGCCCGATCATGTGCACTTCGCGCACCTTCGACGCGTGCAGCGCCTCGAGCACCGGATGCGGCACGTCGGTCTCCGCCAGCGAGGCCGGCTCCCTTGCCAGGATCCGCGCGACGTCCACGGCGACGTTCCCGACACCGATCACCGCGACGGACTCGGCGTCCAGGGTGAACGCCGTCATCTCGATGTCGGGATGCCCGCAGTACCAGTTCACGAAGTCGGTGGCCGCGAAGCTGCCCGGCAGGTCCTCGCCCGGAATGCCGAGCCGCCGGTCGCGCATCGCGCCGGTGGCATACACCACGGCGTCGTAGACCCCGAGCAGGTCCTCGCGGGAGACGTCTTCACCGAGGTGCACGCCGCCGACGAAACTCACGTCGGGACTCTCCAGCACCTTGCGCAGGTATTCGGCGATCGACTTGATCGACTTGTGGTCGGGAGCCACGCCGTAGCGGACCAGCCCGTACGGCGTCGGCAGCCGGTCCAGCACATCCACGTGGACATCGACACCGAGCGCTGGAGCCTGCTTGACCAGTGCCTCTGCGGTGTACAACCCGGCGGGTCCCGAGCCCACCACGGCAACATTCAGCATAGCTACGTACGCTACTCGACGGGACGCTGATCCGCTGCCACCACAGTTGCTGCCGAGCTCCCGTTCGGCACCCCGCCTGGTGAACGCAGCGCAACGGCCTCGGTGATGGCCCGGGCGATATGCTGCGGCGTCAGGCTGGCTTCCTCCAGTATTTCCGCGCGCGTCCCGTGCGAGAGGAACTCCTGCGGCAGGCCGAAGCACTTCACCGGCACGTCCACGTCGTGGTCGCGCAGCAGCCGGCCGACCGCGTCGCCGAACCCGCCGGTCAGGCCGTTGTCCTCGATGGTGACCACCATCCGGTGTTGGCGAGCGGCGCCGGCCAGCGCGGCGTCCACCGGCTTGGTCCACCGCGGGTCCACGACGGTGACCCCGATGCCGTGGTCGGCCAGCCGGTCAGCGACCTCCAGCCCGGTCAGCGCCATCGGCCCGGCACCGAGCAGCAGCACGTCGGCGCCGAGCCCGTCGGCAGGCACACGCAGCACGTCAGTGCCGCCGATGTGGGCGACCGCCTCGACCTCGCCGCCGGTCTTTCCCTTGGGGAAGCGCACCGCGGTCGGGCCGTCGGAGATCTCGACCGCCTGGTTCAGCAGTTCCGCCACCCGGGCGGCGTCGCGCGGCGCGGCGATGCGCATGCCGGGCACGATCTGCATCAGCGAGCCGTCCCACATGCCGTGGTGGCTGGCTCCGTCCGGTCCGGTCACTCCGGCCCGGTCCAGCACCAGGGTGACCGGCAGCTTGTGCAGCGCGACATCCATCAGCGTCTGGTCGAAGGCGCGGTTCAGGAACGTCGAGTAGATCGCCACCACCGGGTGCAGGCCGCCCAGGGCCAGCCCCGCCGCCGATGTCAGCGCGTGCTGCTCGGCGATGCCCACGTCGTAGACACGGTCCGGATACGCGGTCGCGAACTGGGCCAGCCCGGTCGGGTGCAGCATCGCGGCGGTGATCGCGACGACATCGGGTCGCCGCGCGCCGATCGCCACCATCTCGTCGCCGAACACCCGCGACCAGCTTCCCGGCAGCGCCCCGGCGGCCGGCACCTGGTGCAGGCAGTCCACCTCGTTCTGCTCGGCGGCCGGGTAGCCGAACCCCTTCTTGGTGATCACGTGCACGATCACCGGACCGCCGAAGTCGCGGGCACGGCCCAGCGCGTGCTCGAGCAGCCGCTCGTCATGTCCGTCGATCGGGCCCACGTACTTGATGCCGAGGTCCTCGAACATCACCTGCGGCTGGAGGAAGTCCTTCAGGCCCTTCTTCGCGCCGTGCAGCGCACCGTACAGCGGCGACCCGACCAGCGGGGTCCGGGACAGCGTGGTCTTGATGTAGTCGAGCACGTTCTCGTACCGCTGGCTGACCCGGATCGAGGCGAGGTGCTCGGCGAGACCGCCGATCGTCGGCTGATAGGACCAGCCGTTGTCGTTGACGATCATCACCAGCCGGGAGTCCTTCGCCGAGGCGATGTTGTTCAGCGCCTCCCAGGCCATGCCGCCGGTCAGCGCGCCGTCCCCGATGATCGCGACCACGGTGCGGTCGTGCTCGCCGCGCAGCTTGTACGCCTTGGCCAGGCCGTCGGCGTAGGACAAGCTGGTCGAGGCGTGCGAGTTCTCCACGACGTCGTGCTCCGACTCGGCCTGCGACGGGTAGCCGGTCAGCCCGCCGCGCAGCTTCAGCGTGTGAAACTGGGGGTAACGGCCGGTAACCAGCTTGTGCACGTACGCCTGGTGGCCCGTGTCGAAGATGACCTTGTCCTTGGGCGAGTCGAACACACGGTGCACGGCGAGCGTGAGCTCGACGACGCCGAGGTTCGGCCCCAGGTGACCGCCATTCCTGATCGTCGTCTCAATGAGCACGTCCCGGATTTCGCTGGCCAGGACGCCGAGCTGGTCCTGGGTCAGCTCTTTCAGGTCTTCCGGGCCGTTGATCGACTCCAGCAAGCTCACGGTGGCTTCCCCTCGCCTAGGTAGGGCACGAGTCTACGACCGTGACCCGGGAAACACCTGATCGGATACGACACGCGTGTCGGTTAAAACCTCAAGAGGCAGCACGCGGTACCGCCCGGCCAGCAGGCCGGCGCCCAGCTCAGCACCGGTAATGACGATCAGGACGACGAACGGCACCGACCATCCCCCGGTCGCCGAATGGAGCAGCCCGAGGGCCAGCGGGCCCGCGCTCGCGACCAGGTATCCGACCGCCTGGGCCAGCCCGGACAGGGACGCGGCCGTGGCCGGGTCAGGTGCTCGCGCCATCGTGAAGAAGATCGCCAGGCCGAGGCACGAACCCTGGCAGATGCCCATCAGCAGCACCCACCAGGGAGCCGAACCCAGCGGCGCCCAGACCGAGCCCGCCAGGGCGATGCCGAGCCCGATCAGGTTCGGCACGACCAGCACATGCTGTCCCCGCTTGCGGTCGACCAGCCGCTGGGCGAGCACCGGCACGAGCATCGAGGTGGCCAGGTTGCCGACACCCATCAGCGCCAGCAGGTTACCGGCGTCGACAGCGGACTCGCCGCGGTCGCGGAACATCGTCGGCAGCCAGGACACGGCCGCGTAGTAGAGCAGGCTCTGCAGCCCCATGAAGGCCGTGACCTGCCAGGCCAGCGCGTGACGATGCACCCTGATTCTTGCTGTTATCGTCGCACTGCCGGACCTGGCCACCGCCGCGGCGCCGTGCCCCAGCTGCGGCAGCCACAGCGCCGCCGCTACCGCCGCCGGCCCCGCCCAGAGCCCGAGCACGAGCGGAATCGAGTCGCCGGACGCGTGGTACACGGGCACGCTGAGCAGCGAGGCGAGGATCGCGCCGACCGACAGCCCGGACAAGAAGATGCCGATGCCCAGGCCAGCCCGTTCTGGCCACCGCCGTTTGATCATGCTCGCCATCAGCACGTTGAGCAGCGCGATCGCGCCGGTGGCCAGGATCGTGCCGGGGAACAGCATCGTGCTCGGCCACAGTCCCCGCATCAGCAGGCCCGCGGTGGTCGCCACCAGTCCGCCCGCCACCACCCGCTCCTCGCCGAACCGCCTGCTCAGCAACGGCGCGAACGCGGCCCCCAGGCCGAAGCAGATGACCGGCGTCGCCGCGAGCAGCGACAGCTCGGCCGGGGACAGGTGCAGCCGCCGCGACAGTTCGGGGAACAGCGGAGGCAGGCTGGTGATCGGCGCGCGCATGTTGAGCCCCGCCGCCCCGACCGCTAGCCCGAGCAGCAGACCCTTGTATTTATTCATAACGAGCGGCGTGCATCCCCCACGCCAGCGATGCGGTCACCGTGGCAGGCCCGTTCACGGGACCAGCAGGAGCTTGCCGGTCGTCCGGCGGGCGGCGAGGTCCGCATGCGCGCGGCCCGCGTCGGCGAGCGGGTACGTTCCGCCGATCCGCACGTCGAGCTCGCCGGCCGCGATCCACCCGAACAGTTCCGCGGCGCGCCAGGCCAGTTCCTCGCGGTCGGCGATGTAGTGCGCCAGCGTGGGCCGGGTGAGGTAAAGCGATCCGCCGCTGTTGAGCCGCTGCGGGTCCAACGGCGGCACCTGGCCGCTGGCCGCGCCGTAGAGCACCATCGTCCCGCGTACCCGGAGCGCGGCGAGACTGTCGTCAAAGGTGTCCTTGCCCACGCCGTCGTAGACCACGTGCGCGCCCGCACCGTCGGTGATCTCGCCCACGACGCCGCGGAACCCCGCGTAGTCGCTGACGTGATCGGCTCCGGCCTGCCGCGCCAGCTCTGCCTTGTCCGGGGTCGATGTCGTCGCGACCACGACCCCGCCGCGTCGCTTGACCATCTGGGTGAGCAGCAGCCCCACGCCTCCCGCGGCCGCGTGCACCACCGCGACATCCCCGTCGCGCACCGGGTACGTGCTCACGCACAGGTAATGAGCGGTCAGCCCCTGCAGCATCACCGCGGCCGCCACCTCGGCGCTGACGCCGTCCGGCACCCGCACCGCACGGCCAGCCGGGATCACGACCTGCTCGGCGTAACTGCCGCCAACCCCCGCCCAGGCGACCATGTCCCCCACGGCCATGTCCCCCACGGCCATGTCGCCCACAGCTATGTCCCCGGCGGCGGACCCGTCCCGCGGCCCGGCCGCGATCACCCGTCCGGCGCCCTCGGCCCCCGGCACGAACGGCGGCTCGGCGCGGTAACCGCCGATGCCCTGGCGCTGGTAGATGTCCATGTAGTTCACCCCGGCGGCCGCTACCTGGACAAGAATTTCTCCCGGCCCTGGCTGGGAGATCTCCCGCTCCCCCAGCGTGAGCACCTCAGGGCCACCGATCCGCTCCGCAACTACCGCGCGCACGCGAGCGCTCCCTTCCGCTTTCGCCGCGAGGCCCTCGCTTGTCACTGCCGCCGGCCCTCATGCGATGCCAGGCGTCCACTGTACATTTCGGATCTTTACCAGCCCCGCCGAGGCCGCTCAGTCCCGCCCGGGCGCCCC
>DASXDG010000042.1:0-24872 GCA_036490795.1 Streptosporangiaceae bacterium
CACCGATCGCCAGCGCGGCGTGCGCGACGGCGGACAGATACGTGGCGCCGCCGATGTCGGAACTGCTTGCCAGACGCACGTCGATGCCCAGGTATTCGATCATGCCCATGGGCCCGAGCCCTGGCACCGACGAATCGCAGAAGTAGGCGTCTACGTCCGACAGCGACAGGCCAGCGTCGGCGAGCGCGCCCGCCGCCGCCTCCGCGTGCAGCTGCGGCAGCGTCCGGGTGGAGCCACGGCGGTCGGGATGCTCGTACGCGCCGACGATGAACGCGCCTGGGCTCACGCGGGTACCTCGGAGGTCAGCAGGTGAACCCAGCGGGCGAAATGCTGGGCTAGGTCGGGCATTTCCTCGATCGGGTAGTGGGCCACGCCGTCCAGCAGCTCGAAGTGCACGCCGGGGATGCGTTCGGCTGTCGCGCGCACGCAGGCGGGCGGGAAGAACGGATCGTCAGTGCCGGCCGCCACCAGGGTCGGGCAGGTGATCGCCGGCAACTCGTCCCACAGATCCAGTTGCTCCATCGCGGTGCCGTCGGCGAATGTGACGTGCCAGTCTTCGCGGCAGTGCATAGTCGCGATCAGCTCGATCCGCTCCGGCGGCACGATGCGGCCACATGAGTCGAGGGCGCCGTAGTAGGTGCGGTCCCGGATGCTCGGCGACCCCGAGTCCTCCAGCACGAGCGCGCGCGGTCGCCGTGGCATCGCCGCGAAGTCCACCGTCGCCATCGCCACGATGCCGGCTAGCGAGCCGGAGGCGAGGACCGCCATGTGCATCGCTATCGCGCCGCCGATCGAGCAGCCGAGCACGTACGGCCTGTTCAGGCCCAGCGAGTCGATCACGCGCAGGCACCAGTCGCCGTAGTAGCGCAGATTCGTCACCGGCCCGCCGGCGGCAGGCTCGGAGCGACCGTGGCCGGGTAGGTCGGCCACCACCGCCCGGTACCCGATTGCGGCGAGGGCCGGAGCCACATAGCGGTACTGGACGCCGTTCTGACCGGCGGTGTGGATGCAGAACACGGCCGGGCCGGAGTCACCGAACACCTCAACGTACGCCAGCCGCCCGTCGATGGTCAGATAATCGGCGTTATGCACCGTGCGCCTCCGCTGCCGCCTCACGAGCCCGGTCGATGATGATCATCAGTGCCTTGTGCAGCCGCAGATACTGGAACCCGTTGCCGCGCACAGAGAACTGGCGGGCCACGGCCCGGCGCAGGAAGTCGTTACGCGGCGCGGCTAGCAGTTCCACCCAGGTCCGCTCGCTGGCCTGGACGCAGAAGGTGAAGTCGGTCAGTGACTTGCGCGATACCTCGATGATCTGGCCGCGATAGACGCGGAACTGGACCTCGTGCGCGCCGGACCGCAGCGCGATCGTGCCGTCGAAGGTAGCGGTCGTGGCGGCGAACTCCTGATCCTCCCGCAGCCGTGTGGCCAGATGCTGGCCCCACGGCACTGAGCCGAAGTCCCACGCCACCCGGGCGGCGGAGTCCGCGTCGCCGACCACGACGTCGTTCACCTGCCAGAGCACGGTGGCGTCCTGCACCTCGGCGCCGTCCGGTCCGGCCAGCCGCAGCGCGGTGCTCAAGACCCCAGAGCGGCCCTCGGTGCGCCACCGGGTAACCAACGCGCACAACCGGACCGGAGCCGTCCCGGTGGTCGCCGAGACTGGTCGGCGCCAGGTCAGTTCCACCGGCTCGGCGCCGCGGCACGGCCGCATGCCGAGCACGGCCGTGTGGAACAGTTCAAGCCCGCCGACGCCGGCCGGCTGTTCAATCTCGGCGGTCCGCATCCCCACGTGCACATCGGCGAACTCGGCGTCGACCGGTATCACCCAGTCAGTCAATGATCTCCCTCACTCGTCATCGGATCGGCTCGTCATCGGACTTACTCGTCGTCGGATCGGACCACAGCCAGGCGCGCTGCCAGACCCGCTCGGCGATCCGCCAGCCTTGCCCGGTCCGTCGCCAGCGGTCGTAATACACGCCGAAGGCGACTTCGCGATGCAGGCCGCCGTCGTCATCCTTGCGGGTCCGCGGGTTGATTACCTTCGACTCCGACGTCGCCGTCCCCAGCTCCTCGCCGATCGTCACCGCGATGCTGGAGAAGTGATGGAAGTCGAGCACGAAGCTTGTCAGCCCGTGTTGCAAGTGCGGTCTGATCTGCGGCCATGTCCCGGCGACGCCCGCACCGCTGGACAGGTCAAAGTACGCGTCGGGCAGGAAGATGTCGTCGAGGGCCGCGAAATCCCTGCGGTCGATCGCGTGGGCGTAACGGGCCAGCATGTCCTGGATGGCGATCCGGCTGACGAGCTCGTCCAGGTCGTTATTATTCACAGCTGGTGCAACGCCATCGCGTCCTGGCCCTGGTACAGGGTGTTCCCCTGGGCGGCCGGCAGTTCAAGCACCCGCTGTAGCAGGATCTGCTTGTGCACGATCAGCAGCCGGTCGCCCTCGTCGCGCAGTTCGTCGTGAATCTCGCCGTAGAACATCTGCGTGCGTTCGGGCCAGAAGGTGGCCGCTTGGTAGTAGGCCCGGCTGAAGACCGCGCCGGACGAATCGCGGCGCGCCTCGATATTGGTCAGGTAGTGCTTCGCCAGGCGGTTCTGGATCTGGGATTTCTCCCTCTGGTAGGCGATCAGGTCATCGCGCCCGACCCGGGTTCCGTCCGCCCACGGCCGGGTGATCTTGACGTCATCGACCACCATCGCGGCGAGCGCGTCGACGTCGAGCGCGTCGAGCGCGCGGGCGTACTTGCTGTAATAGTCGATGACGCGGACAAGCAGTTCCCAGTCCGTGGACATCAGCGTTCCTCCGTTCGGTCAGGTGAGGTCGACCTTGGGCCGCCAGCGCACCACGCGTCGTTCCGCCCAGCGGCCGAGGCTGTCGATGATCCACGCGACGATCATGATCGTGACCAGGGCGGCGAAGATCTCCGGCACGTTGAACGTGCCGGACCCGGCCTGGATCAGGTACCCGATGCCGGACTGCCCGGCGAACATCTCGCCGACCACCGCGCCGGAGATGGCGTACGCGATCGACAGCCGCATCCCGGCGACGATCCAGGGCAGCGTCGAGGGGAGGATGACCTTGATCGCGAGCTTGGTCCGGCCGGCGCCGAGCAGGCGGGAGAGCGCCACGATGTCGGCGTCGAGGTTCGCCGTGCCCTCCAGCGTGTTGATCAGCACGATGAACACGACGAGCGAGACCACCAGCGCGATCTTCGACTCACCGCCGATCCCGAACCAGAGCAGGAAGAGCGGGGCGAGGGCGATCCTCGGCAAGGTGTTCAGCATCATGATGAACGGCCTGACAACCTCGTGCGCGAGCGGCCACAGGCCGAGGACGAACCCGATGAGGACGCCGCCGACCACGCCGATCACGAAGCCGACGCTGCTCTCGTAGAGGGTCACGCCGACGTTCGAGAACAGGTTGCCGCTGGTGGACAGGTGCGACAACGTCGACCACACGGCCGACGGGGTGCTGGCGATGTAGCGGCCGACCCAGCCCTGGTCGACGGAGAGCTGCCATAGCCCGATGGCCGCCACCAGCACGAGCACGCGCAGCGCGTTGATCACCAGGGCGCGCTGCACCCGGTTCTCCCGCCAGGAAGCCGGCGGCAGCGTCTCCGGCGACCCGGGCAGGTCGCCCACCTTCGGCTCGAGCGATTTCCCGTGCACGGTCATCCCAGCTTCCTCCCCTGCTCGCTGGAACCGCCGGGCTGGAGGTCGTCCCATACCTCGCCCAGCAGCGCCTGGAACCGCGCGTCACCGATGAGCTCTCGCACGTGCCGCGGGCGGTCAAGATCGACCGTGCGGTCGGCGGTGACCCGGGCCGGCCTGGTTGAGCAGGTAACCACGCGATCAGCGAGAGCTATAGCTTCCATAACATCGTGTGTGACAAGTAGCACGGTCTTGCGTTCTCGCTCCCATAGGGCAATGAACAATTCCTGGACCCGCACCCGGGTCTGGGCATCGAGAGCGCTGAACGGCTCGTCCATCAGCAGGATCTCCGGGCTCACCGCGAACGTGCGCGCGATCGCCACCCGCTGGCGCATGCCCTGGGACAGCTCATGCGGGTAGCTGCTCTCGAAATCGCTTAGCCCGAGCGCGTGCAGCATTTCCCGTGCGATCGACCGCCGGTCGCGAACCCCGCGCAGCTCAAGCCCGTACTCGACGTTGCGCAGCGCGGTGCGCCATGGCAGCAGCGCGTCGCGGGCGGGCATGTAGCCGACCCGTTTCTGTATCCCCTCGACCTTCTCGCCGTCGATCAGCACCTCGCCGGCGGTGGGCCGCTGTAGCCCGGAGATGATGTTGAGCAAGGTCGTCTTCCCGGTGCCGCTCGGGCCGACGATGGCGACGAACTCCCCTGCCCGCACGTCCAGCGTGAAGTCGGACAGCACTGACAGGGGAGCCACCCCACGTCGGCGGAACACCTGGGAAATGCCACGCATCGATATCTTGAACGTGCCCGCGGGGTCGGTCGGCGCACTCGGTGACGGCTGAGCGCTTGTCGAGCCAATTGAATGAGCCAACGTTTCCCTCTTCTCACCCGTGCCGCTGGCGGCTGCCCGTTGCCGGGGCAGCCTCACTGCTTGAAGATGATGCTCTTCACCTGCGTGGCGATCACGTCGTCGACGCCCAGCGAGGAACCCGTCCCGTACACCGCCTTGGCGATCGTCTCCGGTGCGGTGATCGTCTGCGGCGTGACGTAGAACAGCCAGTTCCCGAGCAGCGCCTTCATCAGGTCCGCGAGCTGCGGCTCCGGTGTGCCGGTGATGTACGACGCCAGCTTCTGCGCGACGGCGGAAGTCTGCGACGGATCGTTGAGCAGGTTGATGCCTTCCTGATACGCGGCCAGGAACTCCTTGACGACCGCCGGGTGCGATGACACGTAGGACTCGCTGGAGGCCGTGACAATGCCCGAGACGCTGGCCAGGGTGGCCGGGCCGCTGCCTGTCTGGTAATTCACCACAATATTCGCATCCGACGCAAGATCACCCTGCATGGGCTGGTATGCCATCACGCAGTCGACCTTCTTGGCCTTCAGGCCGGCCTCCATGTCGCCGAGGCTGCCGAGCGAGACGATGTTGACCGAGGACTGCTTGACCCCGGCGGAGATCAGCGTGTAGCGGAGGAACGAGTCGAGCAGTGAGCCAGCGTTCGAGATGCCGACGCTGTGGCCGATCAGCTTTTTCACCACGGCAGGGTACGAGCCGGTTATGTTGAGGCTCTTCTGGCACATCAGCGCGTACGGCGTCTTCTCCGCGTTGGCCACCAGCCGCATGTCGAGCCCGTTCGACCGGGCGGCGGCGATCTGGTTGACGTCGGCGAACGCGAACTGGAGCTGCCCGGTCCCGAGGAGCTGGTCGGCCGCCTGCACGGTGGCCGTGCTGACCAGGTCGACCTTGATGCCGTGCTTCGCGAAGAACCCGAATGCCTGGGGAGCCATGAACGGCGCGCTGGTAACCGCACCGGCGATGTAGCCGACCTTCACTGTGGTCAGGGTCTTACTGGTGCCGGTGCCCGATCCGGTGGAGGAAGCACTGCTCGATCCGCTGGAACCGCACGCCGCGAGGGCGAGTGCGGCGACGCACGTGGCCACGACGGGATATATCCCGGTCTTCTTTCTTATCATCGCCTTGGTACCCTTCAATAGTCCGCAGGACATAGATGCATAACTAGGCTTCGCGTGCGGCTGCTGAGGGTGCTCAGCGCCGGAAAAGCTGCCCGGGCGCGTTGGCTGTCTGCCCTGATCAGGCCTGCCACAACGACCGCCCGTTCCTGAAGATCGCGCGCTGGATGAGGATGCGCTGGATCTCGTCGGTCCCGCCGCCGATCCGTCCGTGCCGGATGAGCCGGTACCAGTGCGGCACCGGCGAGTCGTTCGATTCGCCGAGCCCGCCGAAGATCTGCATGATCTTGTCGATCGACCGGTGTCCCCAGTTGGCGCCGGTCAGCTTGGCCATCGCCGCGTAGGCACGGACGTCCTCGCCCCGGTCGGCCCGCGCGGCGCACTCATAGGACAGAGCCCGGATGGCCTTGAGATCGACGAGGACGTCCACCAGCATCCACTGGATCGCCTGCCGTTCGCTCAGCGGCTGCCCGAACGTCTGCCTGGTCTGCACGTACTCGCTTGCCAGGTCAAGGCAGCGGCTCAGCACGCCAGTGGCAAGGGAGCCGCGGGTGAGCCGGTCTTGTATCGCCAGCCACTGCTGGCCGAGCGCGAAGCCGCCGCCCACCTCGCCGAGCACGGCCTCTGGCGGTACCCGGACGTCGTCGTAGAAGACGGTGAACTGGTGCGGCGCGACCGAGGTCCAGGTCGGGATGGGCTGCATCGATATCCCCGGGGTGCCGCTGTCGACGATGAACAGCGTGATCCCGCCGCGGGAACCTTTGCTTTCGTCGGTGACGGTCAGCAGGAGCTGGTAGCCAGCCTCGTCCGCGCCTGAGATGAAGGTCTTGGTGCCGTTGATTACCCAGCTTTCCCCGTCGAACTCGGCACGGGTCCGCATGCTGCCCGGGTCCGAGCCAGCGTCTGGCTCGGTCTGCGCGTAGCAGCCGAACATCTCGCCGCGGATCGCGGGCAGCAGGTACCTCTCCCGCTGGCTCGGCGAGGAGCCGTACAGCGGAATCTGGATGGTCGGAATGGGCAGCGGGACGACGGTGCGGTTGCGCTCCTCGGAGAGCACGAAGTCGCCGAGCACGCCGTAGCCAAGGCCACCGTATTCCTCCGGCAACGTCACGGTGTTCAGGCCCGACTCCTCGACGACCGTGCGAAGGCGGGCCCAGTCGGATTCCGGCAGCGTGCCCTCGATGGGCATCTCGGCGCCGAACTTCCCGCGCATCCACTCCGGGTTGTTGGCGAGGAACTTCGCCTCAAGTGGTATGCACTCGCGTTCTATGATCTCGCGGGCGAGTTGCTTGAGTTCGATCAGCTCAGGCGGCAGTTCGAACGCCGCCTCGGGCGTCGAGTACTTCACCGGGTGAAGAAGATTCGACGTCGAACTCACAGCACCTCTCCTTCGAGTGTGGGGTCGGACTTCGCCGGTTCCCGCCGAGCGGCGACGGGAGGCCCTCGCGATCAGGGCTTTCCTCGGTCTTCAGTTGCGATTGGTGCCGGTCTGGTGCGGCCGTCAGCTCAAATGTCCCTCTGACGGGACGAGGCGCGGGTCAAGGCGGATGTCGAAGAGGACCGGCCGGTCGCGGTGCGCGATGGCCGGCCCGGCGAGATCGAGTTCGCGCGGGCTCCGCAGGGTGTAGCCTCGCCCGCCAAGCGCGTCCGCGACAGCGGCGAAGTCGGGCCAGGCCAGGATCGACAGTGACGGATCCATGGCCCGGCTGGTGAACTGGATGTGCTCGGCGCCGTACGCGCCGTCGTTGAGGACCACCACGATCAGGTCCACGCCAAGGCGGGCCGCCGTCGCGAACTCGGCCAGACCGCCCAGCATGAACCCGCCATCACCGGTGATCACGACGGCCGGTGGCCCCGGGGCACCGATGGCCGCGCCTACCGCCGTTCCGACGCTGAGCCCGATCGACGCCTGATTGACGGTGTGGATGAACGACCCAGGCCCGGGCACATGCAGCAGCCGGAAGGCGACACCCATGAACCGGCCCGCGTCGTAGACGAGAATGCGCCGCGCCGGGATCGCCTCGTCCAGCCTGGTCAGCGCCGTGTGGATGTCAAGCGTCTCCCCGGTGCTGCGGTCCTTCGGCAGTGGAGGCGCCTCGGTAAGCTGTCGCGCCAGGTCGGCCGAGGCGAAGCCAGAGGAGGCGACCTCGGCCTTGTCCAGCCACTCGGCGATCGCGGTGGCGGTGGTGGCCGCGTCGGCGGCCACCGCCGCGTCCGGCGCGAAGTACCGTCCGATGCCGCCCCGCTCGACGTCCACCTGAACGAGCCGCTTGCCCGCCAGCAGCGAGCCGCCAGCGGCCGTCCACCGGTTCATGCTCGCCCCGAAGGCGACGACGCAGTCACTGCGGTTGATGGTCTCCAGCGCGACCTCGTGGGACAGCGTGCCGAAGATGCCGATGTCGTGCGGCTCGCCACGGAACAGGTCTTTTGCCTTCAGCGTGGTGGCCAGCGGGGCCTGAATCCGTCCGGCGAGGTTCACCAGCGCGGCGCGGGCCGCGGCGCCGATGGCGCCCCGGCCCGCCAGCACGACCGGGCGCCTGGCGCTCGCGATGATGCCGACCGCGGCGTCGAGCGCATCCGCGTCCGGATACGCGGCCTGGACCGCGACGTGCCGACGCGGGACGGGCACGTACTCGGCCTCCTGCCACTGGAAGTCGGCGGGGACGTTGAGCACGATCGGCCTGGCCTCGACGTGTGCGCGGCGGATCGCGGTGGCTATGTCGTCGCCGATCGTACGGGGCGAGCGCAGTTGCTCGAACCCGGCGCCGCTCGCGCTGGCGACCTCGCGTTGCGGGATGTTCTGCAGGCTGTCGCGGTCCTCGGCGCCCGTGTCGCCGGCGATGAGCAGGAGCGGTATCCGGGCGCGCACGCCCTCGACCAGCGCGGTGACCGTGTTGGTCAGCCCGGGGCCGTGGGTGACGGTCGCGACGCCGAGCTCTCCGGTGACATGGGCGAAGCCGAACGCCGCCTCCACGGCACCGGCCTCGGTCGCCATCGGCAGGTAGCGGGTTCCGTCGAGGCGGCGGAAGCTGTCCACGATGAACAGGTTGCCGTCGCCGATGACCCCGAACATCGTGTGCACGGCCTGGTCGCGCAAGCCCTGGCTGATCGCCTGGTGAAACGTCGCCATGTCGCTCCTTACCGAGCGGGCCTGTCCTGCGTCTGCTCGTGCTCCTACTAGCGCGTCGGCTCGATCTGGCTTTGTCGTCGTCCAACTGTCTGGTTGTAGGACAAGCCGACGAACGAAGTATCTTCCCTAGTAAAAGAGGATGTCAAGCAAACTATGGTGATTTCAACCAATTGGTCCAGATAGCAGTTGGCCCCATCTCTCAACCGGAGGGATGATTCCGGTCTTGATCAAGCCGTGCCATACCTCGGCGGTGAGGTTGGTGATCACCGGCTTGCCGAACTCGCGCTCAAGAACGGGCACGACGTGCAGCGTCAGCGCGGCGCCGCCAGGGACGAAGATCGCCTCGGCGGTGCCGCCGAGGCGTGCCGCCTGGCGGCCGATGTCCAGCGAGACCCGCATCCCATCGGCCAGGGTCATCCGGTAGGCAGCGCCGCCCCACTGCCCGAGTTCGGTGGCAGCGACTGTCTCGACGCCGGCCTCGGCGAGGTAGGCGGTCACGGCCGCATTGATACCGGGCGCCCACCGGCTGCCCATCGTCACGCGGCTTAGGCCAAGATGCTGCAGGGCCGCGATGACGGCCTCCAGCGTCGTGTCACACGGTATGCCTGTGTGCTCCTCCGCCTCGGCCAGCAGCCGTAGGGTCCTGACGCGGCCCAGCCTGGCCGCGATCGGCACGCCGCTGAGCACGATCCGGTCGGCCTGGTCCTCGCGTAGCGCCGCCACGCAGAGCGGGAAGCGCTCGGCGGCAGTCTCGATGTCCGCGTCGGTATAGTCATCGATGCCGAGCAGTGCGGTGACCTCGATGACGTCGAGCGGCACCAGCCGGTAGAACTGGAAGCCGGTGCCCAGCCGCTGGCCCTTGCTGGTGGAGAGGATCTGTCCGTACCGGAAGCGCGGGAGCAGGCCCGCCAGGTCGGTGTCTTGCAGCATTGGCTGCCACCTCCGGTATGCCGATATGACAAACGTACAGATTCGTGGCGGAAAAACCGCGCTAGCCTATGCCCATGCCTAGGCAAACCGCCGCTGGCTCGACTGCCGCGCAGCCGCCCGAGGGCGGCGACAGCAGCCGCGGTGACAGCAGCAACCGCATTCTCGAGGCGGCGATAGCGGAGTTCGGCGCGTACGGTTTCGCCGGTGCGCGAGTCAACCGGATCGCCGACCTCGCCGGTGTAAACAAACAGTTGATCTATTACTACTTCCAGAACAAGTCGGGCCTGTATGAGGCCGCGCTGAAGCGGCTCATCGTCCGGGGCTTTGAGGTGCGCCGGCGGCAGGAGAGCCAGGACTTCCGCGAGTGGCTCCACCAGATCAGCGACCCGAAGCAGGTGGACGCCCAGCAGTGGCACCGGTTCTGGCTGTGGGAGGCGCTCGAGCGCGACCCTAAGAACATCCTGCTCAGCCGGGACCGGCGGCACGCCTGGGCGGAGTTCGTCCAGCACGTGCGGGACGCGCAGAGCGCGAACATCATCGATGACAGCTTCGACCCGCAGCTGCTGAGCCTGGCGCTGCGCGCGATCACCACGCTGCCGCACATCCTGCCGCAGGTCACCAAGCTGGTGCTCGGGCACAGCAACGTCGACCGGCGGTTCAAGGACCGCCAGGCGCAGTTCCTCAATCAGCTCCTTGATCACCTAGCCCCCGCGTCCGCCACTGGTTCGGCTTCTGATTCGGGTTCCGGCTCGGCAGCGCCGGCCGCTGGCGCCGGCCCGGCGGCGCCGGCCCGGCGCTCACGCGGCACGGCCGTCCGCAGAACCTCGACATAGCCGGCGTCAAGGGCGGTGATCGCCCCGGACGCGAGCTGCTCTTCCAGCGGGACGGGCGAGGCGGGCGCCGGGTCGGCCGGCCGGTCGACGATCACGCCGTCGCGGCGCAGTTCCGCCAGCCTGGCCGCGGACATTCCGGGCAGCCGGCCAAGCACCTCGTCATTGCGTTCGGCGTAACGCGGCGCGCGGCGGCGGATGCGCACTTCGGCGCCGTACTGGCCGCCCCACCGGTACGGCCGGCCGATCAGCGGCCGGGCGCCGAGTTCCGGCCCGAAGTCGACCTGCTCGTAGAACCCGCGCGCGCTGAGCTGTTCGTCGGTCAGCAGATCCCGCGCGTCGCGGACCGGGCCGGCCGCGATCCCGGCCGCTTGCAGCGTGGCGCTCGCCGCGCGCGCGTCGAGTCCGGCCGACCACGCCGCGATCGCCTCGGTACAACGCGCGATCACGTCGTCGCCTGTGTCGTTGTCGTCGGCTGGTCCGGCGGCCGGGTCGGCGGCGAGGATGTCCGCGACGCCCGGCACGACGCCGGCCAGGCTGGCAAGCTGGTCGCGGTCCGGTACCGAGACGGCGAGCCAGCGGTCGGCTCCGCGCGCCGGGAAGATGCCGCTGAGCAGCGCGCCCAGGTCCTCGTTGCCGCGCCGGGGAAGATCGCGGCCGGTGAGCTGGTAGTGCAGCAGTGCCTCGGGCAGCAGGGCCACCCCCAGCTGGTACATGCCGACGTCGATCCACTGGCCCAGGCCTGTCCGGCGGCGATGCGCCAGCGCGGCCAGCAGCGCGAGCAGCCCGGTCCAGCACGCGGGGAAGTCCGGTGCCGACTGGCCCGCCTTCGCCGGCTCGCCGCCGCGATAGCCGGTGTAGTGGTTCATGCCCATCGTCGCTTCCAGCGTCGTCCCCTGTGCCTTGAACGGCGACCACGGCCCGCTCGAACCGTAGCCGGTATTCGAGAGCATGATCAGCCTGGGGTTGATCGCCCGCAGTTGCTCGAAAGTCATCCCCCAGCCCCGCATGACCCTGGGCGTGAAGTTGTCCATGATGACATCCGCGTCCCTGATCAGCTCGCGCAGCACCTCGCGTCCGGGCTCGCTGGCGAGGTCGAGCGCGATCGCCTTCTTGCCCCGGTTGAGCACCTGGAACGTGACGGTCCGGTTCCAGTACTCCTCGCCAGGGTCATTATTGAAGCAAATCTCGAACAGCGACGCAGGCGACCTCGTCTGGTCGAGCCGGCGGGGCGACTCGATCTTCGTCACGTCCGCGCCCAGGTCGGCGAGCAATGCCCCGATGTAGGGCACGGCAAAGACGGTGGACAGGTCGAGGACGCGCAGTCCCGCCAGCGGTCCTCCTGCCCCTTCGGCTTGGTCGGGTGGGTCGGCCTGGGGGACGGTGCGCGGGCTGGCGGCGCGGGCCTGCGCGAGCACTTCCTCGGTGTGTTCTCCCAGTTCCGGCGCGCCACGGCGGACCGACGTGGGGGTCGCTGACATCTCCACGATCCGGGCGGGGAAACGCAGCCGCGCGCCCGTTCCCGCGAAGTCGTCCACATCCCGGTACACCCGCCTGCTGGCTAGCTGTGGACAGCTCAGCAGTTGCTCAGCGCCCTGCACCACCCCGGCCAGGAACCCCTGGGCGCACATCTGGCTGAACAGCTCCCGGCCGCTCATGCCGCGCAGGTGCTCATGCAGCACGGCCCGCACCCACGCGGCATGCCGGACCCGCGCGGCCGGCGTCGCGAAGGCCGGCTCGGCGATCCGGGGGTCGCCGAGCAGCTCGGCGAGCCGGGACGCGGGCGTGAACGAGTTGGTCTGCAACGAGACGAATCCGTCAGCCACTGGCAGCGGCACTCCGCCGAGCGGATCCTGGAGCGCCGGGCGACGCCCCTGGACCGCGCCGACGAAGGCGTAATACGGCTCGTTCATCACCATCTGGCTGGCGACACATTCCAGGATCGACAGGTCGATGACCGGCGCGCCGCCCCGCCCGTCCGCCGACAGGTACCCGGCGAGCGAAACGTAGGCGGCGTTGAGCCCGGCGCAGTACAGCGACTGGCGCAGGCCGGGCTTGAGCGGCGGCTGGCCGACCGTGCCGCTGATCTGGGCGACGCCGCCCATGGCCTGGAAGATGAGGTCCGAGGCGGACCAGTCACGCTGCGGCCCGTGCTGGCCGAAGTTCGAGATCAGCGTGACGGTGAGCGCGGGATTCCACCGCTGCAACTGGTCCGCCCCCAGCCCCCAGCTATCCAGCCGGCCAGGCCGCAAGGCGGAAATGACGATGTCGGCCCAGTCGGCCAGAGCGTGCACGGTGTCCGCGTTCCCCGGGTCGGCGAGGTCGAGGCAGACGCCACGTTTGTTCCAGTTGAGGTACTCGAACAGGGCGCTGACCGGCCTGCCGCCGGCCCCGGGACGCTCCACCTTCACCACGTCGGCGCCGAAGTCGCCGAGCAGGCGGGCCGCGAAGGACCCGGCCACGCCGGAGCCGAACTCAAGCACCCGCACCCCGTCCAGCGCCCCTGCGGTCACCATTGCTCAGGGAACGGGTAGGGCACCGGCCCGGCGCCGTCGCGCAGCGGCAGCGCGCCGACCGCGGTGCCGGGCGTGCTCTCCACGCCATCCTGGTTCCTGATCCCGATCTCGCAGGTGACCAGGCCCAGTTCATCCCTGCCCTCGACGGCGCTCACCCGCCCCCAGGCGGTCAGCGTCTCGCCGGCCAGGTTCATCTTGCGGAACTCGAAGCCGATCTCGGCCAGCCAGCCGTCAGGGCCGAGCCAGCGCCGGGCCATCTGCACCAGGAAGTGCTGCTTCCACGAGCCGCTGACCAGCAGGCTGGGAAGGCCGTCGTGTCCGGTGGTGAACTGCTGGTCGTAATGGACGCGGTGCCAGTTCTCCATCGCCGAGCTCCAGCGCATCAGGTGCGCCGTCGTCAGCGGGCCACGGGTGAGCGGGGGCAGTTCTGTGCCGACCGCGAGGTCCTCGAAGACGGGGGAGTGCCCGCCGGAACCTGTCAAGGGTGCGCTGGGCATGCCGCTACCTCCAGATGAACGTCGACCGGACGCGCATGAGCAGCTCGTCGTCCTGGTTGCGGTAGTCGGTCTCGATGCTGACCACGACCATCGGGCCGGAGCGGCCCTCCCGGTCCTCGATCTGGACGTAACGCGACTGGGTGCTGATCGCGTCGCCGATCCGGGCGAGCCGGAAGAATCTCGCTCGCGTTCCGCCGTTGAGTATCCGGCGCAACGGCAGGTCGAGGGGCGCCAGCCCCCTGATCCCCCCGCCATCGGATCCGTCCCAGTCCGGATCCGCCGCTAGCTTGTCCAGCGGGTCGGGTGCGCCGGCCGCCCGGGTGAACGCGTGCAGCGGAAACAGCGGCGCGGCCACGACCTGCCCGTAGCGCGTTCCCGCCGCGATCTCGTCGTCCCAAAGCATCGGGTCGAGCTCCATCGCGCCCTGGGTCAGCCGCCGCAGCGATTCCCGGCTCACCGGGTTGGCTGCCGTCTGCCGTCTGCCCGGCTTGCCGAGCAGCGCGCGATGCTCCGCTGTGACGAACCCCATCGGCGATCCCCTCGCGATCTCTAGTCGGCCGATCTCTAGCTGGAAGGTAGACTCTCGGAAATATCAACCATAGGGTTGAAATGTCAAGGCGTCGTCCGCATCGGTAGTGTCGCTGAGCATCAGGGCATCCCGCCGGCCGGGTCGTGCCTGGTGGCCCCGCTGCCAGGCGATCGGGGAGTATTTCGAGGCCGGCGATGTGGTGACTTTCTCCCGTCTGCCGGTATCCGCCACCGCGTTTCACGGGTTCGGGCCGGTGGACGCGCCGATCCCGCTGCTGGCCCGGCTCTGGGCGCGGCTGAAGGGCGCGGCTGCATGTCCACTCGAACATCACGCCGCTTATCCGTTTGGCATCCCCAGCCGTTGGGCTGTGGCTTGCGGATAACCCCGGACACCAGTTGGGTATTGACTTAGGTCACGCTGTCAGGACTAAATTTCAACCATATGGTTATCAGTGCGATCCGGCGTGAGCGGGCCTCGGCATCGGCCGGGAACGTGGGTCGGCGGACCGCGACATAGGCGGGGCCGTGCGGCAAGCGGAAGTCTTGCGGCGACTGGCAGGCCTTGCGCCAAGCGGAAGGAGCGACGCGTCGTGGCATATCCGGCCGTCCACCTGAACGAGGACTCGATGCGCGAGGGCATGCAGATCGAGTCGGCCGAGATCTCGGTCAAGGACAAGATCCGCCTGATCGACGCGCTGTCGGCGACCGGGCTTGAGCAGATCGAGGTGGGCTCGTTCGTCAGCCCCCGATACACGCCCTCGATGGCCAGGATCGATGAGGTCGTACAGGGCTTCACTCCGGTGCCAGGGGTGCGTTACACCGCGCTGGCGCTGAACGAGAAGGGCAGCCAGCGCCGGGCCGCCTACATGCCTCCGCTGGAGCTCGCCCCCGGCGCGCCGACCCTGTTCACCCACCTGTGCGACACGTTCGCCCGGCGCAACACCAACCGGTCGCGGGCAGAGGAGGTGGCCGGCTGGCCGGCCATCGTCGAGGCGGCCCGCGCCAGCCACGCCACCGAGGCTGGACTCGGCCTCGGAGCGGCCTGGGGCTCGAACTTCGAGGGGCCGTTCACGCTGGAGCAGCGGATGGAAGTGCTGGCCGAACAGCACGCCCGCTGGGACAAGGCCGGCATCCCGGTGACGTGGGTGCAGATCGCCGACCCGATGTCATGGTGCATGCCCGACGCGGTGGAGACGCAGCTCCTGGCCCTGACGCGGACCTGGCCGGGCATCCGCAACATCCACTTGCACCTGCACGACGGCCGTGGCATGGCCCTGCCCTCGATTTACGCCGCGCTGCGCGTGCTCGACGAGCGGTTCGAGCTGTACCTGGACGTCACGGCGGGTGGCATCGGCGGCTGCCCGTACTGCGGCAACGGCCAGGCCACCGGGATGGCGGCCACCGAAGACGTCGTGCACATGCTGGAGACGATGGGAATCGCGACCGATGTCGACCTCGGCAAGCTGATCGAGGCCGTCTGGCTGCTTGAGCAGATCCTCGGCCGGCCGACGATGGGGCACGTGTCGAAGGCCGGCCCGCGGCCTGCGGACCCGGCCGGCTACTACGATCCCAACCTGCCCCTTGTCCAGACGTTCGAGCAGGCCCGCCATTTCCTGCTGGGTCCCGAGGCGGCCGAGGCCGGCCAGCGCCCGTGGCGGGATCCGATACCCGCGCCGGCGCGCGCCGGACAGGGTGGCTGACTGATGCCGCAGACCGCGTCAAGCTCGCTGCTGAACCTGGCCGGGATCGGCGGGCAGCCGCTGCTGGACCTGCTGGACCTCGCCGACGTGAGCGAGATCCGTCCGTACTTCCGCACTCGCTACAACATCGTGCCCGCCGGTGCCGCCGCGATCGCCGCCGCCGGCCTGGCCGCCGCCGACCTGTGGACGCTGCGGGGCGGCGAGCGGCAGCGGGTCGGGATCGACGCGGCGGCAGCGGCCGCCGCCCTGCACAGCTTGCACTACCTGCGCCTCGACGGCGAGATCCCGGCCAACCCGCCAGGCAGCGTCACGGGCTTCTACCCGGTACGCGACGGCGGCTGGATCTACCTGCACTGCGAGTTCCCCAACCTCCGCGACGCGAACCTCGCGGTGCTGGGCGCGCCCGCTGACAAGGAAAAGATCGCGAACGCGACCAGCGGATGGGACGGCAAGGAGCTCGAAGACGCTATTTACGCAGGCGGCGGGATGTGCGGCCTGCTGCGCGACGAGCGGCAGTGGAATGCGCTGCCGCACACCGCCGTCCTCTCCGCGCTGCCGCTGCTGGAGATCACCAGGATCGGTGACGCGTCTGCCGAGCCGTTGCCCGACGGCGGCGCCCAGCCGCTGTCCGGCGTGCGGGTGCTCGACTTCACCAGGGTGATCGCGGGGCCGATGTGCACCCGTACGCTGGCCGAGCACGGCGCGGACGTTCTGCAGATCAGCCGCGCGGACCTGCCTGACTCCGGGCCGGCCAGCCTCGACACGGCCATCGGCAAGCTGCGGGCGTTCCTTGACCTGCGCGAGCCGGGCCAGGCCGCCACGCTGCGTGGGCTCATCGAGACCAGCGACGTCTTCGTCCAGTCCTACCGTCCGGGGGCGCTGGCCGCGCGCGGACTCTCGCCCGAGCAGCTCGCCGCGCGTCGGCCGGGAATCGTCTACGTGACGCTGAGCGCGTGGGGACACGAGGGGCCGTGGCGGCAGCGCCGCGGCTACGACACGGTGGTCCAGTCTGTCAACGGATTCGCGTACCAGGACGACGGGACGCCGGCGCTCATGCCGGTGGCGGCCCAGGATTACATCTCCGGCTACCTGATGGCCTACGGCGCCATGGTCGCGCTCGGCCGCCGCGCCCGCGAGGGCGGAAGCTGGCTGGTCCGGGTCGCGTTGGCCAGGACCGGGCAGTACATCCGGCAGCATGGCCTTGTCGATGCCGAGGTCTACCGGTCCGCGCCAGCCGATCTGTCCGCGCCGGTGCTCGCCGGTTTGATGACAGAACATCACTCGCCGCTTGGACTGCTGACGCATCTGTGCCCGGCCGTGGAGTTGTCCGCCACCCCGGCGCGGTGGGCCAGGCCAGCCGTGCCGCGTGGCTTCAACCCGGCGCGTTGGCCATAACAGTGGCCACCGTCACGCTGACCCTCGGCGGCTAGTGCTCGCCGGTGCGGCCGAGGCCCAACTCGGCCAGGATCTGCGCGGTGTGCTCGCCGACGCCCGGTGGCGGCACCGCGAAACTGCTGTCCATCGACGGGAGCGGCGAACCTGGCACGGTGATCGCCCGGCCCGCCTGCCGGTCTTGCACTGTCCGCAGCATGGCGCGCGCCTTGACGTGGGGGTCGTCGATCAGCTCCTCGATGCTCAGGATCGGGCTGCACGCCACCGCGACCGACTGCATCAGCGTCACGATCTCGGCGACCTCGTGCTGCCGGGTCCACGCCTCGATGATCGCGTCGCACCGCTCGCGGTGCTCCAGCCGGGTGTCAGTCAGCGGGTCGGCGGGACTGAAGAACTCAAGCAGTTCCGGCGCGCCGACGACCCCGGCCACCGCCTGCCACATCCGTACTGTGAGCGGGGCGATGTAGACGTACCCGTCCTTGGCCTGGTAGGTGCTGGCGAAGGAGTTACGCACCTTGCTGCCGATGCGGGTCGCGGTCTTGCCCTCCTGGACCACGTCCATGAACGTCGATTCGTGGAAGGCGAGCAGGCAGTCCAGCATGCTGAGGTCGGTGTAAGAGCCCAGGCCCGTCTGGGTCCGCCGGAGCAGCCCGAACGTGACCGCCAGGGTTGCCCAGACCCCCGCCACGTGGTCGGCGACGAACATCCCGGCCAGCATGGGCGGGCCGTCCGGCTCACCGGTCAGGTCCATCAGACCCGACATCGCCTGAATGACACCGTCAAAGGCGGCGGTCCTCCGGTATGGGCTGTTCTGGCCAAAGCCGGTTATATGTACATAGACCAGCCGGGGGTTGATCGCCGCTATCCGCTCGTAGCCGAAGCCCAGTCGTTCGGGCACGTCGGCGGCGAAGTTCGTCACGAGGACGTCGGCGGTACGGACGAGCGCGTCGAGCGCCGTGCGCCCCTCGGTGCTCTTGAGGTCAAGGACGATGCTGCGCTTGTTGCGGTTGAGCGTGTAGTAGTACCCGGCGCGGCTCGCGTCGCCCGACTCGACCTTGATCACGTCGGCGCCCTGGTCGGCCAAGAGCTGGGTGCAGTACGGAGCCGCGATGAAGTGCTCCATGCCGAGCACGCGCAATCCGGCGACCGATGCGTCGGCGTTCATCGCATTCTCCCTCCTGGCAGGCCCGGACGGAGCGGTCCGAGTGCGGCAATCCCGATTAGATCTGTCTGATTGTCTAACCGACTGATCATCACTCCGAAGTCTGCCATGTAGGTGCTTACCTGGGCAAGTGTCCGCGATCTGGCGCGAAAGTGCTTGACAGGAGGGAGTGCCAAGGTTGAGACTTGCGAAGCGATCGTCCTACAACCAGACAATTGGACGGCATACAACAGCTAGCGAGAAGAGCGGCTGGAGATCCCTTGAACCAGGTGGCCATTCTGGAGACGGCGAGCCAATGCGATCCGGTCCGCATCGGCGTCCGATGAGCACCGACGCGTACGAGGTATACGCGATCCGCTACGGGACTCGCCGCACCGCGCGCAGCCTGGTCTACCTGAACTTTCACCTGTACGACGAGGCCGACGTGGCCATCGACATGGATTACTACCTCTGGATCGTCCGCAACCACGCGGCGACGGTGATCGTCGACTGCGGGTTCGATCCGACGGTGGGCGCGCGGCGCGGCCGGACGACGGTGTACCCGGTGGTCGGCGCGCTGGCTGAGTTCGGCATCGAGCCGACGGACGCGGACACGATCTTGATCACGCACGCGCACTACGACCACATCGGGAATCTGGCCAGCTTCCCGCGCGCTCGGGTGCTGATCTCCCCCCGTGAGTACGAGTTCTGGACCGGGTCGATGGGCACTCGCCGGCAGTTCAGTGAATCTACCGAGGCGGCGGAGATCGCGCATCTGCGGGCACTCGCCGAGGCAGGGAGGCTCCGGTTCGCCGACGAGTGGGAGGCAGCGCCGGGCATCAGGGCCGTCGAGGTCGGCGGGCATACCCCTGGCCAGCTGGTCGTGGTGGTGCCGACGTCGCGTGGCGACGTGGTGCTCACCTCGGACGCGATGCACTACTACGAAGAACTCGACCGGGACTGGCCCTTCCTGCACGCGGCCAGCTTGGAGCAAATGTATGCGGGGCTCGACACCCTGCGCGGTATGGCGGCCGCAGGCGCGACCCTGGTGGCCGGGCACGACCCGGCGGTCATGCGCAGATTCGGGGCCGGCCTGGACGTGCCGGCCGGCCTGGCTGGCGTCGCCGTGCGGATCGCCTAGCGGACGGAATGGACCCAATGACAATGAGCACCAATTCGCTGGCTGGCAAGGTAGCGATCGTGACGGGGGCGGCGGGCGGGCTAGGAGCCGCGAGCGCACGCCGCCTGTCCGCCTCTGGCGCACGGATCGTGGCCGTTGACGTTAACGACCGGGGGCTACACCAGCTCGTACGGTCGCTCGACGGACCGGCCATCGGCGTGTTGGCCGATGTCGCGGAAGAGGCGGACGTCGACCGGTATATGGTGCGGGCGGTCGAGGAGTACGGACGGGTCGACCTGCACCACGTGAACGCCGGAATCTCCGGCTCGGCGGCTGCGCTGCCCGACCTGACTGCCGCCGATTTCGACCGGGTCATCGCGGTGAACTTGCGCGGCGCCTTCCTCGGGGTGCGCGCGGCATTCCAGCAGTACCAGATCCAGGGCGGAGCGGGCGCGATCGTGATCACCGCGTCGATCGCCAGCCTGCGCGGCAGCGCGGACCTGCTGCCCTATCAGGTCTCCAAGCACGGAGTACTCGGGCTGCTCCACGGTGCCGCGATGTTCGGCGGACCGCTGGGCATCCGGGTCAACGCGGTGGCACCGGGGATCGTGCCGACCGACCTGTTCGCCGGCCCGGCCAGTGGCGTGGGCACCGGAACAGACGGTGATGCGGACACCGGCGCAAACGGTGACGAGGGCATTCGCGCGGACGGCGGAGCGACGGCGCGGGCGGACATGGTGCGCCGGGCGGCAACGACGCCGCTGCGCCGGGCAGGCACGCCAGATGAGATAGCCGCGGTAGTGGCGTTCCTGCTCAGCGACGACGCATCCTACGTCTGCGGCGAGGTGATTTCGGCGGACGGCGGAGCGGCGGCGGTCAGTACGGTGCGCCCGTCTGGCGGAGCCGGCGCGTGGGACACCGGGCCGGCCGATGGCTATGTCGGTGCTGACCGGAGGGCAGGTGTCCAATGACAACCGATGAGGCAGCGTCGGCCGGCCGGGTCGGCTTCATCGGCCTCGGCAACATGGGCGGGCGGATGACGCGCCGCCTCGCCGACGCCGGCATCGCGGTGCTGGGGTTCGACCCGCGGCCCGGGCAGGCAGCGGCGGCGGGCGCGACCACCGCTGCCAGCGTCGCGGAGGTCGCCGCCGCCAGCGACGTCATCCTGCTGTCGCTGCCGGACAGTAGAGTCGTGGAAAGCGTCGTTCTGGGCCGGGACGGGACCGGCCGGGACGCGATCCTGGAGCACAGCAGGAACGGCCAGGTCGTGGTCGATCTCAGCACGTCGGCCGTGTCGTCGACGGTGAAGCTGAGCGCGCGGCTGGCCAGCAGCGGTGTGGCCTACGTGGACGCCGGGATCTCCGGCGGAGCCGCCGCCGCCGAGGCAGGAGCGCTCACCATCATGGCGGGCGGCCCCGCCGCCGTCATTGACGGGCTGGCCTGGGTCTTCGCGCCAATCGCGGCGAAGGTCATCCGGATGGGCGACAGCGGAGCCGGGCACAGCACGAAACTGCTCAACAACTTCCTGAACGCGGTGAGCCTCGCCGCCACCGCCGAGGTGATGGTGGCCGCCAAGAAGGCCGGCCTGGATCTGGCGCGACTGCTCGAGGTCCTCAACAGCAGCAGTGGCGTCAACTTCGCCACGCTCAACAGGTTCCCTCGGATAATCACCGGCGACTACCTCGAAGGCGGCCTGACCAGTGCGCTGATGACGAAGGACATCGTGCTCTACATCGACCACATCCGCGAGCTCGGCGTGCCCAGCCTGAATGCCGCCGGGCCGCTGGCGAGCTTCGGGCTCGCGGCGAACCTGGGCTACGCGGAGCAGATCAGCAACCGTGTCGTGGACGCGATCGGTGACGTGGCAGGCGGCGTGCGCCTGCACAAGGATCCCCGGGCCAGAGCAGGAGAGTGACCAGTGCACATAGCGAGGAATCAGTCCGTCGGCACCCCGTCGGCCCAGCCCACCGAGACCTTCACCGGGCCAGTCTGGCTAGGCCCCGTGCTGTCGACCCCCGACGGCACGACCGTCAACTGCGTATTCTTCGCGCCCTCCGCCCGCACCTACTGGCATCATCACGAGCGCGGGCAGCTCATACAGGTGGTAAGCGGGCGCGGGCTGATATGCAGCGACGGTGGGCCGGTCGAACAGATGCGGGCCGGCGATGTCATCTGGGTGCCGGCCGGCGAACGGCATTGGCACGGGAGCGAGCCGGACAACTTCGTCGTCCATGTCGCCGCGTCGTTCGGCACCACCGTCTGGCACGAGCTGGTATCAGACGAGCAATACCGCGGCTAGCGCGGGGCATCGACGATCATGGAGCCTGAGGAGCCACAAATGACTACCAATCGCGAGGACGAGCGCTGGGAGCGCGGGCTCGCCGCCCGGCGCGAGGTGCTCGGGGCCAATCACGTCGATCGGTCGACACAGGTCAGCTCATTCAGCCTCCCGCTGCAAGAGCTGGTCACCAAGGTCTGCTGGGGCGACATCTGGACACGTCCCGGCCTGGACCGGCGGACCCGCAGCTTGCTCAACCTGGCCATGCTCACCGCCCTCAACCGGTCGCACGAGCTGGCGGTGCACATCCGCGGAGCGATCAACAATGGCTGCTCGACGGAGGAGATCCAGGAGGCCTTGCTGCAGACCGCGGTATATTGCGGCATGCCGGCCGGGCTGGAGTCCTTCCGCGTCGCCGAGCGGACGCTGAACGAGATCAGCGATGAATCCTGAGCACGGCGCCGTCGCGTTTCTCGGTCTCGGCAAGATGGGGCGTCCGATGTCGGCGCGGCTGGCGGCGGCGGGATACGCGGTTCGCGGCTTCGACGCCGATCCCCGGATCAGGGAGGAGGTGCGCGCGCTCGGCACGGTCGAGATCGCTGGGAGCGCGGCCGAGGCCGCCGACGGCGCGCGGATCGTGGTGCTGATGCTGCCCGGCTCGGACGCGGTAGCCGCGGTTCTCGTGGAGAAAGACCGGCTGCTGGACCGGCTCGCGGATGGCTCGCTGGTGATCGACATGAGCTCATCGGAGCCGATGCGCACGCGTGTCATGGCCGAGACAGCCGGCCGCAGGGCCGTGCGTTACCTGGACGCGCCGGTGTCGGGCGGGGTGTCCGGCGCCGAGCGGGGAACGCTCACCATCATGGCCGGTGGCGATGCGCCGGATCTCGACGAAGCGACCCCGTTGTTCGCGGCGCTGGGGTCGCGCGTGGTGCGGTGCGGCGGGCACGGCGCTGGGCACGCGGTAAAGGCGCTCAACAACCTGATGTCGGCCACGCACCTGCTGGTGACCTCGGAGGCGATGCTCGTCGCCCAGGCGTTCGACCTCGATCCCGCCACCGTCCTGGACGCGGTGAACGCGGCGAGTGGCCGCAGCGGTTCCACCGAGAACAAGTGGCCCAACTTCGTGCTGACCGAGCGGTATGACTCGGGCTTCTCGCTCGCGCTGATGGTCAAGGACATGACGATCGCGCTCAATCTCGCCGCGGCTACCGGGGCGCCTGCCCGACTCGGCGGCGCCGCGCTGGATCTGTGGCGGGAGGCCGGCGGCGACCTGCCGGACTCGGCCGACCACACCGAGATCGTCCGCTGGCTCCAGGGCATCGGGTCTGGCCAGGCAAGCCCAGCCGAGACACACTCAGCCGGGTAGGCGACTCGTCACCGGGCCCTGGCCGTCCGCGCCGCCGACCCTCTCTTCGCTCGCGACCCTTCTCAGGGCCGTCTGGCCGGCTCGCTCGACGTGCCGCGAGCATGCCTTCGACGCGGCCGCCGCGTCCCGCCGCTCGATCGCCTCGACGATCGCGAGAATCTCGGCGACCGTCTCGGCCGGGCGTCCGGCCTCCGAGAGGGAAATCGAGCGCAGCACGCGGACGCGCGCGTGCAGGCTCGCCACGATGCTCCGCAGTTCCTCGTTGCCGGCGCCTTTGAACAGGACGTCGTAGAACTGGTCCTTCGCCTCAAGCAACTGCTGGCCAGTTTTGGCGGCCCGGCGGATGCGCTCGAAAGCTCGCCGGATCGCGGTCACCTGCGCGACGGAGGCTCGCTTGACGAACAGGCGGCCGGCCAGCCCTTCCAGGCTCGAGCGGAGCTCGTAGAGCTCCGCGGCCTCCTTCGACGTCAGCCCGGCGACCACCATGCCGCGGTTGGGAATCGAGCGCACCAGGCCCTCCGAAGCCAGCTCGCGCAGCGCTTCCCTGATGCTTGTCCGAGACACCCCGATCAGCTCGACCAACTCGCGTTCGACCAGACGTTCCCCTGGCTTGAACCGCATGCCGAGGATCGACTGGCGCAATATCTCGGAGACCTGGGTGCGGACCAGCGGTGCTTGACGCTTGATGCGCATAGATGTCTCAGCCACCATGAATCCTTCGTGCCAGCGAGCATCGGCTCGGCCCGGACAACGCCCCCTTGCATTTAGAGTGTACGCCTGTCCGATCCTCAGACTGTATGATCATTAGTCTTTATTATTGTGGATAGATAGACGTCTCCGCTCCGCCGGATATGCGGTCAGACCACCGGAATACCAGATCGGCTTACTGGCGAGCCAGGGCGCAATCTCCGCGATGGCGGCGGCTTCCATCCGGGAGGTCGGTAGTCGATCCAGGCACCGCAGACCGCCGCTCCCACCTGCGCCGTCGCCAGTGTACGGGGGGTCGCGAGCCGTGCGAGCCGTGCGATTGAAGACGCGCGGAACCTGTAGGTCACTTCCGCGCCCGCCGGCATGTGCATGCCAATCGGGGCAATGGTCACTGCACCCGTGGGTGCCGTCGGCATCACCGTATCGCCCCATGTGAACCAGCGGCGTTCGGCCCCGCCAAGGTGCTGTTCCGCTCGGCGTCCGCGAGCGGGGACTGCTGCACTCCGGTCATGCCGTGGGGCGATCTGCCTATCGCCGCGTTCCTGGCCCGGTCTCGGGTCGCGGTAGCCGCGGACGGGCTGGTGATCCGATACCTGGACCAGCGGATCTGATCCGGATGCGGCGTGCCGTGGCCAGACCGAAGGACCTGCGGCGCGCGGGTGAACTGGAATTGCCGGCTCGGCCTGGCTGACACAGGCCTGTCCGGCCGGGCCGAGCACGCAGTTACGCTCCCGGCCGCGGCCACCTCAAGGGCGCGTTCACGCCGCTGATCGGGCGGGTCCGGCCGGTTGCCATCTGTCCTGGCGAGGAGGTGCTGGCTGGCGAGGTACCAGCGGGTGCGTGAGACTGGTCATCATGACGGTTCGGACTCGCCTGGCCGGACCGAGCGGGCGCTGAACGCACCCGGCGTGACCGGAACACTTGCCCATAACCCCACAGGCGCTATTTGTGTTTTCCTATCTCCTCGATCAGCTGCGGCAGCACCTTGAACAAGTCACCGACGACGGCGAAGTCGGCCAGCTCGAAGATCGGCGCCTCCGGGTCCTTGTTCACGGCGATGATCGTCTTGGAGGTCTGCATGCCGGCCCGGTGCTGGATGGCGCCGG
>DASXDG010000043.1:0-8537 GCA_036490795.1 Streptosporangiaceae bacterium
CCACTCCTCGTCGGTCTCCTGGTCGGCGGGCCCCTCCGCCTCCTGAGTAAGCACGAAGTCCACCACCTGTTCCATCACGTCCGCGTCCCGCTGCGTCAGGTCGACCTTCCGCTTGCGGAGCAGGTCGACGACCCGCTTGCCGAGCTCTGGCAGCCCGAGATCGGGCCCGCCAGGCAGCGCGTCATCGTCGGACGCCGCGCTCAGCAGCCAGGCGCGCAGCTCTTCCGAGGTCATGTTGATCACCTCGTGAAAGCTGTACCAGGCGACCTCGACGTCCACGGGGGTACGGTCCTCCACTGCTCGCTCCTCTCGCACGTTCGGCGTCTCTGGCCAGAGACATCCGCTGCCCCCTCCTTGCCGCCTCTAACGCGCGCTTGAGCGCTTCTTGACCTGCGCGACGTCGAGGCCGACGCGTCGGCACACGACTTCACCTGGATCCCTTGTAGGTGAGTGGCATCTTTAACTCGGCCTCTCATAACTCGGCCTCTCATAACTCCACTTATGGTGACCATGGCCGCGTTCTGGCTGACTGTGAGCATCGTGGCGGGATTCCCGGCCCGGTGGGAAACCGTCTTCGAGACGGTGACATCCGCCCTTACCCTGGCGATGGTCTTCGTCATCCAGGCGCCGCCGGCCATCAGCACCTTTCTGCCCGCCAGGCCACGGTAGGAGATGAAGGTGACGCGACGTAACGTTCAGGCGACGCGGGCTGACCACCCGGGCGCCCCGGCCGGGCCCACCAGTGTCGGATGAGATGGGCGGCCGGAGTCTTCGGATGCGGCCGGGTGGGCGCGTTCTCCTTGCCGACTTGAAGCTTGCGGCCGAGGTCATCCGCCTCCGCGGCGGTGAGGTTGTTCTCCGGCCTTGGCCGTCCCGCGCTCGCTGAGCCGCTGCCGCTGCGGCACCACGGTGTACTTCGGGTCGCGCGCGGAGGCCATCCCGGCATGGAACACTCCCCACCGGGTGGCGGCCGAGGCGCCGATCAGGGCGGCGCCGGAGACGGCGGCGACGATACGGCGCGGCGGGTCCTCCGGCACCACGGGACTCACCGACAGTGCCGCACCCACCGCGCCCAAGGCGGCCAGCACCCTGCTCACCCGCAGGTAGCCGCCGCCGCGGCCCGTGCGGTACGGCTCGGCCACCATCCCGATGCGCCTGGTCATCCGCTCGGTGGCGGCCGTCTCCATGGCCGCGCCGAGTAGTGCCAGGTACCGCGCGGGCCCGGACTCGGCTGCCGGCGCGGCGAGCAGGCCGAGACCGCCGGCCGCCATCGCGGCGGACGCGGTGAACACGAACGGCATCTCCGGGTACCCGTCGTGCCAGGCCGGCACGGCGGTGTCGCTGACCAGCGCGGCGGTGTAGGCGGCCACGGCGGGGCCGAGCAGTGCCGCCCCGGCGGTGGCGGCGGTTCCGAGCCGCGGCAGCCGCCCGGTGAACGCGGTGGCGGCGGCCACCCAAGCGGCCGGCGCGTAGCCGCTGAGCAGCCAGGAGCCGACGCTCATCGGGGAGGTGGCCTTGAAGACCCGCATCATGTTGACGAACCGCGCCGGGCGGCCCAGGTCGTGCACGAGCGCGGCCAGCGACAGCGTGATGGCGGCGCACGCCCCGGCCTTCGCGACGCGGCTCAGCTCCTGGCGCCCGGTAAGGTCGGCGCCGGCGGCAAGCAGCGATGATCCCCCCGCCAGGCCGCCGAGAAAGAGGTACCCGGCGATGTCCCGCGCCTCCCAGACCGGGGGCTTGAGGATCGGCCTGCCGTAATAGGAGGTGAAATTCGCATTCGGCACCATCGGCTGTTCAGCCCGCCGCTTGCGCCGCCACCGCCGGGTGTCCCCGGCCTCGGTCACGCTCATCGCCCGCCGCCTCCCCCTAGACGCCTGGCAAGTGTCTCCGTCGCGAACGAAGTGACCGCCATGGCGGCGAGCGTCACCGCGGCCGCGCCGGCGTGCCGCCACATCGACGGGAGGTCCCGCGTGGTCACCACCGGGTCCGGCGGCAGCCCGTAGACCTCGGGCTCGTCGAGTAGCAGGAAGAACGCCCCGTCACCGCCGACGCCGTCATCCGGGTCGTTCCCGTAGAGCCGCGCACTGGTCTCGCCCGCCTCGTGCAGCTGGTCCACCCGGGCGGCTCCCCGCTCGCGCAGCTCGTCAAGCGGCCCGAACTGGATGGAGTCCGTCGGGCACGCCTTGGCGCACGCCGGCTCCATTCCCGCGCCGAGCCGGTCATAGCACAGTGTGCACTTCCACGCGCGGCCGTCTTCCTTGCGCTGGTCGATCACCCCGTACGGGCACGCCGGGATGCAGTAGCCGCAGCCGTTGCAGATGTCCGACTGGACCACGACGGTGCCGAACTCGGTGCGCATCAGTGCCCCGGTCGGGCAGACGTCAAGGCAGGCGGCGTGCGTGCAGTGCTTGCAGACATCCGACGACATCAGCCAGCGCAGCCCGCTGTCCCCGCTGGCGCTGCTGGCGCCGTCGGCGGCGTCACCGTCGGCGACGCTTACCGGCCGCTGCTGCTCGATGAACGCCACGTGCCGCCACGTATCCGCGCCGAGCCCCACGGAATTGTCGTACGACATTCCGGTCAGCGCCAGGCCGTCCTCGGGGACGTGGTTCCACTCCTTGCACGCGACCTCGCACGCCTTGCAGCCGATGCACACCGACGTGTCGGTGAAGAACCCCATCTGCGGCCGCTGGCCCGGATAGCTGTCCATCCCGTCCGGCCCCGTGGTGATCTGCACGTCTATCGCGGTCATGGCTCCGTTCCCGTCTGCTTGGTGATCCCTGCCCGCTCCTGGTACTCACGGACGAGCGCGGGCCGCGCCGCCCCGGTGGGACGACGGCCTGGCCGGATGTCGCAGGCGAACGCCTTGCTCTCCTGGATGTGCACGTTCGGGTCAAGGCTGATCTCGATCAGGTCATTGGCCGAGTCGCCAGTGCTGTAGCCGGCCCAGCCCCAGTGGTATGGCAGCCCGACCTGGTACAGTCGGCGGCCCTGCACGGTCAGCGGCGGGATCCGCCGCGTGACGAGGACGCGGGCCTCCACGGCGTTTCGCGCGGTGATGATCGTGGCCCAGCCGAGATGATCAAGGCCGCGCTCGGCGGCGAGCTCCGGCGACACCTCACAGAAGAATTCCGGCTGGAGTTCCGACAGGTAGGGCAGCCAGCGGCTCATCCCGCCGGCGGTGTGGTGCTCGGTCAGCCGGTAGGTGGTGGCCACGTAGGGGAACACTTGCGAGCCGGGGGAGCCGTTACTCGGCTGGTAGCGGTTGTCCGGGTGGACGAACGCCGTCACCTGCCGGGCCGGGTTGCGCTGCTGGGCGTACAGCAGGTTGGGCAGCGGCGAGTCCTGCGGCTCGTAGTGGGCGGGCAGCGGCCCGTCGAGCAACCCGGCCGGCGCGTACAGCCACGCCTTGCCGTCGGACTGCATGATGAACGGGTCGGTGCCGGCCAGCGCGGCGGGCCCGGTCGCGTCCTGCGGCGGCTGGTAGCCGGGCTCCTTGTCCGGCACGAAGTCCGGGACGTCGTGCCCGGTCCACTGGCCCTGCTCCGCGTCCCACCAGACCAGCGCCTTGCGCTCGCTCCACGGTTTGCCGTCGGGGCAGGCGGACGCCCGGTTGTAAAGGATGCGCCGGTTGGCCGGCCAGGCCCAGCCCCACTCGGGACCGAGCCAGTTTTGCTGGCTGCCGGGCTTGCGGCGGTCGGCCTGGTTGACGCCTTCGGCGTACACGCCGCAGTAGATCCAGCAGCCGCACGCGGTGCTACCGTCCCCCTTCAGCTCCGTGTACGCGGGCAGCGGCTTGCCGTCGGCGTTCCAGCCGTTGATTTCCGCAAGCACCGCCTCGGCGTCCGGCTCGGCGTGCGGGCCCTCCACCGGGTAGTTCCAGGTGAGGTCGATGACCGGCCGGTCCATCGGATCAGTGGAGTGGGCCAGTTTGTCGCGGATCTTGCGTCCCAGGTGGTAGGTGAACCACAACTCGCTGCGCGCGTCCCCGGCGGGCTCCACCGCGGCGTGGTGCCACTGCAGCATGCGCTGGGTGTTGGTGAAGCTGCCGTTCTTTTCTGTGTGCGCGGCGGCCGGCATGAAGAACACCTCGGTGCCGATGTCTTCCGTGCGCAGCTCTCCGCTGTCGATCTCCGGCCCGTCCTTCCAGAACGTGGCCGACTCGATCAGCGAGAAGTCCCGCACCACGAGCCAGTCGAGCTTGGCCATGCCCAGCCGCTGCAGCTTGCCGTTGGCCGAGCCGACCGCCGGGTTCTCGCCAAGCAGGAAGTAGCCCTTGCAGTCCCCGGCGAGCTGCGCCATCACCGTCTCGTAGGTGGAGTGGCTGCCGGTGAGCCGGGGCAGGTAGTCGAAGCAGAAGTCGTTCATCTCGGTCGCGACGCCGCCCCACCACGCCTTGAGCAGGCTGACCGTGTAGGCGCGCATGTTCGCCCAGAATCCCTTGTCGGTGCCTTCCGCGGCGATGAAGGCGTCGAGGTCCTCGTTGGTGTGCGCGTGCGGCATCGGGATGTACCCGGGCAGCAGGTCGAACAGCGTCGGGATGTCGGTGGAGCCCTGGATCGAGGCGTGCCCGCGCAGGGCCAAGATGCCGCCGCCCGGCCGGCCGATGTTGCCGAGCAGCGTCTGGAGTATCGACGCGCCGCGGATGTACTGCACCCCGACGGTGTGCTGGGTCCAGCCGACGCTGTACACCCACGCGGTGGTCCGGTCCCGGCCCGAGTTAGCCGTGATCTGCTCGCAGACGCGGCCGAAGGTCGCCCGCGGGATGCCGCAGGCCTGCTCGACCGTCTCGGCGGTGTACCGCGCGTAGTGCCGCTTGAGGATCTGGAAGACGCAGCGCGGGTGCTCGAGCGTCGGGTCGGTCTTCGGCGTGCCTACGTGCGCGCCGCCGGAGCCGTGCGCCTCGCCCCGCGCAGCCGATTGCACCGCGGACGACGAGCCCGACCCGGCGTCGGACCCGCCCGTGCGATCGTCGTATCCCTTGTCCCGCTCGCCGGAGGCGGCCTGCACCTCGACGCCCTCGTAGGTCCAGCTGGCCGGGTCGTAGGAGCGCTCCTCGGGGACGAAGCCGGAGAAGACCCCGTCCAGGTCCTCGGTGTCGCGGAAGTCCTCGCTGATGATCGTGGCCGCGTTGGTGTAGTTCACCACGTACTCACGGAAGTACTTGCCGCTGGTCAGCACGTGGTTGATGAGCGCGCCGAGCAGCACGATGTCCGAGCCGGCCCGCAGCGGCACGTGCAGGTCCGCCACCGCGCTTGTGCGGGTGAACCGGGGGTCGATGTGGATCACCGTGGCGCCGCGGGCCCTGGCCGCCATGACCCACTGGAACCCCACCGGATGGCACTCGGCCATGTTGGAGCCCTCGATCACGATGCAGTCGGCATTCTGCAGGTCCTGCTGAGTCGTGGTGGCGCCGCCGCGCCCGAAACTAGTCCCCAGACCGGGGACGGTGGCGGAGTGTCAAATGCGCGCCTGGTTCTCGATCTGGACCGCGCCGAGCGCCGTGAAGAGCTTCTTGATCAGGTAGTTCTCCTCGTTGTCGAGCGTCGCCCCGCCGAGCGACGCGAACCCGAGTGTCCGCCTGACCCGCTTGCCTTCGTCCTCCCACTGCCAGCCTGCGCGGCGGGCCGCGATCACCCGGTCGGCGACCATGTCCATCGCCTCGTCCAGGCCGAGCGCCTCCCAGCCGGTGCCGTGCGGCCGCCGGTAGAGCACCTGGTACCGCCGCGCCGAGCCGGTCGTGAGCTGCAGGCTCGCCGACCCCTTCGGGCACAGCCGTCCACGGGACACCGGCGAGTCCGGGTCACCCTCGATCTGCGTGACCTTGTTCCCGCGCACGTAGACGTTCTGCCCGCAGCCCACCGCGCAGTACGGGCAGACCGACCTGACCACCTTGTCGGCGGACGCGGTCCGCGCCGTCCACCGCTCGCTCGCGGCGCTCTTGACCGCCGCGCCCCGCCCCGTCCGGTCAGGCCCGGTCGCCTGCCGGTAAGCAGGCCACTGCTCGATCCACGTCCGCACGCCCATGGCCCCCGTCTACCCGCCAGCCCCAGCTGAAACGCGGGAACGTTTGTTTGTCCCTGGCCAGGGAGGCGCCAGCGCATGGCCGAGGAATTTCCCTGCGCGCACACCTGGATGGGAAGCGAGGGTTCAGTCCCCGGTCCAGTTCCGTCCGTCCGGGCCAGCTACCCATCCCAACAGGATTGTCGCCCGTGAAGGGCGGCCACGCGTGAAACACGTGCTGCGGGTAGTTAGCATCGGGGCTGATCGCTCGATGGGAGGAGGTTGCATGTCAAGGCAGCACCAAACGGGTCGGCGGGAAGACAGTGGGCCCGGACTAGAGCGGCCGAGGTGGCTGTTCCTGGTGACAGGCGGGCTGGCCTACGTCGGCACGCTGCTCGGAATATGGATCGTGCTGGCCGGTCAGCCAGATGCGCAGGACCTAGCGGCGGGATCGGGCGCGGCGGTGCTTGCTGCGGGCGTCGGGTACCTGATCAGCCAGCGGGGGAAGATGGTACCCAGCGTCCGGGCCGCCGACCTGCGCACGCTCGCGGTCGTGCCGTGGCAGGTGGTGGTCGAGACCGGGCAGGTCTTCGCGCTCGCCGCCCGCAAGGCGTCCGGCCGTCCGACCGCGCCGGGCGCGCTGAGCACCGTGCCGCTGAATGCAGGGCCGGACGTCCGCGGATGGCCGGCCGCGCGGCGGGAAGCGGTGCTGACCGGGCTGCTGTCCGCTGCACCGAACACGGTCGTGGTGGACATTGACATGGAAGCCGGCACGGCGCTGGTGCACCAGCTGGTCGGTGCCCCGCAGTCCGATGAACGCCCGGCGCTGCCGGGATGAGCTGGTTCCTTGCGGCGGCGCTGGTGCTCCAGGTGGCGCTGATTCCCTGCGCATGGGTGTGCTGGCGTTTCGACTCGGAGCACCGTGTGGTAGCCCTGGGGCTGGCCGGCACGGTCCAGGCGCTGTCCGTCCTGTGCCTGGCTGTCGGGTACGGCGAACCTGGACTGGCATCGCTGGCCGTGGTGCTGGCCGCGTTGTCCAGCGGCGGCTCGGTGGCCTTCGCGCGATTCCTGGAGCGGTGGCTGTGACGGGCGGCGTGCGGCAATGGTGACCGGGGTCATCTCGGCGGTCCTGCTAGTGGCGGGGCTGGCGATCGTGGTCGCCTCGTGCGCCGGGATGGCGGTCCTTGACGACCCGCTGGACCGGCTGCACCTGACGACCCCGGCCGCGATGCTCGGCTCGACCGGGATCTGCGCCTCCGTCGTGGTACGCGTGGGCTTCTCGGCATCAGGACTGGCCGCCATCGGCGTAGCCGTGATCCTGATCACCACCAACCCGCTGGTCGGCCACGCCGTGGCCCGCGCCATCGCGATCCGGCGCGGTGCCACCTGGACGAATCCGGAGGACGAGTCCGCGGGTTCTCCCGGGGAGGAACAATGAGCGAGCTTGCGAGCAAATCAGTAAACACTGCGCGTCCGCGAATGCGGACTCCGAGCGCCAGCGAGGTGGCCGTGTGAGCGAGGCGGTGATCGCGGTCGCGCTGGTCTGGGTGGCCGTGTCGGGCACGGCCGTGGTACTGACCAGGGACCCGCTGCGCCAGGCGTTCGTAGCCGGGTTCTTCGGGCTCGGGCTCGCCTTCCTCTACCTCTCACTGCAAGCCGGGGACGTCGCACTGTCACAGATCGTGGTCGGTGCCATCGCCGTGCCGCTGATCGTGCTGCTTAGCCTGGCCAAGGTGCGGAAGGACCGGGAATGAGTCGTCGTGCACGCCTGGCGTTCTTCGCGGTGGCCGTGGCGGCGCTGGCCGTAACCTTGGGCGTCGGCCTGGCAGGCCTGCCGTCGTTCGGCAGCCGGATCACCGCCTACGCCGGGATGCTCAACGAGCTTGCCCCGCGGCAGCGGCACGTCACCGATGTAGTGTCGGCCATCACCTTCGACTACCGCGGGATCGACACCCTGTTCGAGGAGTTCATCCTGCTCAGCGCGGTGACCGGGATCTCGGTGCTGCTGCGACCGCTCAGCGACGAGACCCGCAAGCTCCCCGAGGACAAGGCACCGGACCGGTCGATCCCGCCTCCCAGCCCGGCGGTATGGCTGCTGGCGGTGTTCCTCAGCTCGCTGCTCGCGCTGACCGGCATCGAGACGGTCACGCACGGCCAGCTCACACCAGGCGGCGGCTTCCAGGGCGGAGTAATCCTGGCCAGCGCCTTCTACGTTGTTTACCTGGGCACCGACTACGTAACGGTCGAGCGGTTCCAGCCACCCCCGCTGCTTGAGGCGTCCCACGGGGTGGGCGCCTTCGGATACGTGATCATCGGATTGCTCGGCCTGCTAGTCGGCGCTTCCTTTCTGAGCAACGTCGTTGGCCTCGGCGTCGCCGGGACGCTGATCTCAGGCGGCACCATCCCGCTGCTGAACCTGGTCGTCGGCCTGGAGGTGGCGGGCGGTTTCGCGATCCTGGCCTCGGAGTTCCTTGACCAGACGGCGGTCATCCGGACGAGGCGACGATGAGTGCCCTGGCCTACGGCGTCGTCGC
>DASXDG010000044.1:0-39325 GCA_036490795.1 Streptosporangiaceae bacterium
CAGCCGGCTCCCCGACTTCCCGTTACCCTTCGCATTCAGGCACATCCCGTGAATCTTCAGCTCACTACCCGAATACGTCCACCCCTGCGCCTGGTCAGCGTTATCACACTGCCACAGGATCACCGCAGACCGCTTCGCCGACTTGTTCCCCTTGTCATCCAGGCACGTCCCGTCAAACCCGTGCACCTGGTTGTTGTACTTCTTCGGCGCCGCCGAAGAGGTCGACGCGGAAGGCGTCGGTGACGCTGTCGAACTCGGGGTCGGTGCCGCCTGCTCCGTGTAGGAGATGGTCAGTCCCAGGGCGGTCAACGAGGGCGCCGCGGCGCCGGTGGACGACGCGGCGAGACTTTCCGTCGCGCTCGCCGTCGTCAGCTCGCAGGATGCCGCCTCCGTGAGCGGCAAGTTCGCGTTAGTGATCGTGTAGCTGGCGGTCTGCGAACCAGTGCCGGAAGGTATGGCGACCGATCCACTGCCCGGCACGGTCCCCGTGGTGGCGTTATTGGCGTCGGTGCAGAACATCTCCCAGTTGAGGTTCACGGTGTCACCACCCGGAGTGGTGGTGACGGCCAACGTGACCGCCAACGGGTCTACCATCGTGTAGTCGGTGACAGCACACGTGGGCGCCACCGTCGAAGTGCCGCTCGGCGGCGTCCAGGTACAGGCGTTCGTCGCGGCCTGGGCCGTGAGGTTAAACGCGGCGAACATGCCCACCGCGAGCACGCCGCAGCTCACTGTGGCCGCGGCCGCCACCCTCCATCTCCGCATTGGTCAGAGCCTCCGTGTGTAGACAGCGTCCACGCCAGGCCACGAACGCGACAATAGTTAGCGCGGGCAACTAGCCCGACTTCGACACTTTTGCACAAAAACGCGCCACCCGGTGGCCGAATGGCCGGACCGGGCGACGCGCCTCGTGGATCAACCCTTGGACTCAGGCGTCCCTGACTACGGGACCGTCCAGTGCTGGTTAGCACCGTTGTGGCAGGTGTTCGCCTGCAGCTGGACCCCGTTCTTCTTGGAAGAGTTGGGGATCGTCAGGCACAGCGTCCAGTTGTGCGCCTTCAGCTCGTACGTGTTGTTCAGCTGGTGGACCCAGAGCTCGTCCGCGCTGCCGTTGCACGAGTACAGGATGACCTTGCCACCGTTACCGGCGTTGCCCTTGTCGTTCAGGCACAAACCGTTGTGGATCAACTCACCGGCCGCGTAACGCCACGTCTTGCCCTTGGCGCCGCTGCACGCGTAGCTCACGACCGCGGCGCGCAGCTTGTAGCTGTTGCCGGAGTCGTTCACGCACTTGCTGTCGAAACCCTTGATCGGGCCGGACACTCCGCCGCTCGGAACGCTAGAGCTAGGCGCTGGAGCGGGCGTCGTAGAGGTGCCGCCCGTACCGGTGCCTGGGCTGTAGTTGAGCAGCAAAGAGATGTCATCGGTATCGGTCTTGAAGCCAGTGACCTGGACCTTGATCGTGACAGTGCACGTCGCCGTGCTAGCGATGTTGATGCTCTGCTGGAGGTAAACCGTCGACGGGACCGCGGCGGAGACACGACTTCCGGCCACCGCCGTAGCAGTCGACGGACAGCTCACCGACCACGTCAAATTGGCGTACAAACTCTTCGTCCCCGACGGGGACTCCAGCTGTGCATAGATCTGGGACGGGCTCTGAATCGAATCGTCCAGGATCGTGCACTGTGCACCGCTACCCAGATTGGCGAGGCAAGAAGACGAGTTGTCCGCGAGCGACGTGCCTTGCGTCAGGGTGAGTCCGGCGATCGTGCCACCCGCCACGAGCAAACCGCCAACCGCGATCGCGACGACAGCCTGCTTCATACTTCGCATATTTCAAATCCCTCCGTAGGTCGTTGCTCCTCACATGTCCTACCAGACGCGCGAGTACGGGTGATCGGTTTACAGCTAATTCACATGAACTCGGCGATTAGCGAGCCGTGTGCACCTACGGAAGGCTCCACTGCTGGTCACGGGCATCTGTGCAGGGAAGGACCACAATCTGCACGGCCACAAGATCACCGGGCGGCCAGCGGCCACAGCGAGGCGGCGGGTCACATGGAGCACTCTGGATTTCTAGCGGTTCCGCATAACTCTCGCGTATAGGTCCGCTGTCTGCGCGGCCACGGAGGTCCACGAGAACTCGGCCTCGGCGCGAGCCCGGCCAGCCTCGCCCATCGCCTGAGCGCGGTCCGGGTCACCGATCAGGCTGTTCAGCGCCCGCGCGAGCGCCTCGGGATCGTCCGGCTCGACGAGCAGGCCGGTCTTGCCGTCCGCGACCACCTCGGGGATGCCGCCGGTCCGGGACGCGACGACGGCGGTGCCGCACGCCATCGCCTCCAGGTTCACGATGCCCAGGGGCTCGTACAGGCTCGGGCAGGCGAAGACCGCGGCATGGGTGAGCAACTGGATGACCTCACGCTTGGCCAGCATCTTCGGGATCCAGATGGCGTTGCCGAGGCCGCGGACCAGCTCGGTGACCTCGGCGAGCTGCTCCGGCGTATCGGGCTGGCCGGCGCACAGGACGAGCTGGGCCTGGGGGGCCAGTGCCGCCCCGGCCCGCAGCAGCACGGGCAGGCCCTTCTGCCTGGTGATCCGCCCGACGAAGATCACGTAGGGCCGGGCGGGGTCGACGCCGTACTGGCCGAGCACATCGGTCGCCGGGTCAGCCGCGTATTCCGCGACGTCAATGCCGTTGCGGATCACCACTGCCCGTTCTGACGCAATGCTGGGGTAGACGGTCAGCAGGTCGGCGCGCATGGCATCGGAGACGGCCACCACCGCGTCCGCCGAGGTCGCGGCCACCTCCTCGCACCATGACGACAGCGCGTACCCGCCGCCGAGCTGCTCGGCCTTCCACGGACGCAGCGGCTCCAGCGAGTGCATGGTCACCACGTGCGGGATGCCGTACAGCTTGGCGGCCAGCTGGCCAGCCAGGTTGGCGTACCAGGTATGCGAATGGACCAAGTCGGCTCCGCCGACGCCTTGCGCCATGGACAGGTCGGTGGAGATCACCCGCAGCGCGGTGTCGCTCAGCTGGTCCCACGGCTGGTGGGCCGTCGCGCCCGGCCGCGGTTCGCCCTGGCAGTGGACGCTGAGGTCGACGAGTCTGGCGAGCTCGCGGGCCAGGTACGTGACGTGCACGCCGGCCCCGCCGTAGACGTCAGGCGGGTACTCACGGGTAAGCAAGGCCACCTTCATGCCCCGGTTAGTCACAGCGCACCTCCTGGCCCTTGCCGACCACCGTGATGCCGCCCTTGGAGACGATGAAACCGCGCTTGCGGTCGTGCTCCTTGTCCACGCCAATCACCGCGCCCTCTGGCACAGTCACGTTCTTGTCGATGATCGCGTTCCGTACGACCGCGTGCCGGCCGATCTTGGTGTTGTGCAAGAGCACGGCGTGATCCACTTCGGCCCAGGAGTTAACCCGGACACCAGGCGACAAAACAGACATGCGGACCAGGCCGCCCGAGACGATGACACCGTTGCTCACCAGGCTGGCGATCGCGTGACCGACCCGCCCCTCACCGTCGTCGTGGACGAACTTGGCCGGCGGCAGCGACGGGATATGGGTGAGGATCGGCCACCGGTCGTTGTAGAGGTTGAACAGCGGCTGCACCGCGCACAGGTCCATGTGCGCGTCGAAGTACGCGTCCAGCGTCCCGACGTCCCGCCAGTAGGCCGCGTTCTCGGGCAGTTCGCCCGGAACCTTGTTGGTGTTGAAGTCGTAGGCCTGCGCGCAGCCACCCGCGACCAGCATCGGGATGATGTTCCCGCCCATGTCGTGCCTGCTGTCCTCGTCGGCCGCGTCCTTGCGCAGGGCGTCGACGAGCACGTTCGTATCGAAGACGTAGTTCCCCATCGAGGCATAGCAGCGCTCCTGGTCGCCCGGCATCGCCGGCGGCTCGGCGGGCTTCTCCAGGAACTGGGTCACCGTCCGGCCGTCCCGCTGGTCGACCTCGAGGATGCCGAAGGAACTCGCTTCCTCCTTGGCCACGGGGATGGCGGCGATCGTCACGCCGGCGCCTTGGGCAAGGTGCTGGTCGATCATCTGCTGCGGGTCCATCCGGTACACGTGATCGGCCCCGATCACCATCACCAGGTCGGGTTGCTCATCATTGATCAAGTTCATCGACTGGAAGATGGCGTCGGCGGACCCGGTGTACCAGTAAGGGCCGAGTCGCTGCTGGGCCGGGACCGGGGTCACGTAGTTGCCGAGCAGCGAGCTCATCCGCCACGTGGTGGAGATGTGCCGGTCCAGGCTGTGGCTCTTGTACTGGGTGAGCACGCAGATCTTCCTGACGCTGCCGTTGGCCAGGTTGGACAGCGCGAAGTCAATCAGCCGGTACAGTCCGCCGAATGGCACGGCCGGTTTGGCCCGGTCCTCCGTCAGCGGGCTCAGCCGGGTGCCGGCTCCCCCGGCCAGGACGATTCCCAGCACCGACGCTTCTGCCATGTCCGGCCTCCCGTGCCTGGTCGCTAGGGTGAGGTTAACCCGCAAACACCTATATACCTGCGTCGCCCGGCATGACTCCTACGGGGAGGTTAAAGTTCACTCCCCCCGGTCTGGGAGGGCGATGGGCTGGACGGCGGGGTCGATGACCGGGTCGGGGGTGCCAGTGGCATCCCAGAACTCACGGGTCAGGACCTGGAGCGCTCCAGCCGCGGGGATCGCGAGCAGGGCCGCGACGAAACCGCCGAAAATGCCGCCGATCAGGCTGCCCACCGACGCGGCGACCAGGACCGAAAGCAGCACCAGCAGCGGGCTGATCTTCACGGTCTTGCTCATCACCACCGGGTTCAGGATGTGGTTCTCGACCTGGGTGTAGACCAGGAACACCACGAGCGTCGCCACGCCGGCGGTCACCGAGTGCGTGAAGGCGAACAGCACTGTCGGGATGCCCGCCAGCGCTCCGCCGATCATCGGCAGGAAGTCGACCAGCGCGACCCACAGGCCCCACAGGAAAGGGAACGGCACACCGACGATCAGCAGCGTGACGTAGACGACCAGCCCGGCGATCAGCGAGGTGAGCAGGTTGCCGAGCATGTACCCGGTGACCGACCGGTTCACCTCCGCCGCGATCCTGGTCACGTTGGCCGCGCGACGCGGGTCCAGGTTGCCGAGGATGCCACGCCGGAGCTTGGGGCCCTCAAGGAGCAGCAGCAGAACCAGGATGAAGATCGTGGTCAGCTCGATGACCAGGGACGCGGCGCCCTTGCCGAGGCTGAGCACAGGCCCGCTCAGCGACTGGGCGTAGGTAACCAGCTTCGGCGCGTTGCGCTGCACCCAGCTATAGATGTGGTACTTGCTGATGAGGTGGCCGATCCAGCCCTTGCCGTGCTCGGCGCTGGCGATGTACTCCGGCAGTCCGTTGGCCAGGTGAGTGATGCCGTTCACCAGCGGGTAGCCGAACGCGAACGCGAGGCCGACGAACACCAGCAGCGTCCACAGCGCGACGACGGCAACCGCCAGCCCGCGGCGCGGTACGCCGTGCCGCTGCAGGAAGACCACCATGGGATTGAGGAGGATGGCGATGAAGCCGGCCACCACGATCAGCAGGACGACGTCGCGCAACCGGTAGATGAGCTTGCCGGCCAGGAACGTGATCACGACCACGACCACGGTGGCGACGATCGTACGCAGCGGGATGTGGCGGACATCGGCGTCGCGCCACAAGCGCGCCAGCCGCATCTCCGCGGTAGCGGGCTGGGGCTCGTCGACCGCTACCGGCAGCGGCTGCTGATCCTGCACTCGTCAAGCATGCCAGGTTAGGAGCCGTCCGCACGCACTAGAAGTGAGGATGTCCCGCGATCATGTCACCGTCTGCGGCAGCGTACGGGCCAGGACCTCATGATGGGTGGGCGCCGCCTCGCCATATTTGGCCAGGCCGGCGTCCGTGAGCTCGACGAAGATGCCGCGCCGGTCCATGTCACAGGTGAACCGCCGGACCAGGTCGTGCCTGGCCAGCCGGTCGACCAGCCGGGACAGCGCGCTCTGGCTCAAGTGCACCTGATCGGCGAGTTCCTGGGCGCGGGCGTGATGATCCTCGGCCTCGACGAGCCTGGCGAGCACCTCGAAGTCGCTGATGCCTAGCCCGTGCCGATCCCCCAGTTCGCGTTCGAGCGCGGCGCAGGTGGCGGCGTGACAGGCAGACATCCGCCGCCACGCTTCTACCACGGGGTCCGGTACCTCGGTCACAGGCCGCAGCTTAACAGTCAGTTATGATGTTTGCAAGCGCATTAATTGCACTTGCATCTAGTGCTTGTGCATGCATAGAGTCATCCCCATGACTTCTACACAAGATCGCTGGACTCCTCAGCTATGGGGGATCTTGTTCGTACTGGGCGGGGCGCTGTGCCTGGACGCGCTGGACGTCTCGATGGTCGGCGTGGCATTGCCGTCGATCCGGACGGCGCTCGACCTGAACACCGCATCGCTGCAGTGGATCGTCAGCGGGTACGTACTTGGATACGGCGGGCTGCTGCTGCTCGGCGGGCGGGCCGCCGACCTGCTCGGGCGGCGCCGGGTGTTCATCGCGGCGCTGGCCGTGTTCGCGGTCGTCTCGCTGCTCGGGGGGCTGGTGAGCAGCCCCGGGCTGCTGATCGGCGCGCGTTTCATCAAGGGGATCGCGGCGGCGTTCACCGCGCCGGCCAGCATGTCGCTGCTCACCACCACGTTCCCCGAGGGGCCGATGCGGAACCGCGCGTTCAGCGTGTACACCGTGTTCGGCGCCAGCGGGTTCTCCCTGGGCCTGGTGCTGTCCGGGCTGCTGACCGAGATCTCGTGGCGGTGGACGCTGCTCGTCCCCGCCCCGGCCGCGCTGATCGTGCTGGCCGGCGCCATCACGCTGATCCCGCGCGGCGCCCGTGCCGAGCGCAATGGCCGCACGTTCGACTTGCCAGGCGCCGCGGCCATCACCGCGGCCATGCTGCTGCTCGTGTACACGGTGGTGACGGCGCAGCAGGTGGGCTGGGTATCGGCGAGGACCATCGGCTCGTTCGCCGCGGTGGTCGTGCTGCTCGGGGTGTTCTACGTGATCGAACGGCGCAGTTCCGATCCGCTGGTGCCATTCCGCATCTTCGGTTCGGCGGGGCTGGTCCGCGCGAATATCGGAGCGGTCACGCTGTTCGGTACTTACGTGTCGTTCCAGTTCCTGATCACGCAGTACCTGCAGTCGCTGGCCGGCTGGTCCGCGCTGTCCACCGCGCTCGCGTTCTTGCCCGCCGGCCTGATCGTCGCCGTGCTGTCGCTGCGGATGGCCGGCCTGCTCGGCCGGTTCGGGCCGGTGCGGCTGGCGGCGGTGGCGTTCGTGTTGCTGGTGGTGGCGTACGCGCTGTTCCTGCGGGCGGGTGTCCGTCCGGACTACCCGTCGGTCATGCTGCCTGCCCTGCTGCTGATCGGCCTGGCATTCGGTCTCGGATTCTCCTCGCTGAGCGTGGCGGCAACGGCCGGTGTGCCCGCGGCGTCACAGGGGCTCGCCGCGAGCCTGTTCCAGACCTCGTTCCAGGTGGGCGGCGCCGTGGTGCTGGCCGTGGTGACCGCGGTGGTGGACGCGGGCGGGGCCTCGCACGTGGAATCGCCCGCCGCGACGCTGGCCGCGTACCGGCCCGCGCTGGCCCTGATCACCGCCGTCGCCGGGGCCGGGATGCTGGTCGCGCTCAGCGGACTCAGGCGCGGCCGGAGCGTCGTGCCGGACGTGGTGTCCGAGTTCTCCGGATCCGGGGAGAAGGAGAAGGCGGAGGTCGAGACGGCGGCCTGACCCAGAAAGCCCCGCCTCGCCTTAGCAGCCTCGCCTTAGCAGCCTCGCCTTAGCAGCAGAGCGCCCGGGGAGAGCTGATGCTCTCCCCGGGCGCGTTCGCATGGGTGCCATCCGCCCGGACTCGCACGGTCAGGCCGTGCGGCTCGCGGAGATGATGATGACCAGCGAGGATCCTTTCGCGGACGCGGGCGACAGCCGGGCACGGGACCAGCTCACGTGCCAGCGCGGGAGGAAGTGGCCCGAGGTCCGCCGGCACTCGGCGACCTGTGTGCGCAGTTCGCTGCTGTGCTGCTCGGTGAGGGACCTGGCGGCTGCGGTGTTCAGCATGACGGCTCCTTCGTCAGTTGCGGTGACAGACTTACGATATATCGCGTTTGACTGTTATTCAAGATATGTCGCGATTTTCCTCGACGACCGGGGAGCCGAGGAACATGATGTCCACCGGCCGCGATCCCTCCGGCCTGAGCTCGGGGTTCTCGTCGCGGTCCAGGTAGCGCGCCAGGATCGCGACCACCTCGTCCCCGACCTGCTTGAGTTCCCCGGCGGTGAGGTGACTCCTGCCCACGGCGGACGTCCTGGCTTGCTCCCAGGGCTCCGGCAGCGAGACCGCCCAGGACCGGCGGGCACGGTCGAACCACAGCTCCCGGAACATCTCGCCGAGCGCCTGCGCGGCGATGGCCGCCTGCGGGTCCGGCTGAGCCGAGCTGATCTTCACCTGCCGCGTCGCGTTCCGCCACGGGCGCTCCCTGCCGCGCCCGCCGCCGGCCTCCTGCACGAACCCGTACTTGGCCAGCGTGCGCAGGTGGAACGCGCAGTTCGCCGGCGTCTCCCCCATGATCTGGGCCGCCTTCGTGGCGGTCAGCGTCTCGTGGTCACGGAGCAGTTCGAGCAGCCTCATCCGCGCGGGGTGCGCGAGCGCACGCATCGCCTTCGGATCGGTGAGGTCGAAGTCATTCAGCCGGTCTTCATCGGAACTCATGTTTCGAAATACTACGCTCGAAACACTCATTCCGACAATATCTTTTCGGAAGAAATCTTTCCATACGGGTGGACCCCGGATCAGCCCAGTTCAGGTCCCATTTCGCGACGGGTCACGGGACTCACCGGACCACCCCCTTGTGCAGGATGTGCACGGGTCCGTCACCGCCGCCGAGCTTGGCCAGCCCGTGCGCCACGGCGTCGCCGGCCATGACGGAGGCCTGGCGGGCGGCCTCCTCCAGCGACAGCCCGGCGGCGAGGAACGCGGCGAGTGCGGCCGAGTGCGTGCAGCCGGCGCCGTGCGTGGCCGCGATGTCGTGCCGTGACACGGGGATGGACACGTGCCTGGCTCCGTCGTAGAGGTGATCGACGGGTTCGATGCCGTGCCCGCCGGTGACCAGGGCGGCCCCGGCTCCCAGGGCGACGAGGCGTTCGGCGAGGACGGCCCGGTCCTCGGTCGCCAGCCCGGTCAGCGCCTGAGCCTCCGGCAGGTTCGGCGTGACGACCGTCGCCAGCGGGAACAGGCGCGTGACCAGCGTCCGCGCCGCGTCCTCGAGCAGCAGCCTGGCGCCGGAGCTGGCCACCATGACCGGGTCGACGACCAGCGTGAGGCCCGCGCCCTCCAGCACGTCCGCGACCGCGTTGATCAAGGTAGCGGAGAACAGCATGCCGGTCTTGGCGGCGTCGGCGCCGATGTCGGTCAGCACGGCTTCCAGCTGGGCCTTGACGAACTCGGGCGGGAGTTCGTGGATGGCGCTGACGCCGACGGTATTCTGCGCGGTGAGGGCGACGATCGCGGACATGCCGTGCGCGCCGCAGCGGGCGAACGCCTTCAGGTCGGCCTGGATGCCCGCGCCGCCTCCTGAATCGGAGGACGCGATGGTGAGGGCTCTGGGAATCACCGGCCGGCCGGCATTCCTGTTGCGGGGCGTCCCGTTGCGGGGCGTCCCGTTGCGGGGCTGGACGCGACGGCGCCGTGCCAGCGCCGGGTGATGCGGCCCGCCTGGCGCGCCTCGTGGCCCGCCTCTACGGCGTACCGCATCGCCACCGCCATCCGTTCGGGATCGGCGGCCCTGGTGATCGCGGAGGCGATCAGCACCGCGGCGCAGCCAAGCTCCATGGCCTGCGTGGCGTCGCTGGCCGTGCCGATGCCCGCGTCGAGGATGACCGGGACGCCGGACTGGGCGGTGATCATCTCGATGTTGTGCGGGTTGCGGATGCCCAGGCCGGAGCCGATCGGGGCGCCGAGCGGCATGACCGCCGCGCAGCCGGCCCGCTCCAGGTGCCTGGCGATCACCGGGTCGTCGTTCGTGTACGGCAGCACGGTGAAGCCGTCCTTGACCAGGAGCCGCGCCGCGTCGAGCAGTTCGACCGGGTCGGGCAGCGCGGTGTCGTCGTCGGCGATGACCTCCAGCTTGACCCAGTCCGTACCCAGGGCCTCGCGGGCCAGCCGGGCGGTGAGCAGCGCTTCGGCGGCCGTGTGACAGCCGGCCGTGTTCGGCAGGATCCGGACGCCGGTCTCGGCCAGCATGGCGAGCAGGTTGTGGCCGCTGGTGCCGACGCGGCGCATGGCGACGGTGACCAGCGTGGTTCCTGATGCCTTGACGACCCGGCCCAGCACGTCCAGGCTCTGCGCTCCCCCGGTGCCGACGATGAGCCGGCTGGACATCGGCTGGCCGCCGAGCTCCCATGGTTCTGTCATCGGTCAGCCTCCCTGTACCGCGGTGACGATCTCGATCCGGTCCCCGTCGTTGATCGCGGTCTCCGCCCACTTTTTCCTCGGCACGACGTCGCCGCCCACCGCCGCGGCTACCCCGCTGGTGAGCTCGGTGGATTCGGCGACCAGCTGGTCAAGCGTGATCCCGAGCGGCGCGGTACGGGCCTGGCCGTTCACCGTGATCAGAACACTCATCGTTGCTCCTCGTCCCGGTCGTGAGGGTTGGGTCCGAACCGGTCTGGGCGGAAAGGCTGCCACGCCTGGTCTGGCTTGTCCCCGGTCAGCAGCGCGACGATGGCGTCGGCGGTCACCGCCGACATGAGGATGCCGTTGCGGTAGTGCCCCGCGGCCACCACTATCTTGCTGTTATCGTGGAGCGGCCCCACCAGCGGCCCGTTGTCCGGCGTGCCCGGCCGCAGTCCGGCGCACGTCTCGGCGAGGATCAGCTCGCTGGTGACCGGGAGCACGCTCATCGCGTCGTGCAGCAGGTCGTGCACGGCTCCCGCGGTGATCCGCTGGTCCGCCTGCTCCTCCTGGGTGGCGCCGACGACCAGCTCGCCGTCCTGCCTGGGCACCAGGTAGATATCGGCGCCGCGGACGGTGGCGCGGATCGTGTGCGTGGCGACCTGCGGCATGCCGTCCGGGTGCCGCAGCCGGAGCAACTGGCCTTTGACCGGGCGGATGGCGTTCCTGAGCCCGGCCGGCAACCCGGCGATCTCGCCGATTCCGGAACCCGCGGCGGCGACGACCGCGTCGCAGTCGATCGTGTCCCCGCCCGCGAGCGTCACGCCCGTCGATGTCACGCCCGCGTGGACCTCACGGACCCGGTCCCTGACGATCGTGACACCGGCCTGGCGCATCGCGGTCGCGAGCGCCGCCGCGTACCGGCGGTTGTCCACCGACCAGTCGCCGGCGAACAGCACGCCGCCGTGAACGTCCGGGGTGAGGAAGGGCTCGAGCGAACGGCACTCGCGGCTGTCGAGTTCCTCCGCGACCAGGCCCGCCTGCCGGCGGAACGCGGTCAGCCGCATCAGCGCCGCGTAGTCGCCGGGGTCATAGGCGATGGCGATCGTTCCCTCGCGGCGCAGGCCTACCCGCTGGCCGGTGGCCTCCTCGAGTCCGGCCGCGAACTCGGGGAACCGCCGGACGGCGAGCAGGTTGATCCGGAGCAGGTCCTGCTCACCGAACAGGCTTTCCGACACCGGGGCGAGCATTCCGGCCGCTACCTGGGTGGCGGCCGTGCCGTCATCGGGATCGACGAGCACGACGTCAAGGCCGGCCAGCGCCGCCCGCCACGCGATCGCGGTGCCGATCACTCCCCCGCCGGCCACGACCACATCCGCTGACACGCTCGGCACTCCCTTCGCCGGCATTATCCGGATCAGGTACGACGGTCGGAGGCTCGCTCGCCTCCCTCTCAGCCCGTCAGGGCTCCCGTGGACAAACCAACTCTATACCGGCCGCTCGGCTCTTCCCGTCGCCGTTCCTCATGCCGCTGTTGCTCGACAGGGTGCATGCCGCGGCTGCCACATTTACCCGACGAGTTTGCGCAGATGCGGTGCGTAGGCCGGATCGGCGAGCGCGGCGGCGAACTGGGCGATCAGGTAGTCGAGCGGGTTGCCGGTGTCGTACCAGCGGCCTTGGATGACCTGCCCGTACACGGCGTGATCGCGGGCGAACGCGTTGATCGCGCCGGTCAGGTAGATCTCGCCCGTGCGATGGGTGTACCAGCGCTCGGTCAGCGCCCGCACCTCGTCGATGATCCCGCCGGTCAGCACGTACCCGCCGATGGCGGCGAACTCGGAGGCCGCGTCCTGCGGCTCGGGCTTCTCGGTCAGCCCGGAGATGCGCATCAGCCCGCCGTCCAGGTACTCGGTGACCGTCGGCACTCCGTACCGGGACGAGTCCTCGGGCGCCATCGGCATCAGCGCGAGCACCGGCGCGCCGGTCTCCGCATAGGCGTGGATCAGCTGCTGGGCGCGCGGCACCTCGGCGACGAAGACGTCGTCCGGCCACAGCACGATCACCGGCTCGCCGCCGAGGTTGCGGGCGGCGTTCAGTACCGGGGTGCCGTTGCCGTAGGGGCCGTGCTGGTCCATGTACGTGATGTGGCCTTGCAGGGAGAGCTCGCCCACTTCCTCGACCGCGTCCGCGTAGTCGGTCTTGCCGTCGGCGCGGAGCTGGGCGACCAGCGCCGCGTTGGGCCGGAAGTGATCCTGGATCAGGCTCTTGCCACCGGAAACCACGATCGTTATGTCGGTTACCCCGGACGCGATGAGTTCCCGGACGGTGTGCTCGATGACCGGCTTGTCGCCGACCGGCAGCATCTCCTTGGGTATGGCCTTGGTCAGCGGAAGCAGCCGGGATCCGATTCCGGCCGCCGGAATGATCGCCTTGGTAATCGTCGAGGTCATGCCCAGGAGTATCACCTATCAGCGGCCCGCGAATCTCGCGTTAGGGTATCCGCATGGCCACGTCTGACGAACTGCGGGAACGGCTGGCTGGTGCGCGGCTGTACCTGTGCACGGACGCACGGCGGGAGCGCGGCGATCTGGCGGCGTTCCTCGACGCGGTGCTCGGTGCCGGCGTGGACATCGTGCAGCTGCGGGAGAAGGGCCTGGAGGCGGCCGAGGAACTGGCGCTGCTCACGGTGTTCGCCGACGCCTGCCGCAGGCACGGGCGGCTGCTGGCGGTGAACGACCGGGCTGACCTGGCGCTGGCCGCGGGCGCGGACGTGCTGCACCTGGGGCAAGACGACCTCCCGGTGCCGGTGGCGCGGCGGATCCTGGGCGGCGGCCCGCTGATCGGGCGGAGCAGCCACAGTCCGGACCAGGCGGACGCGGCGGCGGCCGAGGACGGGGTGGACTACTTCTGCGCCGGACCGATCTGGGCAACCCCCACCAAACCCGGCCGGCCAGGCACGGGGCTGCCGCTGATCTCGCACGTGGCCCGGCTCGGGTCGTCGCGCCCCTGGTTCGCGATCGGCGGCATCGGCCTGGACAACCTGGACGACGTGCTGGCCGCCGGCGCCACCCGGGTCGTGGTCGTCCGTGCCATTACCGACGCCGGCGATCCGGCCGCGGCGGCGGGCGAGTTCACCCGCCGGCTGGCCGCGGTAGCGGGTTCTCAGCGATCCGAGAAGGGTTATACGTGCCATAGCACGTAAAACCCTTCACGATCACGGGACTGCGCCCGGGGCGCCGGAGCGAAATCATGCTCGCATGCGACGATGGAGACATGCGCATCGCTGGTATCGAATCGACCAACTTGTTCCTCGGTACGTCACAGCAGCCGCTCCAGGTCCTTCGCGTCACCGTGGTCAACGAGCACCCCGCAGTAGCGGAAGCCATCGTGTACATCAGCGGCCACGGGGTGCGTCAGCACGGTCCGTTCCGGATCAATGGCCTGACCGACGGCGAGGAACGGACGGTCGAGATTCCGGTCGAGGTATCGGCGCCCTGCCAGCCGGGCAGCACCCGGCGGGTCATGGTGGAGATCGACGGCGGCGAGCGGCGCGAAGCGGACATGACGGTCGCCGAGCCCGGCTGGACGATGTGGATGGTCAGCCACTTCCATTACGACCCGGTGTGGTGGAACACCCAGGGCCAGTTCACTGAGGGCCGGCTGGTGCTGCCAGACGAGGAGGGCCGGCTGCCGGACGTGCGCACCGCCTTCGAGCTCGTCCAGGTGCACCTGGACAAGGCGCGGAACGATCCCGACTACAAGTTCGTGCTCGCGGAACTCGACTACCTCAAGCCGTACCTCGACGTCTTCCCGCAGGACCGGGCCGACCTGCGCCAGCTCATGGCCGAAGGGCGGCTGGAGATCGTCGGCGGGAACTACAACGAGCCGAACACGAACCTGACCAACGCCGAATCGACAATCCGCAACGCGGTGTACGGGATCGGGTACCAGCGTGACGTGGCAGGCGGGGATCCGCGCACCGCGTGGATGCTCGACGTGTTCGGGCACGACCCCGGCTATCCGGGACTGATGGCCGCGGCGGGGCTCACCTCCAGTTCCTGGGCCCGCGGGCCGTTTCACCAGTGGGGCCCGGCTGGCGCGGACGGCGGCGGTGTCGGGCGGATGCAGTTCGCCAGCGAGTTTGAGTGGCTGTCGCCCGACGGCGCGGGGCTGCTCACCTCGTACATGGCGCACCACTACGGCGCGGGCTGGCGGCTGCACACGCCGGCTGACCTCGCCTCCGCCGAACACGAGGCCTACCAGCAGTTCCGCGACCTGGCGCGCGTGGCCGCGACCAGGAACGTGCTGCTGCCGGTCGGCTCCGACCACGTGATACCGGCGCGATGGGTGACCGACATTCACCGGTCCTGGAACCAGCGGTACGTCTGGCCCAGGTTCGTGACCGCGCTGCCGCGCGAGTACTTCGACGCGGTCCGCGCCGAGGTGTCCGGTCGCGGCGTGTGGATCACGCCGCAGACCAGGGACATGAACCCGGTCTACACCGGCAAGGACGTCTCGTGCATCGACACCAAGCAGGCGCAGCGGGCGATCGAGACCGCGGTGGCCGAAGCCGAGCGGGCGGCCACGCTCGCCACGGTGCTGACCGGTGCCCGGTATCCGGATGAGTCGCTGGACAAGACCTGGCGGCTGCTCGCCTACGGCGCCCACCATGACGCGATTACCGGTGTCGAGTCCGATCAGGTGTACCTGGACCTGGTCGGTTCCTGGCGCGAGGCATGGGACCGGGCACACGCCGTGCGGCACAATGCGGTCCGGGATCTGGCGGCACGCTCGCTGGATGCCGGTGCGATCGTGGTGTTCAACGGGCTTGCCCGCGTGCGCGACGGCGTGGCGCGGGTCCAGGTCCGTCCGCCGGCGGGTACGACATGGACGGAACTGCGGGATCCGGCCGGTGCCGCCGTGCCGGCCCTGGCCACCGGCGTGGAGCGCGACGCCGACGGGTCGCTGCGTTCGGTCACGCTGACCTTCACCGCCCGCGAGATGCCGGCGCTGGGGTACCGGGAATTCACGGCGCACCCGGTGGCGGCGAGCGCGACGACCGCCGAATGGGAGCCCGCCGCGGGGACCACCGTGTCCAACGAGTTCTTCACCGTGACCGCCGACCCGGCGGCCGGCGGCACCATCGACGTGACCGACCTGCGGACCGGCACCAGGGTGCTGCGCGGGCCGGGGAACGAACTGGTCCTGCAGGAGGAGTACGCGCAGCACCCCAAGCACGGTGAGGGACCGTGGCACCTGTCCCCCAACGGCCCGGGCACCGGCTCCGCCTCGGCGCCGGCCGTGGTCCAGGCAACCCGGTCGCCATTCGGCTCACGGCTCGTCGTCTCGTTCCGGCTGGGCGACCTGTCGGTCACCCAGGAGATCGTGCTCCGCGACGGGTGCCCGCGGGTCGAGTTCGCGACACACGTCGACGGAGCGATCGGACGGGACCGGCTGCTGCGGGTGCGCTTCCCCGCCGATGTTCCCGGCGGGCTGCCGGTGTACCAGACGGCGACCGCCGTGATCGGACGGACGTTCGGCGCGGTCGACGTGGACTCGGCGCAGGACTGGTACACGCTGGACAACCCGGCTCTGGGCTGGTTCGGCGTGGGTTCCACCGCCACGGTGCGCCTGGCCCCGTCCGGCCCGGCCCCCGCCTCAGCTCAGGGCGCGGCGAGCGATCGGCGGGCGATCGGCGTGGCCGAGGTGATCTGTCCTGACGATCATAACGAGCAGTGGTCCGTGGTCAGGGAGCTGATGATCGCCCTGGCCGGGGCGGGTGTCACCGCGACATGCAGCCAGGCGGACGGTGCGCGGTACGGCGGGGTGGACGCCGACTCCAACCTGCCTGATGTCCGCATCTCGCTCGGCGGCGCGGATTTGAACGCGTTCAACTCCGCGGTTCTCGGTTCGGCCGATCCCGCCTACGCGAAGGCGGTCGCCCAGCAACTGGCGGTGTCTGGAACCGCGCGAGTCTGGGTGCCAGGCGCCCGGTCCCGCGCCGACGCGTTCGCGCCGAGCACGGACCTGCGCGGGCCTCGCGACCTGCCCGTGCTGATCGTGGCGGGATCGGGACCCGCCGAACTGGCGGCCGCGGTCCGTGCCCTGATCGCCGACCTCGCCGACGCGGTGATAGAGGCCGGCCCCGTCGCTGTCGCCGATGCCTTGGCGGAACCGCTGGCGGACCGGTCGGTGGCGGTGCTGAACCGCGGCACTCCCGGCGGGGTGGTCACCCCCGACGGGACGCTGCACATGTCGCTGATGCGGTCGTGCAGCGCGTGGCCGTCTGGCATCTGGATCGACGGAGACCGGCGCGCGGCGCCCGACGACAGCGCCTTCTCCTTGCAGCACTGGTCGCACACGTTCGAGTACGCGCTCACCGCCGGAGCCGGTGACTGGCGTTCGGCGGGAGTCAACGCGAACGAGGAGGACTACGCCCACGACCTCGTCGCCCTGGCCGGCGATGCCCTGACTGACGGAGCGGTGACTGACGCAGCGGTGACTGACGCAGCGGTGGCCGGCGGCGCCGGGGCCGGCGACCCATTGGCCGGCGGCGCCGGGGCCGGAGGCGCTGACGCCGGGGCGGGTGCGAGCCTGCTGACGGTCTCGCCGGGGAGCGTCACGCTGTGCGCGCTCAAACCGCGCGGCAACCCGCTGGCATCCGGCCGCCCGGCGAGCGCTCAGGACCGCGGAACGACGGCCGGCAGGTCGCAAGGCGCCGCGTTGACGGTCCGGCTCCGCGAAACCGAGGGACGTCCCGTCTCGGCGGCGGTACGCCTGGCCGGCGGCGTGTCCGCGGCATGGCTCACCGACCTGCTCGAGGAAACCGACGGTTCTCCCCTGCCGGTCGAGGACGGCGCCGTCGTCGTCGAACTTCCCGCCTTCGGCACGGTGACCCTGGTGCTGCGGGCAGCTCGAGCCGGGCTACCGCAGGCCGGCCCGGAGCCGGCCGGTCCCGACCCGGCCAGCATGGAAGTCGTACAGCCCGTTTACGCACGGTACTGGCTGCACGGAAAGGGGCCGGCACCGGCCGGGAACCTGCCCGACGCCGTGCACCTGTCTCCCGCCCGTATCGCACTGAACGAGGAAACCCGCGCCGAATCGGCGCGGCTGACCGTTGCCTGCGGCCCGGCCGGCGCCACCGGTGCGGTCGTCCTCCTCGTCCCGGCGGAACTCGAGGTTCACCTGGACGGCGGACCGCCCCGGTATGAACTCGGGGCCGGCCAGTACGCGGAGTGGGAACTGACCGTACGCGCCAGGCCAGGCGTTCGGGCCGGGCGCTACTTCGTGGGCGCGCGGATCACCGACGCGGCCGGGCAGCACATCGAGGAGACCGTCATGGTCGCGGTCGGCGAGAAGCGGTGGCCGGCCAGGGATCTCGATCCCGAGGACGCCGTGGAACGGATGCTGGCCGACTACGCCGCGGCCGCCGCGGAGGTCGACCTGGTCATGGAGACGGCCGACGTCGAACTGCGGCCCGGCGAGAGGGGGGAGCTGATCGTCACGGTGACCAGCCACCTCGCGTCCGAACTCCGGGGCGAGGCCCAGCTCGTGTCGCCGTTCGGCACCTGGGAGGTCCTCGGGCCGAGCACGCAGGCTGTCGTGGTGGCGCCGTCGGACAGCACGCGGCTGCGTTTCCAGGTGAGCGTGCCGCCGACGGCCAGGCCCGGTTCGCACTGGTGGGCCCTGGTGAAGCTGATGTATTACGGACGCGTCTGGTATACCCAGTCGGTCCCGATCATCGTCTGCCCCGCCTGACCCTTGCCCGCTCCTCCTGCTCGGCGATCACGGCGCGCAGCTTGCCCTGCAGTACTACCCGCATGGGGTCATCGGCCTGCGTCCGCGTGAGGGCGTCGTCGAGGTCGCGGCGGAGGTCCCTGAGCTCGAAGGTGGCCAGGGACCCAACGGGATGGCCGGCTCCAGGACGATCGGACACTGGATGATCAGGCATGGTGCGGTTCCTCCCCAGGGCGGTGGCGCGGTGGAGGATCACGCACCTAGGTCCGCATTTACACCAGGTACGTGATCCGCTACCCAACTTCGCAGGCCCCGGCTACGGTAGGAAGCGGCAGCGCCTTATTCCCAAGACTCCGCCGCCAATACGCAAGATAAATTGCGCCGGTGCAAGAACAGTCAAGAAGAGGCTGTCCGATATGCCCTATGTGAGGCCGCTAAATCCCAGCGCCAGCCCACTGGCTTTCTTCGGAGCGGAAGTGCGCCGGGCACGGGAACGCCAGGAACCCAGGATGTCCCAGGCACAACTTGGTGCCATCTGCCACTGCGACGGTTCGGTCGTATCCCGGGTGGAGGGCGCCGAGTGCGATCCGCCGGACAGATTCGCGGCCGGATGCGATGAGGCATTTCCGGATATGTTCGGCTGGTTTAGCCGGTTCTGCGTCGAATACCGGCTCTGGGGAGACGGCCCGATACCGCGCTGGTTCGAGGACTGGCTGATAGCCGAGCAGCAGGCCACCACGCTACGGATATGGCAGCCACTCGTCATCCCCGGCCTGTTTCAGACGCCGGATTACGCCCGTGCGCTGTTCGAGGCCGCGCAGATCGATATCAGCCCGGAATCACTCGATGACCTCGTCGCCGCCCGTGTCGCCAGGCAGGCCATCTTCGAGGCGGCGGAGCCGTCGCAGGTGATCACCGTTCTCGACGAGGCCGTGCTGCACCGCCTCGTGGGCTCACCGCTTGTCATGCGCGAGCAACTCGCCCGGCTGGCCGTCATGTCCGAACGACCTTTTATATCCGTACAGGTCATTCCGGGCAGCACGGGCGCCCACGCGGGACTGGCCGGGTCGTTCATGCTCGCCAGCCTCGACGGAAAACCCGACATTCTTCATATAGATGCTGTCGAAGATCAATTGATAGACCGGAGCCCATTGGTGCGGAAAGCAGTTGTAGCATTCGATCGTGTGAGAGGTGACGCCCTCCCACGTGCGATCTCACGAGATCTGATTTTGAAAGTGGCAGGTGAACAATGGAACGGATAGACACCCTTCGGTGGCGTAAGTCAAGTTTCAGCGGCAACGGCGGCGGCAATTGCGTCGATGTCGCGGACGACGGCACAAACGTCTACGTTCGCAACAGCAAGAACCCGGCCGGCGCGGTGGTGACTTTCACTCAGAGTGAGTGGAGGGCTTTCGTCAGCGGCGCCAAGAACCGGGAGTTCGACCTCGACCAGTCTGGCCGGCTCCCATAGTCAGTGGTTACGCGCCGCGCCGAATAAGGGTCGGCGCGTAACCGCTGTTAACCTTTACCAGCAATGCCGGATATAGACCCTGATACGACTATTCTGTTCTGATTTATTGCCATGAACTAAGACTGGCGTCAGCCAGCTAGCGCGGAGGCGGATGCGACCGTGATCGCCCCATCGTGTGACCGCGGTCGCATCCGCCTTCGGCTGTCCCTCGGCTCAGTCCTGCACCGGCTGCGGCCTAGGCGCGGTGCCCGCCATGGCGGCCCGCGGCCCGGCGGCGGGCCGCGGGGTACGGATTACCAGGACGATGACCAGCAGCGCCGCCACGTCCAAAATCGCGGCGAGCAGGAAGGCCGACCCGATGCCGTGCGCGAGCACGTGCTGTGCCTGCGCGAAAGGCGTCAGCCCGGGCGCCGGGTGGCTGGCCGCGTTCCTGGTCGAAGTGCCGAACACCGCTACCAGCACGGCCAGTCCCAGCGACCCGCCGACGAGCTGGAGCATGTTCAGCATGGCCGAGGCGGCACCGGAGTCCTTCGGCGGCACTCCCGCCAGCGAGGCCGTGGTCAGCGGCACGAAGAGCAAGCCGAACCCGACACCGATCAGCATCATCGGGCCGAACACGTCCGTCCAGTAACCGCTGCCGCCCGAGACCCGGGACAGCCAGGCCATCGCCCCGATGGCGGGTAGCAGCCCGATGATCATCATCGGCTTCACGCCGAGCCTGGGCATGAGCCGTGGCGCGAGCCTGGACACCGCGAACAGCGTCACGGTCATCGGCAGGAAGGCCACGCCGGCCCGCAGCGGGCTGAAGCCGAGTACCCGCTGCAGGAACTGGGTGAGGAAGTAGAACATCCCGAACATGCCCGCGATCACGAACAAGCGAGTCACGAACGAGCCCGACCTGCTCACGTTCGCGAATAGCCGCAGCGGGGTGATCGGCTGGCTCGCCTTGGCCTCGTTCACGATGAACAGGGCCAGCAGAACCACGCACAGCCCGAACGCGCCGAGCGTCAGGTGGTCACCCCAGCCGTTGGACGCGGCCCGGATGAATCCGTACACGAGCGCGGACACTCCCGCGGTCGAGGTGATCGCGCCCGTCAGGTCGAAGTGGCCGGGCTGGCGGCTGGTCTCCCGTACGAACAGCGGCGTGATCGCGACCACGGCGATGCCGATCGGCACGTTGATGAACAGCACCCACCGCCAGGACAGCCACTCGGTGATCACGCCGCCCAGCACCAGGCCGAGCGAGGAGCCACCGGTGATCACGCCCATGTAGATGCCGAGCGCCTTGGTCCGCTCCTTCCCCTCGGGGAACGAGCCGATGATGAGCGCGAGCACCGCGGGAGACGCCATGGCGCCGCCCACGCCTTGCACGGCCCGGGACGCCAGCAGCATCGCGCTCGTCGTGGCCAGGCCGCCGGCCAGGGACGCCAGCGTGAACACGACGATGCCGGCGATGAACAGGCGGCGTCTGCCGAGGATGTCACCCGCCCGGCCGCCGAGCAGCAGCAGGCCGCCGGACGTCAGCGTGTAGCCGTTGGCCACCCAGGACAGGCTGGTGGCCGAGAAGTGCAGGCCGGACTGGATATGCGGTAGCGCGATATTCACCACTGTCATGTCAAGGATGATCATGAGCTGGGCGGAGAGCATGATGGCCAGCGCGACGCCTGGCCTGCCCGAACCGCGCCGCGGAGTAGCGGCGCGCTCCCGCAGCGCCGCTCCTCCGGGAACTCGTGAGGCAGTCAAGGAAGACTCCTGTTTATCGGGGGTGTTGACCCAGGCGTTCGACACACTACGCCGAGGGTCTGACATTTTCGGGGGCACCGGGGTTCGCCCTGGTAGGCACTACCGGGGGTCGCCCCCGGCGGGACACTCCGGTACTATCGGAACAAAGTGGAGGTCCACTCCGGTTACTATACGGAGGCAGGCTCCGCTTAGGCAAGTGTTTTACTGGTGAATTCCCGGTTAGCTCGGGATACCAGGGCATTGACCACGCCGAAGGCGCTAGCGTGCCGTTGACATAGCTGCCAGCCGTGCCAGCGGGGAAAACGCTGAGATAGGAGGTGGGACAGATGACCAAGCCAGCCAGCAAGGCGTCGGCACGTCCTGCCGAGGAACTGCGGGCCGACGCGCGGCAGAACCACGCCCGGCTTCTCGCCGCGGCCTCAGAAGCATTCGCCGAACGCGGCGCGGACGCGCCGCTCGAGGACATCGCGCGGCGCGCGGGAGTCGGCATCGGCACGCTGTACCGGCACTTCCCCACCCGGCTCGATCTCCAGGCCGCGGCGTTCCGCAATCAGGTCGCCGTCCTGTGCGGGGAGGCGCTGGAGATGCTGGAGCGCCCCGACCCGGAACGTGCCTTCTTTACCTGGATGCAGATCCTGTCCGGTTACTTCATGAGCAAGCGCGGACTGTCCAAGGCACTCATGGAGGCCCTGGGCAAGGACTCCGAGGTGATAGAGACCTGCTGGGGCAGGATGCGTGACACGACCGGGCGGACGCTCGCGCTAGCCCAGCGAGCGGGCTTGATCAGGCCCGACGTGTCACCCATGGACGTGATGCGACTGGCGCACGGGGTGGTGGCGAGCACCGAGCACGTCCCGGAGCAGGCGCCCCGCCTGCTCGCGATCATGCTCGACGGCCTGCGCGCGACGCCAGACGCCCGGCATTAGGGGCATACCGCCACGTCGCTCCCCTGCCTGGACGGGGGGACGGCCCAGGACGGCCCAGGAGCGGGGTCAAAGGCCGAAGCTACAAATCCGGCGGGCGGTTCTCGAATGGGGTGCTCAACACGACGGTCGTGCGGGTGGAGACACCACCGAGGGTGCGGATCTGGTTCAGCAGTTCCTCCAGCGCGGTCGGCGAGGCGACCCGCACCTTGAGGATGTAATTCTCGTCGCCGGCCACGCTGTGGCAAGCCTCGATCGCGGTCAGGTGCTCAAGCCGCGCCGGGACGTCATCGGGAGCGGCCGCGTCGAACGGCTTGATCGAGACGAACGCGGTCAGCGGCAACCCGATGTCGTCCGGGTCGAAGATGGCTACGTATCCCCTGATCACACCGTCTTGCTCGAGCCTGCGCACGCGCTGGTGCACGGCCGACACCGATAGGCCCGCTTGCCTGGCCAGCTCGGTGAAGCTCATCCGGCCGCTGCGGGCCAGGAGCGACACGATCTTGCGGTCGATCTCCTCCACCTGCACACGTTAGCGCCATCGGCGCGACCCCGCGAGCACTCATTGCGATATAACCGCTAACATAACGAAATGATCACGGTGTTTACGCTCCTGTAACATCGCGGTCCGGCTGCTCAACCTCAGGAAAAACGGAGGTTACTCTTCAGCCATGGCACAGATCATCCTTGACCAGGTAGAAAAGGTCTACTCCGGTAGCGTCAAAGCCCTCGACAACTTCAGCCTTGAGGTAAAGGACGGCGAGTTCATGGTGCTCGTCGGGCCCTCCGGCTGCGGCAAGTCAACCGCGCTCCGGTCCATCGCCGGCCTGGAGGAGATCACCGGGGGCAAGATCTTGATCGGTGACCGGGTGGTGAACGACCTGCCGCCCAAGGACCGCGACATCGCCATGGTGTTCCAGAACTACGCGCTTTACCCGCACATGACCGTGGAACAGAACCTGGCGTTCGGCCTGCAACTGCGCAAGACGCCCAAGGATGAGATCAAGCGCCGGGTGGACGACGCGGCCAAGATGCTCGGCCTCGAGCAGTACCTCAAGCGCAAGCCCGCCGCGCTCTCCGGTGGCCAGCGGCAGCGCGTGGCCATGGGCCGCGCGATCGTCCGCGAACCGCAGGCGTTCCTGATGGACGAGCCGCTGTCGAACCTGGACGCCAAGCTCCGTGTCTCCATGCGCGCCAGCCTGAACCAGCTGCACGAGCGCCTCGGCGTCACCACCGTCTACGTCACCCACGACCAGGTCGAGGCCATGACGCTCGGCCACCGGGTGTGCGTGCTGAGGGACGGCCGGCTCCAGCAGGTCGACACTCCGACGACGCTGTTCGAGAAGCCGGTGAACTTGTTCGTGGCCGGCTTCATCGGCTCCCCCGCCATGAACTTCGCCACCGCCGACCTGGTCCGCGACGACGGTCCCGCGGTGACGTTCGCCGGCTTCCGGCTTCCCGTGCCAGCCACGGAGATCGACAACAACCCCGGTCTGTCCAATTACTTCGGCAAGAAGGTCATCCTCGGCATCCGCCCGTCCGACTTCGAGGACGCCAGCATGGGCAACGCGGACGATGGCGGCTCCGCCACGATGGCCGTCATCACCGGCGTCACCGAGGAGCTGGGCAGCGAGATCCACGTGATCTTCACGATCGACGCGCCGCCGGTCGAGCACGCCAGCATCACCCAGGCCGCGGCCACCGACGACGGTTCTGACGACGAGACCGTGGCCGCGCTGATCGGCGGCAAGACGTTGTGGACCGCGCGGGTATCCGCCCGCAGCAGCGTCCGCCCGGGCCAGCCGATCACGCTGAGCGTGGACACGCACAACCTGCAGTTCTTCGACCCGGACAGCGGCCTGTCCATCGGGCACCCGGGTGCCACCGCCGCGGCGGCCGAACCGGCCGGCTGACCGGCGCTGACGCCGGTACGGCCGACCGCCAACCCGGCCGGGCGTACCGGCGTCACCCCGCGGACATGAAACACTGTAGGTATGCAGCATGAACCGGAGCAGCTTTTCGACCTCCTGCAGGCGGCGCCTGAAGGGGCACCGCTCCTGCATCACCTGGAAGGTTTCATCGACGCTGGCGGCGCCGGCCGCCTGCTCGCCGAGCACCTGCTGCAGGACTACGAGCACGAGACCGTCGCCACGTTCGACGCGGACCGGCTGATCGACTACCGCTCACGCCGGCCGCTGATGACCTATGAGAACGGCCAGTGGACCGGTTACGACGCTCCCGAGCTCGCGCTGCACCTGATCCGCGACGTCAACGAGCGGCCGTTCCTGCTGCTCAGCGGCCCCGAGCCCGATCACGAGTGGGAACTGTTCGCCGCTGCCGTCCAGATCCTGGCCGACCGCCTCAAGGCGGGCCCGGCCGTCAGCTTCCTTGGCATCCCGGCCGGGGTCCCGCACACCAGGCCGCTCGGCGTGATCGCGCACGGCACCAGGGATGGCCTGGTGGCCGGCACACAGCGGCTGCCCGACCGGATTCAGCTGCCGGGCAGCGCTGCCGCACTGCTCGAGCTGCGCCTGGGCGAGGCGGGCAAGGACGCGCTCGGCTTCGCCGTCCAGGTGCCGCACTATCTCGCGCAGACCGCCTACCCGGCGGCGGCACTGACGCTGCTCGGCTCGGTGACCGAGTTCACCGGCCTTGACCTGCCGGCCGTCGACCTGCGCATCGCGTCGGAGCGGACCGACGAGGCGATCCAGCGGCAGGTCTCGGAGTCCGCCGAGATCGCCGAGCTCGTCCGGGCACTCGAGGAACAGTACGACACCGCCGCCGAACAGCAAGGCTTGCTCGCCGAGGGCGAGCAGATGCCCACCGCGGACGAGCTGGCCGCCCAGTTCGAGCGCTTCCTCGCCGACCAGCAAGACCGCTCCGACCCGCCGGAGCTCTAATACTTGATGAAGTCAATTGCGCGATTGACACGCTCTAGCGAAGTCAATCGCGCAATTGACCTAAAAGGGGAAAGAGGGCGGCGGCCGTCAGACGTCGACGATGACCAGGTCGCGGGGGCGGTTGTTGAGGCGGTCCAGGCCCGTTTCCGTGCACACGACGATGTCTTCGATCCGGGCGCCGTGCGGACCGGGGTAGATACCCGGCTCGACGGAGAAAGCCATGCCCGGCTCCAGCGGGCGCGTGTTCCCCGACACGATGTACGGGTCCTCGTGGGTTTCCAGCCCGATCCCGTGCCCGGTCCGGTGGAAGAACTGCTCGCCGTAGCCGGCGTCACCGATCAGCGACCGTGCCGCGGCGTCTATGTCCGCACAGGTGACACCGGGCCGCACCGCCTGGCAGGCCGCCTCCTGGGCCTCCTGCAGCACCGCGTAGTACCGCAGGAACTCCGCGGGGGCACTGCCCAGCGCGTAGGTCCTGGTGGAATCGGAACAGTACCCGGTCGGCATCGTGCCGCCGATGTCGACGACCACCACGTCCCCCGCCTCCAGCACCCGGTCCGATACCTCGTGGTGCGGGCTGGCGGCGTTGGGGCCGGAGGCGACGACGGTGAAGTCGACCTGGGCGTGCCCCTCGGCGAGGATCGCGTTGGCGATCCGGGAACCAACTGCCCGTTCTGATTCACCGGGTTTGAGCCAGCCGGCGACCTGAGCATGGACGCGGTCAATGGCCTCGCCCGCCGCGCGGAGCGCGCTGACCTCGGCCGGGGACTTGCGCATGCGCAGCTCGCTGAGCAAGCCGCTGGCCAGCACCTGCCGCGCGCCTGGCAGCACGTCGCGGAAGCGCAGGGTGAACATCGCCCACATCCGGTCGGACAGGCCCACCGTCCGCACGGTGCCGAGCCTGGACGCGACCAGCGCGAACGGATCCTCGGTCTCGCCCCAGGCAAGCAGCTCAAGTGGCTGGCCGACCGCGGCCTGCGCGGCCGGAAGCTCAAGCCGCGGCACGATCAGCGCCGCCTCGCCCTCGGCGGGTACCACCAGGCAGGTCAGCCGCTCAAGCAGATGGGCGTTGTATCCGGTCACGTAGCGCAGATCGGGCCCCGGCGTCAGCAGCACCGCGTCCATGCCGCTCCCGGCGAGCGCCGCCCGCACCTGGTCCAGGCGTTCCTTCGGAAAAAGCTCCACGTCCCGCTCCCTCTACGAAACCGCGCTCAGGAACCGGCTGAGCGATGATCCGAGCCCCCACCGCTCTCCGAGTCCTTCGATCAGAACATCCGGTGGTGCCTGCGCCGGCAGCGTACCCGCTACGGCGGGCAGCGGAACATTGTCCGCCACGCGCACCACCGACATCGATACGTCCAGGTAGTCACGGGCTTTCACCAGTTTGTCCCGGGCGCCTTTCGGGAAGCCGCCGTGGCCCATGTCCAGCGCATGGCTGATCGCGTCCACGCTGCCGAACTGCCGGATCAGCGCGGACGCGGTCTTCTCGCCGATGCCCGGGATGCCGGGCAGCCCGTCGCTGGGGTCACCGCGCAGCGCGGCGAAGTCCGCGTAGGCACGGCCGGGAATGTCGTATTTGGCGGCGACGGCCCCCTCGTCGATGATGTCCATGTTCTGCAGGCCGCGGATCGTGTAGATGATCCGGACCTGGCGCGTGTCGTCGACGAGCTGGAACAGGTCGCGGTCGCCGGTCACCACGTCGACGGGCGTGCTGGCCCGCGCCGCCAGCGTGCCGATGATGTCGTCGGCCTCGAACCCGTCGTGGCCGGCGATCGCGATGCCGGCCGCGGTCAGTACCTGCTCGATGACCGGGATCTGGGCGGCCAGCGCCGGCGGCGTCTGCTCGGACTGCCCGTCCGGGGCGAGCCGGTGCGCCTTGTACGTCGGGACGGCCGCGACCCGGAACGCGGGGCGCCAGTCGTTGTCCCAGCAGGCCACGATAGCGGACGGCTGCCTGACCTTGATGAGCCTGGTCATCTGGTCGAGCAGGCCGCGGATCGCGTTCACCGGCGTGCCGTCAGGCGCGGTGACCGTGTCCGGCATCCCGAAGAACGCGCGGTAGTACAACGAGGCGGTGTCAAGCAGCATCAGCGAGCCCATCCTCGCCATCCTGCCATGACCTGTTACAGCAAGATGACCTTGCCGTCCTTGATCTTGATCTTCTTCTTCGGCAGCGGCGCCGGCGCGGGGCCGGTGACCACGGCGCCGTTCGTGATCTTGAACTCGCTGCCGTGGCACGGGCAGTCGATGGTGCCGTCGGCGATCTTGTCCAGGATGCACCCGACGTGGGTGCACACGGCGCTGAAGGCGCGGTACTCACCCTTGACCGGCTGGGTGACCACGACCTTCTCCGCGGTGTAGATCATGCCGCTGCCGACCGGGATGTCACTGACCTCGCCGAGCACGGTTCCCGCTTGCTTGGCCGGCCCGGCTCCGTCGCCCATGCCCTGGGTCGCCATCATCGAGGCGGACGAAGTGTTAGCGGACGGCGGGGTTTCATCGGGCAACTGGCCGGCATCGTTGGCGCCGTAGGGCACGGCCGCCGTGCTGCAGCCGGCCACGGCTCCCACTGTCGCCCCCAGCAGCAAGGCACGCCTTGTGGTGCGTGTATCCATAAGCCATGTCTACGGGACCGCGACCGTCGCCCGGGCGTCAGTCGCGGTCCCGTAAGACTCCGGTAATTCGGCGCCGGCGGCCTCTGCGGCGCCCGGCCAGCCCTGCGCCATCGCGGTGACGCGGGCGACCGCCGCGGCCGGATCCAGGCCGGCGCCGACCGCCGTGCCCACCAGGTAGGCGGTGAGCGGCGCGGCCGGCCGGGCCACGCCGTGCGCCACCTCGCGGGCGAGGTCGAGGATCGCCGTGGTGTCCGGCTGGTCCACGCCGAGTTCGGCGCAGACCGCGACCGTCCAGTCCTCCAGTGTGCTCATGCGGTCAAGGGTACGGTCAGGGCATGATGTCAGGGCATGATGCCGCCATCGACGGCGATGTTCTGGCCGGTGATCCACGCGGCGTCCGGGCCGGCCAGCATGGCGACCGCGCTCGCGATGTCGTCTGGCCGGCCGAGTCGCCTCAGCGCGGTCTCCGCGACGATGCCCTCGAACGTGTCACCCGGATTGGCGTCGCGCAGGCCCTCGGTGTCGGTGGCGCCCGGCGAGATGATGTTCGCCGTGATCCCGCGTTCGCCGTACTCGATGGCCGCGACCTTGATGAAGTTCTCCACGGCGCCCTTGCCGCCGGTGTACAGCGCGCCGCCTGGCGGGTGGAGGCGGGTGTTGACCGAGGAAATCGCGATGATCCGGCCGCCGTCCCTGAGCGCCCGGCCGGCCCGCTGGATGAGGAAGAACGGGCCTTTCGCGTTCACCGCCATCAAGGTGTCGTACTCCTGTTCGGTGACGTCGCCGATCATGTGCGGCAGCGCGTCGGCGGCGCGGCTTCCCCGCACGTCGCGCATTGCGGGATCCCTGAGCCGCCATCAACGCGGAAGATCGCTGCTTCACGGAAGAAAAGGCTGCTCACAGCAATGTTTTTTGCCGTGTTGGAATGATTTACCGGGTTAATGCCGGTGTTGGCCGGACATCTCGTGCCACGCAAGCCTCGCTGTGCACAATCGCAACGCAGGAACCGAGGGCGGTCCGCTTCCGGCGCCGGGCGGAGCGAGATATCCTCGACGTATGAGCAGTCGTTCAGATGTCGTGGCCCTGGAGGACTGCGCCGTGCGCGTGGTGGACCGGGAGCGGGTGGCCACGGTGACCGGCGCGATGCCGGCCGATGACGACATCGCCGGCCTGGCCGACATCTTCGGCCTGCTCGCCGACGCCGGGCGGCTGCGCGTCCTGGTCGCCCTGCTCGAGGGCGAGATGTGCGTCTGCGACCTGGCCGCGGTGGCCAGGACCAGCGAGTCCGCGGTCTCGCACCACCTGCGGCTGCTGCGGGCGCACCGGGTGGTGCGGGTACGCCGCTCGGGGCGGATGGCTTACTATCGGCTCGCTGATGCTCACGTACGGTTGCTGCTCGACGTGGCGCTGACCCATATCGGTCACGCGCCCGCCGCCTCGCACCCGGAACTCGGAGACGGCGATGAGCCCGGCTGACGGCCGCCCGGCTAGCGCGGCCGGGCACTCGCACGCCGGGCACTCGCACGCGCCTAAGGGCGGCGACGCCCGCTGGCTGACCGCGGCACTCGTGCTGATCCTGGCGTTCATGGCCGCCGAAATCACGATCGGCCTGGCCGCCCACTCGCTGGCGCTGATCTCCGACGCGGCGCACATGCTGACCGACGCGGCGTCGATCGCGCTGGTGCTGATCACCGCGCGGCTGGCCGCCCGCCCGCCGAAGGGCGGTTATACCTACGGGCTCAAGCGCGCGGAGATCCTGTCCGCGCAGGCCAACGGCATTACGCTGGTCCTGCTCGCGGTGTGGCTCGGCTACTTCGCGATCCGGCGGCTGTTCAGCCCGCCCGAGGTGACCGGCGGCGCGGTGCTCGCCGTCGCGCTGGCGGGCGTCGCGGTCAACGTGGCGGCCACGCTGCTGATCGCGCGGGCGCCGGGGCGGAACAGCCTCAACATGAGGGGCGCGTTCCAGCACATCGTCACCGACCTGTGGGCGTTCATCGCCACGGCGGTCGCCGGGCTGATCATCATCGTGACCGGCTTCGGACGGGCCGACGCGATCGCGACGCTAGTCGTGGTCGCGCTGATGCTGCACGCCGGTTACGGGCTGCTCAAGGATTCGGGGCGGATCTTCCTCGAGGCCGCGCCCGCGGGCCTGGCTCCGGCGTCGGTGGGCGAAGCGATGGCCGGCAGGCCGTTCGTGGCGGAGGTACACGACCTGCACATCTGGGAAATCACGTCCGGCGAGCCCGCCGCGTCCGCGCACGTGCTGGTCGCGCCCGGCTCGGACTGCCACGCGGTACGCGCCGACCTGGAGGCGTTCTTGACCGGCAGCTACGGGATCACGCACGCGACGCTGCAAGTGGATCACGTGCCAGGAGGACCGGTACTGCCGCCACCGGGCTGCGGCGAGGTTCCCGCCGCCCGCGACCCGCACCACTGCGACGACGCGCACGGCCCCGCCTATCGCCCGGCCGGCCAGTCGCACGACTGACCACCGTAAGGCTACGGGACAAGCACCACCGTTAGTTATGAAGAATCGGGCATGCCCGATGAGATAGTCGTAGGCCAGGTCGGCGTTGGCCGCCGAGTGCACGACGGCGGCGAAGTACTCGATCTCGGAGAGGGCGTACTCGACGTGGGCGACCGGGACGACCAGCGGTAGCGCGGCACGTTCCCGGGCGCTAAGCGGGCGGACCGACTCATAGCCGGCGATCAGCGCCCGGGCCATCGCGGCATCGAACGCGGCCGGAGCCATGTCCAGCCAGGAGAAGACCGAGCGCTCCAGCGCGACGGCCAGGTCGTGCACCGCCGACGTGCGGTTGGCCAGGCCCAGGTCGAACACGCCGGCGACCCGCGCATCGCACGAAGAAGACGTCCAGCTGAGGTTGGACGGGTGCCAGTCGCCGTGTCCCCACAGCGGATCAAGGGACCGCAGGACGGGACCGGCCGCCGCGATCAGCGGCAGCACGTACTCCGCGAAGTCCGCCCGCAGCGACGGGTACCGCGAGAGCCCCGGCCGCGAAACCGTCAGCGCGTCCAGCGCCGCCAGCGGGTCTTCGGCGCGGACCAGCGACGAGGAGTTCATCAGCGGGCCGAACGGGCGCTCAGGACCGGGGTATCCCGAAGCCGCCAGGTGCAGCCTGGCCAGCGCGGCGCCGGACGCGGACGCGTGCCCGGCGCTGAGGTACGGCGACCAGCTGACCGCGTCGCGGTATACGTCCACGCCAGCGGTGAGACCGAAGACCTCGTAGCAGAACTCGCCCTGCTGCCGCAGATCCAGCACGGGCGGCACCGGCTGGCTGGCTGCCCGCACGTAACGGCCGAACTCGTGTTCCGCGGTGAGCTGGGCGAAGGACCGGACCAGCCGGTGGTGCCGCTTGACGAACACCATCTGACCGCCGGATGAGACGAGCGCGGCGGCGGACATGGGCCGCGGGCTGTGCCAGTTGATCTCGGCACCGGGCAGGAAGCCGAGTTCGGCCTCGGTCAGCGGCGGCCAGTCGGGCTCGGCGAGTTCGGAGCCCATGCCGTGGACCAGGTGAGTCACCGTCGGCCCAGACCGCACAGCAGCGTCACCGCGGCCGCTACCAGGAACGACATGATCGATGCCGACATCCACGGCTGGACCGGGAAGTGCAGCGACGTCCACAGCGACGTCCACCAGCCCCCGTACCCGGGGTTGATCAGCTGGTACATGACGAACCCGGCGGCCCACGGCACCAGCATCAGCCACCGGGCCCTAGCCGATTCCGACAGGTCCCAGCGTCCGCGGGACACGACGAAGTAGTCCACCACGAGCACCGCCGACATCGGCACGAACACGGCGCCCAGCGCGTCGAGGAAGCTCTCATAGGAGCTGATGTTCAGCCAGATCGCCCCGGCGGTGCACAGCGAGGCCACCGACACCGCCAGCACCCGGCGATCCCACAGCGGCCGCAGGTTCTGCACGGAAACGGCGGTGGAGTACACGTCGGCGAACGACTGGTCGAGTTCGCGGGCGGCCAGCACGGCGAAGGCGAGCGCGCCCACAGGCAGCGCGATGAACGCGCCGAAGATGTGCGCGGTGTCGCCGTGCGCGACCGTGACCAGGGCGAGCAGCCCGATCGCGTAACACAGGATCTGGGTCACGCTGTAGCCGGCCAGGGCGCCGGCGAACGCGCCGCGCGGCGTGCGGGAGTGGCGGGTGTAGTCGGCGGCGAGCGGGACGAACGAGATCGCGGCGCCGACCACGGTGTCGGTCGCGCTCCAGAACCCGGTCCAGGTCCCGTGCGTGAACGCGGGCAGCGGCTGGCGCAGCAACTGGACCAGCAGGTAGACCATGACGACGACGACCGCGATCGCCGCGTACCGGCGCAGGACCCGGATCGCGCCCAGCGGCCGGATCGTGAGCAGCGCCGTGATCACGCCCGCGATCAGCGCGTAGGCCCAGCGCGGCGCGTCCAGGTGCAGGAAATGCGGGACGACGGTCTGCGCCGCGGTGGAGATCGTGACCAGCTCGAAGATCCCCCAGCCGAAGAGCTGGACAACGTTGATCAACGTTGGCAAGTAGGACACCCGGGCGCCGAACAGCCCGCGCAGCAGCACCATGGCCGGCGCTCCGGTGCGCGCCCCCTGGACGGCGGCGAGCGCCACGGGAAGCGTGCCGAGCAGGGTGCCGAGCACGATGGCGGTCAGCCCGGCCGCCAGCGACAGTTCCGGGGTGCCCTGGCCATCGGGCTGCAGCACGTAGATCGCGCCGGTGAAGCCGAGCAGGCTGACGCCCAGGTTGCCCCACAGACCGAACTGGTCGGTCAGGCTGAGCGCCTGGGGCACCGGCTCGGCGAGCGTCCTGGCCACCTCGGAGTGGCGGTCACCGGGCACGGTGACGAATGTGGTCACGAGGCAAGACCTCCCTACGCCGGCATTACCCGGACAGGTTCGGCCGGTCGGCGGCGCCCGCTGTCATCCAGCAAGCCGCCCTCTCAGCCCGGTTGGCCCGAGCTCCCGTGGGTTTGTACAGGTTTATCGTACCGCGAGACGATACATTGACGCTCTGTAGTCACCTCACTACGCTTTTACCCGAGATCCCGCACAGCCCCCCACGCTCTGGTAACAACAGAAACGGCGGTATATCACGTGACCGAGACCATCGACCCTGCCCTGGCCGCGAGCGGCGGCAATGGTGGCCAGCCCGCGGAACAGACTCGCCAGCAACGCAGCCTCACCACGGCGGCGGCGCGGAACCTGGCGACGACGACCAAGTCGGCTCCGCAGATGCAGGCGATTACCTCACGCTGGCTCTTGCGGATGCTGCCCTGGGTCCAGGTCAACGGCGGCACGTACCGGGTCAACCGGCGGCTCAGCTACGCGATCGGCAGCGGCCGGGTCAGCTTCTCGGTCGCGGGTGATGACATCGCGATCGTCCCGCCGACGCTGCGCGAGATCCGGCCGCTGGCCACCCTGGACGACGCGGACACGCTCGCGGCGCTGGCCGGACGGTTCAAGAAGAAGGAATACCGGCAGGGCGAGGTCATCGCCGAGGCCGGGCGGTCCGCGGACAGCCTGATCCTCATCGCGCACGGCAAGGTGACCAAGCAGGCGGCGGGCAAGTACGGCCACCAGGCCACTCTCGGCACGCTCGCCGACGGCGAGCACCTCGGCGAGGAGATCCTGACCGGCGACGAGGGCACCTGGGCGTACTCGGCGACCGCCGCCACGCCGTGCATCACGTTCGCGATCAAGCGCAGCGAACTGCAAACGCTGGCCCGCCAGTCGGCGCCGCTGCGGGAGCAGCTGGCCAAGTCGCACAACGGCCACGGGCCGATCAACGCCCACGGCGAGGCGGAGATACAGCTGTCCGCCGGCCACGACGGCGAGGAAGACCTGCCGGGAACGTTCGCCGACTACGAGCTCAAGCCACGCGAGTACGAGCTGCACGTCGCGCAGACCACGGTGCAGGTCCACTCCCGCGTCGCCGACCTGTACAACGACCCGATGAACCAGGTCGAGCACCAGTTGCGGCTGACCGTCGAGGCCCTGCGCGAGCGGCAGGAGCACGAGATGATCAACAACCCGGACATCGGCCTGCTGCACAACGCCGACCTGTCCCAGCGCCTGCACACGCGCAACGGCCCGCCCACCCCCGACGACATGGACGAGCTGCTGGCCAGCGTGTGGAAGGACCCGACGTTCTTCCTGGCGCACCCGAGGACGATCGCCGCGTTCGGCAGGGAGTGCACCAGGAGCGGGGTGTATCCCGCGTCGGTCCCGGTCGGCAACCACTCGGTGCCCGCCTGGCGCGGCATCCCGATCTTCCCGAGCAACAAGATCCCGGTGACGAACCACAGCACCAGCTCGATCCTGCTCATCCGGGCCGGCGAGCAGAACCAGGGCGTGGTCGGGCTGCACCAGACCGGCATCCCCGACGAGTACCAGCCAGGCCTGTCGGTGCGCTTCATGAGCATCGACGAGCAGGCGATCATCTCCTACCTGGTCTCGGCGTACTATTCGGTGGCGGTCATGGTGCCGGACGCGCTCGGCGTCCTCGAGAACGTCGAGATCGGGCACTGACCCCGGTGACTGCCGAAACGATCGAAGACGAGTCGGAAACCACCCAGCGGAGCCTGTCCACCGAGGCAGCGCGCAACCTGGCCACGACCACCAAGTCGGCGCCGCAGGTCCAGGCCATATCGCCCCGCTGGCTGCTGCGCATGCTGCCCTGGGTGGAGGCGCGAGGAGGCGCCTACCGCGTCAACCGGCGGCTCACCTACGAGGGCGGAACCGGGAAGGTGATGTTCGCCGGGACCGCGGCCGACATCGTCCTGATACCGCCGTCGCTGACCGAGATCGGCTTCCTGGCCGGGTTCACCGACGCCGGGGTGCTGACCGAACTGGCCGGCCGGTTCACCCGGACGGAGTACCACGCCGGCGAGATCGTCGCGGCCGACGGCAGGCTGGCCGTGATCGCGCACGGCAAGGTGACCAAGTCCAAGACCGGCAAGTACGGGCACACCGCGACGTCCGGAGTACTCGCCGACGGCGATTACTTCGGGTCCGTGCTTGACGACGCCGCGGACAACGACGCCGCGGACAACGTCACCGCGACCGCGGCGACCGCGTGCACCGTGTTCACGCTGACCCGGCAGGCGTTCGACGAGGTGGTGGCCCGGTCCCCCGCGCTGGCCGGATACCTGTCCGGGGTCCGTTCCGAACAGGGCAAGCCGCGCAACGCCAAGGGCGAGGCGGAGATCTCCCTGTCCTCAGGTCACGAGGGCGAGGAAAGTCTCCCCGGTACGTTCGTGGACTACGAGCTCAGTCCCCGGGAGTACGAACTGCACGTGGCGCAAACCACGCTGCAGATCCACAGCAGGGTCGCCGACCTGTACAACGACCCGATGAACCAGGTCGAGCACCAGATCCGGCTGACCGTCGAGGCCCTGCGCGAACGGCAGGAATACGAGCTGCTCAACAACCCGGACATCGGGCTGCTGCGCAACGTGGACGTCTCGCAGCGGCTGCACACCGCGTCCGGACCGCCCACGCCCGACGACATGGACGCGTTGCTCGCCCGCCGCCGCAAGACCAGGTTCTTCCTGGCCCATCCGCGGACGATAGCGGCGTTCGGCAGGGAGTGCACCAAGCGGCGCATCTACCCGGAGACGCTGGTGGCCGAGGGCAAGACCGTGCACGCCTGGCGGGGCGTGCCGCTGCTGCCCTGCGACAAGATCCCGGTCACGGCCGGCAACACCAGCTCGGTGCTCGCCATGCGGACCGGCGAAGACGACCACGGCGTCATCGGGCTGCGCCAGACCGGCCTGCCCGACGAGTACGAGCCTGGCCTGTCGGTCCGGTTCATGAACATCGACGAACAGGCGATCATGTCCTACCTGGTATCCGCCTACTACACGGCGGCCGTCCTGGTGCCGGACGCGCTCGGCATCCTGGAAAGCGTGGAAATAGGCCACTAAATGGGCTTTCATATGCAGTAAGTACAAGCAAAGGAGCCCTGAGTGACTGACTCTGCGACGTCTCTGTACGACACCATCGGCGGCGAGCCGGCCTTAACCGCCGTCGTCGATGACTTCTACGTGCGTGTGCTGGGCGACCCGGAACTCGCCGGGTTCTTCGCGGGCACGAACATGAACCGCCTGAAAGGGAGACAGGTGGAGTTCTTCGCCGAGGCACTCGGCGGCCCCGTGACCTACAGCGGCGCGTCCATGCACGACGCGCACGTGGGCCGGGGCATCGACCAGAAGCATTTCGATCTGGTCGCCGGGCACCTGATCGGCGCACTGGCCTCGGCCGGAGTCGGTGAGGGTGAAATCAACCAGATCGTGGCGGCCATCTCACCGCTAGCCGGGGACATCGTCTCCGGAGGCTAGCCGTCGCGCGCGTTCGATGTCGTCGGGGGTGTCGCAGTCCAGCCAGGGCGGCGGCTCCCCCGGCTCCGCCGTGATCGTCACCAGTCGCGGCCGCAGCGGCCCGAGCAGTCCGTGCAGCGACTTGCCCGGGTACTGCGTGAGGGCGTCGTTCAGCGCCGCCGTGCGCCAGCATCCGGTCAGCCACTGCTCGCGGCCTTGTTCGTCGGCCAGCACGGCGCCGGTCCCCGTCACCGCTTCCAGTAGCGCGCGGATGTGCCGGGCACGCAGGAACGGCAGGTCGGCGGCGAGCAGCGCCACCCGCGGCGCCCGGACGTGCGGGAGTCCTTGACGCAGCGCGGCCACCGGGCCCTGCTGTTCGTCCGGCACGAACAGCACATCGTCTAGCTCCGGGCGGCTCGGCCCGACGACCATCACCCGCCGGGCTCCCGCTTCCCGCCCCGCGGCGACCACGTGCTGGACCAGCGTGCGCCCGCCGACGCTCAGGCCGGGCTTGTCCTGCCCGCCCAGTCTCCGCGCGGCACCGCCCGCCAGGACAATGACTTCATAACTGACGGTGGTTCATCCTCCGATAGCCGACATCGGACGGTCGGGCTGAAGGAACGAGGGATCGTTGATGCCGTGCCCTGGCAGCTTGCCGCGCACAGCCTTCTGCCAGCGTCCGGCCAGTTCCGTGTCGCTGGCGCCGTCCCGCATCGCGCCGCGCAGATCGCTCTCGGTCCTGGCGAACAGGCAGTTGCGTACCTGTCCGTCCGCGGTCAGCCGGACCCGGTCGCAGGTACCGCAGAATGGCCGGGTCACCGACGCGATCACGCCCACCCTGTCCGGGCCGCCGCCCACGAGGAACGTCTCGGCGGGCGCCGAACCCCGCTCGCGTTCGTCATCGACGGTCAGGTCGAATCCCTCCTTGAGGGATACCAGGATCTCATCGGCGGTCACCATGTCCGCCCGGCGCCAGCCGTGCTGCGCGTCCAGCGGCATCTGCTCGATGAAGCGCAGCTCGTACCCGCGGTCCAGGCAGAACCGCAGCAAGGGCACGGCCTCGTCGTCGTTGACGCCGCGCATCAGCACCGCGTTCACCTTGACCGGGGTCAGGCCGGCCCTGGCGGCGACGTCGAGGCCAGCGAGCACGTCGGGCAGCCGGTCACGGCGGGAGAGCTCGCGGAACGTCTGGCGCCGCAGCGTGTCCAGGGACACGTTGATCCGGTCCAGGCCGGCCGACTTCAGCGGTACGGCCAGGCGGTCCAGCCCGATGCCGTTGCTGGTCAAGGAGATCTCCGGGCGAGGCCTGAGCTTCGCGGTGCGCTCGACGATCGCGGTCAGGCCGCGCCTGAGCAGCGGCTCACCGCCGGTGAAGCGGACCTCGCGTACGCCGAGCATCTCGACCGCGATCCGGATCAGCCGGATGAGTTCCTCGTCGGTCAGCAGTTCCGGCTTCGGCAGCCAGTCCAGGCCCTCCGGCGGCATGCAATAGGTGCAGCGCAGATTGCAGCGGTCGGTGAGCGACACCCGAAGGTCTGTCGCTATCCGTCCGAAAGAATCTGTCAGCACCACATCAGCCTAGTCCGCACATCCTCACCTGCGGCACCAGCAATCGCTGGTTGCGCGTGTCAACCAAATCCGCGCATCGTCTACCGCCATTCCCGATGAACATTCACTCTCCTACTAATGTTCCGCTTATGTATCCGGCATCGAGGCCATATGCCCAGGGAATGCTCGGCGTTGGTGACGACAATCACATCTACTGGGAGACCTGCGGCAACCCCGCGGGCAAGCCCGCGGTGATCGTGCACGGGGGCCCTGGGTCGGGCTGCCGCCCGGGACAGGGGCGCGCCTTCGACCCGGACCGTTACCGCCTGGTCCTGTTCGACCAGCGCGGCTGCGGCCGGAGCACGCCGCACGCCAGCGACCCGGCTGTCGACATGTCGGTAAACACGACCGCGCACCTGATCGCCGATATGGAGCGGCTGCGGGAGCACCTGGGCATCGAGCGGTGGCTGCTAAACGGCATCTCGTGGGGGACCACGCTGTCACTGGCCTACGCCGAGCGGCACCCGGAGCGGGTATCGGAGATCGTCCTCGACTCCGTGAACACCGCACGGCCCAGCGAAATCGACTGGCTGTACCGGGGTGCCAGGCTGTTCTTCCCCGAGCAGTGGGAACGGTTCGCGGCTGGGTCAGGTATGCCACGTGACACTCCGTGCCTGGACATGCTGGCCGCGTACGCCCGGCTAACCGGTCATCGCGACGCGGCCGTGCGGGAGAAGGCGACGCTCGAGTGGTCCGCCTGGGAAGACACGCTGCTCTCCTTCGAGGGCTTCGGCGGCCCGTACAGCGGCCGCCCCTCGAAGGCCATGCTCGCCCTGGCCCGGCTCTGCGCGCACTACTACTCCAACGCTGCCTGGCTGGACGAGGACGAGCTGATCCGTCAGGCCGGCCGCCTCGCCGCGATTCCCGGCGTGCTCGTACACGGTCACAGGGACATGAGCTGCCCGCTGGCCTACGTCTGGGAGCTGGCCCGAGCCTGGCCAGGCGCGGAACTGCGGGTCATCGAGGACGCCGGTCACTGCGGCAGCGACGCCTCGATGGACGTTCTCGCCGCGACCATGAACCGCTTCGCCGCGCCGGGTTAGCCGCAGGTGAGCGGCGTTGCGGGTGAGCGGCGTTCCCGGTGAGCGGCGTTGCGGGTGAGCGGCGTTGCGGGTGAGCGGCGTTACCGGGTCATGCCGTAGGCGCGCTCGGCGGGAACCCGGACGACCAGCCGGCGATCGCGGACCATGGCGGCACGATAGTCGTCCCAGTCCGGGTGCTCCCCCTGGGCGGCGCGGTAAAGCTTGATGAGCTCCTCCACCGCCGCGTCATGCGGGTCCTGAGCGACCTCGGACAGCGTGGCCTCGCCATCGACCACCACGTAGGACCAGAAGTCGTCGGTGGTGACGTGGAAACTGGCCCGGGGATCGCGGCGCAGGTTGCGGGTCTTGGCCCGGTCATCGGTGACCGAGATCCGGATCACCTGCTCGTCAGGGAACCACGCGTACGTCACGTTGGACAGCTGCGGCCACCCGTTGGACCGGTGCGTGACGAGCACGCCCTGATGGCGGGACCCGAGCAGATTAGCGAAACGTTCCTCGATCATGACCCGAGACTATCCCCGGCGCCCCCA